>JAHFTO010000001.1 GCA_023269355.1 Chlamydiota bacterium | reverse complement strand
TTGGCCGATTTTCGATTCTTTTTCGTGGGGTTATATACGTAAGTTTGATATAATCCCCCGAAAAAGAAGTCGAAAAGCGGCTCAAAAGAACCCGAAAATCGACAGAAGCTTAACTCAATATCGGACTCCACGATGAAGATAGCGGTCATCATTCTGCATTATCAGAATCTGACCGACACTCTAGAATGCTTGGAATCGCTGAAAAGCCAAGACTATACGGACTATGAAATCTTGGTCGTTGACAATGGGTCCAATGACAACCTTGAATCCTCCATTCAAAATCATCCTCGTATTCATCACCTAAAAAACCCGACAAACCTAGGCTTTGCAGAAGGCAACAACGTCGGTATCCGCCTAAGCCTTGAAAGAAACGCCGATGCCGTCCTCCTTCTCAATAATGACACCGTCGTCTCTCCCACCCTTCTCAGTGCTTTTGCAAATGCTGCAGCAACTCATCCCCAAGCTGGGGTTTTCGGAGCCAAGATCTACTACTACGATGATCCTACAACCATCTGGCATGCTGGAGGCGATGTGCACCTTCGATCGATGCGCTGCTTTCATCATGGATGTCCTGATTCCGACCTAGAGAAAAAATGGGATGTTATCCGCCCCATCAACTACGCTTGCGGCTGCGCGCTCTTTGTGACTAAAGAAGCAATTGAAAAAGCGGGTCTGATGGCCCCAGAATTCTTCCTCCTCTGGGAGGAGATCGATTGGTGCTGGCGGATTCGTAAAGCGGGCTTTGATTGTCTTTTTATCCCTGAAGCTAAAGTCTGGCACAAAATATCCCGCTCCTTCGAAGGGGGCAACCGCGGGCCTTTATGGCAGTATTACTATTTCAGAAACAGGCTGCTTTTCCTTAAAAGGAACTTCTCCCGTGCCAAGCGTTATGGTTTTTATTTTTCCCATCTTTTCAAAGACATCAGTCAAATTCTATGCTCCATTCTTAGCCCTAAGTCGTCTAAAGACAACATTCAACGCAATTGCTCCGCTCTGAGGGGAATCCGCGATTACTTTCTCCGTCGATTCTAGTTAAGAATTATCATAATTACCACTAAATCAATAACTTATGATTTTATCTTGGAGCCTTCTATTGACATTTATATAAAGAGTTAATAAACTAGTATCTAAGGGAGAGTGTGGCTACGAGCGCTCAGCAACGGAAATTCTCAAAAGTCCTCCTAAGAAAAATAAACCCTTAATTGAGGTATTTTTATGGACATTCCACCTATTGGCCCCTCTTACCTGCCACCTGAGCAGCGCAAACCGGGATCAACCGGACCCGGTTCAGAGCCCAGTGATTGGGTGACCAACCCCACAGGCGACCCCGAGAAAGATTTTAATCAAGACATAAACTATGCACTCTCACAGAGCATAAAAGAACAGTGGGAATGGCTCAAAGAAAATCCACATTGTTCGATGCATGAGCTGGATACGAAACTCGGCGAGATTGTGAACAAATGGGAAAGAACAATGCTGGAACACCTTCATCGCCTCGCTGACAAAGGAGGTCCTGCATATGAGGATTTTTATCAGAAGCAGGGCATCGCTGGTCGTGCCTCTAACCATTACATCACTGAAATGTTTCCAGTGGAACAAGATCTTACCAGACACTGGGAAGCATTAAACGGCAAACAAAAATAAGAGAATAACAATTAATAGAAGTTTTTTCATGGACATTTCACCCACCAGCCCTCCTTCCCTGCCACCTGAGCAGCGCAAACCGGGGTCAACCGGATCAACTTCCGCGCCCAGTGATTGGGTGACCAAACCCACAGGCAACCCCAAGCAAGATTTTACCCAAAACGTAAAGTATGCAGTAGCGCAGTTCGAAAAAGAACTGCAAGCATGGTTCAAAAAAAATCCGCATTGTTCGTCGGATGAGCTGGATACGAAGTCCAGCGAGCTTTTCGTCAAATGGATGCACGCGATGCTGGATCACCTTATAGACCTCGCTGACAAAGGAGGTCCTGCATATAAGGATCTTTATATGAAGTGGAAGAATGAAAAAAGCGGCCCTGTTGCCATCATCGACTTCAGTCGTGCAGCGAATCAAGTGACTCAAGATATAACCCAAAGAATGGGAAGCATTAAACGGTAAATAATAATAGTTAAAAAAAAATAAAACCATTAACCGAGGTATTTTTATGGATATTAAACCAACAGGCCCTTCTTCGCTCCCGCCAGATTCGCACAGACCGCTGCATGCTGGCTTACCCCCGCCACCCAATAATTGGGTCACCAATCCTACGGGCAACCCCGAGAATGATTTTATGCAAGACATAGCGTATGCAGTGTTGCAGTTTGAAAAAGAGCTGCTGAATTGGTTCAATTCTCATATGCACTGTTCGTGGAAGGAGCTGCAAACAGAAGAAAATCAGCTTGGGACAAAATGGATGGGCGAGATGATGAACCACATTAAAGAACTGGCAATGAAGGGTGGAGCTGCATACAAAGCTCTCTACGACCAGTGGATGCATAATAAAGGCGGTCCCGTTCCCTTACTCGACTTTATTCTGATGGCAATAGGCATAACTATGATAGTTGATAAAGAATGGCATATGGTAAATCCTACAAAAACATAGATTTCTCTTGTGCGGATTGAGCGTTTTATTCTACTCCGCTCAATCCAATCATTTCTCTGCCAAAAAAAAACTTCTTGCATCACTGCTGTACATTTGCTATTTCTGACCTCATATTCATGAGGGCTCTATGCGTATCCGCTTACACACTCTTTTAGCCTTTTGTCCTTTTCTCCTGAATTCTCTTTATGCCGAAGAAGATCAGCAGGACGAGGAGTACTTTTTAGAAGAAGAAATTGCAGATGAAGAGAAGGGCGTTCAGCCCTATTCTCTCGATGAGATTGCGGATCAAGATGATTCCGATGAGGATTCTTCATCGATGGGCCAAGAAAATGAGCACCCCATGCAGACGTCTCAGGGGGAATGCTATTCTCCCTTTCATAAAGCGCATGTAGGTGTGCGGCATATTGAAGCGCGAGGCATTGGCTATCGGAGCGGGTATACGACGCTAGAGGGATTTGGGATATATGACCGCCACAACCATTTTATGCCTTTTTTGGACCTGAGAGGTCACGTCTTCGATGATGGAAAGTTCGCGGGCAACGTTGGGATCGGTGAGCGCACAGCTCTTTTTTCCATTAACCATTTTTTGGGCATTTACTGCTACTACGATGTCCGCCAAGACCGCCACGGACTCACCGTCAATCAGATCGGTCCTGGAATTGAGCTGGTCGGATCGCGTATGGAATACCGCATCAATGGGTATTTTCCCGTAGGCAACACAAAAAGCCACAAATATGATTTCGACTTTGATAAATTTAAGGGACATCGCATCATCACAAAAGCCAAACAAAGAGAAACGTTAACCGGAGGCGATGCGGAAGTCGGCGTCCATATTACACAAAGCACTAAATATGATCTGTACGCTGCAGCGGGGGCCTATTATTTCAGCGCTTCTGATGTATCTTCTTGGGGCGGTAGAACAAAGCTTACAGGCCGCTACAAAGAATATATCTCTTTAGAAGTTTCCTATTCTTACGACCATCTTTTCCATAGCATCGTTCAGGGATCCGTCGGCTTTAATGTGCCCTTTGGAGGCAAGCTTAAGCGCCGCCATGAAAATTGCGGTGGAGACCGCGGTCTTTGGTTTTCAAGAGCAGCATTTGCTCCTCAGCGCTTCGAAATCCCTGTCATCAAAAAAGTCACTCACCGCTCTAAAGCGATCAATCCAGCGACAAAAAAACCCTGGCAGGTCTGGTTTGTCAACAACACAAGCCATTCTAATGGAACTTATGAAAGCCCTTTCTCCACACTGGCCCAAGCGCAGAATGCCTCTTCTGCTAATGACATGATCTACGTATTTCCAGGAGATGGAACAACCAATGGGATGAAAAATGGGATTACTTTGAAAGCAGGTCAATCCTTCTTGGGCTCTGGAATCTCTCAGACCATCGCCACAACAAAGGGAAAACTCAAAATTCCTCACTTTACATCTTCGAATCCCACCATTACAAACACCAATACTGCTCTAGACGTTGTGGATTTAAATAACGGGAACGTGGTTTCGGGATTCAATATCGTGACCGTGAACTCTTCGACAGGAAATGCGATTGGCACTCCTACATCTTTGTCAAGCATCAATGGAGCAACCATCAAGAATAATACGATCACAATTGCTCTAGCTGGTTCTACTAGCAATGCTATTTTATTAAATGCATCGGGAACAATTAACATTAACAATAACACCATTAGTTCCGGCCCAACCATATTGAATAATGGGGTTACTATCACCCAACAAGGATCTGTTCAGGTGAACATTTGGGATAACACAGTGAGCGGGTTTAATTTCTCTCTCTCCATTCCAGCTAATTCGACAGTGCAAAATAATACGATTTCTCAGTTTTCTTCTACAGGGATTGCTCTCAGCGCACCTTCTAGCGGACAGCTAGCCATTAAAAACAATACCATCAGCAGCACTGTGGCAACGGCGGGATTCGGGATCAATGTTCAAAGCACAACCTTAGTAAGCATTATGAATAACCAAGTGAGCGTACCGACAGGAGCAACAGGGATTACAGTCGATTCTACATCCTTGCCATCTGGAAGTACTTGCCGAGCGATCCTCTCAGGCAACAATGTCTCTGTTGCCTCTGGAGGAGGGGGGATAGGAATTCTTCTTAACTCGAGTTCAGGAAATGGTATTTGCGCAAGTATAACAGGTAATCAGGTTGCAATAGGCCCGGCTGCTGCCTTCCAATTCACCGGTAGCACTGGGAAGATCAACATAGATACCTTGGAAGACAATATAGGGTCTCCGGTTTCTAGCTCCGGCAATGTCTTCTTTGTACCCGAAGGATCTTGTGGGCCTTGAACCTATCCCGATAAAAAGTTTCAGTCGATTTTCGGGTTCTTTTGAGCCAATTTTTGAGTCACTTTGGGTATAAGGCTACTCTTCTTTAAAAGGAACTTTTCGCTATCGACTTTAAATTATATATTTTGCCAAATATAATTTAAATAGATATAGATCAAAATAACTATTCATTTTAAGTCGAACAGGTGTATTTATGGAAATTTCCGGCCCAGGTCCAATCCATTCGAATCAGCCCACTTATGGCAAAGACTCTCCCTTTCCTCCCTATTATGATGTGAACAACCCACCTGGCCCTAATACCGATAACCCTGAGTTCTCTCGCAACCCTGAATTCGGCACCTCACAAACTGTCCTCCATTACAAAAATGGATTCTATTTTGAACTTCTCAACTACATGAAAACACACCCAAAAGCATCACCTAGTGATCTCATCCAAGAAGTAAACACCTTAAAGGAAAAATATACATCGCTACTGACTAATCGACTGCACGATTTACAACACTTATCGGGAGGCTATTTTAACTATATCACATCCCATCAAAACCTCTTTCAAGGATGTGATACTTACGCATCCACAATCATCAAGAAAAT
The DNA here is from genome assembly GCA_023269355.1 of Chlamydiota bacterium. Classification (GTDB taxonomy): domain Bacteria; phylum Chlamydiota; class Chlamydiia; order Chlamydiales; family Rhabdochlamydiaceae; genus CAJCIW01. The sequence goes on along the minus strand of JAHFTO010000001.1, from coordinate 124,753 downwards.
TGATGAAGGCAAAGTCAAAGGACCCGACGATATTCCACAACCTACGCATACCATCGATGAAGATCGCAACCAGCTTCAAGAGCTCTCCGATCATCTCCATAGTGAAAAAAATAGCATTAGCGACCAATTCCCTAATCTTCAAAATGAGATTACTAATCTCTTCAATATTGAGCATAATGGTCAAGATTATATCAGGGAAACCGCCTACAAAAATGGTTGGCCTTATGATGGTCCTTGGGGTAATAAGCCGGGTAATCCATCTATTTCTGACTTGATCATGAACTTGATCGGTGCTGATGACAAATTGTGCGCTGCGCAGAGAGGATTAAATACGATTAAAGAAACTCTTCAGAATAACCCCGATTACAAAGCCTATTTGCAGCACATGGCTAACGTAGACAAGCAGTTAGCTATTGCCAAGAACTCCAACGATCCTACTGTGGTCCACAACGCTCTCCAACAAGCCCTTCTAGAGGGAAAAGCTGCAGATGCATCTTTGCAAAAGGTCAATGACTACGTTCAGACCAATATTATCGATAAACTAAACGCAGTGCAAAATACGATTCAGACCGTTGCGAATACAGTAGGCAAATGGTGGAAGTGAAATTGATACATAACCTAAGGCTATAATATGCGTCTAAGTTTACGCGCGCTATGGGTACTTTGCCCCTTTTTCTTGAATGCAGTTTACGCTGAGGATGAGGAGCACTCTTACTATTTAGAAGAAGAAGTTGCCGATGAAATGGTCTATTTAGAAGAAGAAGTCGTAGATGTAGAGGAGGAGGATGTTCAGCCCTATTCTCTTGATGAGATTGCAGATGAGGAGGATTTCTACGAAGACTCTCTGTCAATGAACGAAGATGATCAGAGTTCTGTGGAAAGACCTAGCGAGGGCTGCCTCTCTCCAAACCATAAGATGCATGTAGGCTTGCGTCATATAGAAGCGCGCGGGGTTGGTTATCACAGCGGGTATACGACACTGGAAGGATTTGGGATTTACGATCGCAACAATCATTTCATGCCCTTCTTAGATCTTCGAGGCCACGTGTTTGACAATGGAAAGTTTGCAGGCAACATTGGGATCGGGGAACGCACAGCTCTGTTTTCCATCAGCCATCTTTTAGGCATTTACTGCTATTACGATGTCCGTCAGGAAACCCACGGATTTACTGTCAATCAGATCAGCCCTGGCATCGAGCTCGTTGGATCGCGCATGGAATACCGCCTCAATGGGTATTTTCCTGTAGCCCGCAAAAATAGCCATAAATACGACACCTCCTTCGACAAGTTTCATGACAACAATATCATTATCAAAAGAAAACAAAAAAAGGCATTGACAGGCGGCGATGCAGAAATTGGCGTCCATATGACTCAGAGCACCAAGTACGACTTGTATGGTGCTGCGGGAACCTATTATTTCAGCGCCTCTGATACCTCCTCTTGGGGCGGCAAAGCGCGTCTGATGGGTCGCTACAAGGAGTATGTCACTTTAGAAGCTTCCTATTCCTATGACCGTCTATTCCACAGCATCGTACAAGGAACTGTAGCCTTTAATCTGCCTTTCGGTGGCAAGCTCAAGCGACGCGACAAAAATTGTGAAGATAAGAACAGTCTTTGGTTTTCAAGAGCAGCTTTTGCCCCACAGCGCTTTGAAATTCCTGTCGTCAAAAAAGTCACCCATAAATCTAAAGCAATTAACCCAGCGACAGGAAAGCCTTGGCGGGTATGGTTCGTAAACAATACAAGCCACTCTAATGGAACCTATGAGAGTCCTTTCCCCACATTGCTTCAAGCTCAAAACGCTTCTGCACCCAATGACATGATCTACGTCTTCCCAGGAAATGGAACGACGAGCGGGATGAATGCCGGGATCGTTTTAAAAAGTACTCAGAAGCTATTTGGATCAGGGATTGCTCACAAAATTGCGACCACAAAAGGTAAAATCACAATCCCCAGATTTTCAAGTACCTATCCTGTCATCACTAACGCCACAGGCGACGTTGTGGATCTAAATAGTGGAAATGAAGTCTCTGGAATGAACATCGTGGTCACAAATAATAGCTCTTCAGGAATTGGCACTCTTTTAGGCTCGATCAATGGGGCTAACATCCACAACAATATCATCAGCGCAAATGTTGCAAGCAACAGCAATAGCGGAATTCTCTTATTTGCATTGGGAAAAGTGACAGTCAATAATAACCAGATTTTTGCCGCTTCTGGTAATGCCTCTGGCATTGCGATTGTCCAACAAGGAACGCTTCAGTTTACTGCTTCCAATAACTCAATTGCAGGATGCACAGATGCCATTTCGATACTTGGTCCATCTACAGCTGCTAATTTGAACATTCAAAACAACTCGATCGCAAATTTTTCAGGCATAGGAATTATTATTAATTCAGTGACTTCTGGCCAAACATCCATAGCAGATAACAACATCTATGGACCAGGCGGCACGCTAGGGATTAAAGTGCTCAGCTCTCCTATTCATGTATCTATCTCAGGCAACCATGTAGCAATGGGGGGTACTGGAGCTGGGATTACTGTAGATACCACTGGATCATCTGCGGGAGCATCTTCTCGAGTGATTCTCAGCAATAACGATGTGGCCACATCTTCCAGTGCAGCAACAGGCATTCTTCTCAAAACCGTTGCAAATACCTCCATTTGTTCTAGCTTAACAGGGAATATAGTCGCGCCAGGACCTACTGCCGCCTTCAGTTTCACCAGCTCTGGAAGCACCGGACCTATTAATATTGATGCCTTGGAAGACAACGTCGGCGGCCCGGTTGCGGCGTCTGGCTCAGTCAATCTTGTTGCACCCGATTCTTGCGGGCCTTAGAAAGTGTTAACGGATAACCTTTAGGAGGAATAATCATGGTTACCCCTGCAGGTGGACATTCGCAACAACCATACAATACAAATTTTCCCCATCAGACCACGGGGAATATTCAATGGCCTAATCTCACCAACGACCCCAAGACAGATATTCATGCAGATGTCCTTTATGCTCTCAGTCAAGTCGCTACGGAATTAGCGCAATGGATGAAGCAAAATCCAAAAGCAACACCCGATCAGCTGAAAACAGAGGTGGCTAACTTAGAAAAAAAATGGAATCCTCTCTTAAGCGAGCGTCTTAACTCGCTCATCATGCATAGCAACGCCTATCGCCAAGAGATTATCCATGAGGCACAAGCAGGATTAGATCCTTTTAAGAGCCTTGATTTTTATGCAAAGTTAATAGATGCCCTAATCGATATTCATGCGATCAAAGGACCTCAGGATATTCCCGATCCTGCAAAAATTTCCACTTACTTCCATGACGGCCTTAGCAGCATAGTGACTAATATCAATAACCAAAAGTTAGATATCGATAGGCGCATCTCTGCCGCTGAAGATCGCGTTAAACAGCTTTATGAGAAGTATAGAAATGCCATGATTTGTCTCTACTCTAAAGGGCATTGGGCTAGCGATGGAAACACTTTCTATAATTTCTCCGACCAGGAAATGGCAACTCTGCAGAAGCTTTTACCTGAGATGCTAGCGGAATTAAATAAAGCAAAAGATTCTCTTAAAGCATTAACTAGCAGCACCCAGTATATTGACCTAAACAACCAGCTAAAAGCAGCCCAAACACTGTTAAATTCGTGCCCAAAAGATCCATTTCAGGCGATCGCAGCCCTTGCCAAAGTTCTGGCAAATGAGCAAAAGGCCGATAACGATCACTCTCAATTAGTCTCACAAGTTCAAACGAGCGGCCAGGGAGCTAGCGATTCAATACTGGGTCAAATTGCAAAACAATACAACCTACCCGATGATTGGTGGAAGGCAGCTCGCGGAGTGGAAATTGGAGTGCCACATGTCAATGAGTGGTGGGCCCAGGCTTAGAATTAAGCTTTCGTCGATGTTCTTTTAATTTTTCCATAAATAAAAACAGCTTGTTTTAACCCCGTGGATTTGTTATCTCGAATGACACCACGTCATGAGGTTATCTATGCGCTTTGGCTTACGCACTATTCTAGTAGCCTGTCCCTTTATCTTAAATTCTCTTTACGCCGAAGAAGATGGACATCCTTATTATTTGGAGGATGAAATTGCAGATGAGGAGGACTCGTATGAAGATGCTCTGTCAATGAACGAAGAGGATCAAAGCTCTATGCAAAAGCCTAGAGATGGTTGCCACTCTCCTTTTCATAAGATGCATGTAGGCTTGCGACATACTGAAGCGCGCGGAGTGGGTTATCGGAGCGGGTATTCGACGCTGGAGGGATTTGGGATTTATGATCGCAACAATTATTTTATGCCTTTCTTAGATCTTCGAGGCCATGTGTTCGATGATGGAAAATTTGCTGGCAATGTAGGGATTGGGGAGCGCACAGCTCTTTTTTCTATCAGCCATTTTTTAGGCATTTACTGTTATTACGACGTCCGCCAGGACCGCCATGGGCTCACTGTCAATCAAATCAGCCCTGGCATTGAGGTCGTTGGTTCGCGCATGGAATACCGCCTCAATGGATATTTTCCTGTAGGCGATGCAAAAAGCCATAAATACAATAACTCCTTTGATAAATTTCATGGGCATCACATCATTATGAAAAGGAAACAAAGGAAGGCTCTGACTGGCGGCGATGCAGAAATCGGCGTCCACATGACTCAAAGCACCAAGTACGACTTGTATGGTGCTGGGGGAACCTATTATTTTAGCGCCTCTGATATCTCCTCTTGGGGCGGCAAAGCGCGCCTCATGGGTCGCTACAAGGAGTATATCACCTTGGAAGCTTCCTATTCCTATGACCGTCTATTCCACAGCATCGTACAAGGAACTGTAGCCTTTAATCTGCCTTTCGGTGGCAAGCTCAAGCGACGCGACAAAAATTGTGAAGATAAGAACAGTCTTTGGTTTTCAAGAGCAGCTTTTGCCCCACAGCGCTTTGAAATCCCTGTCGTCAAAAAAATCACTCACAAGTCCAAAGCGATTAATCCAGCAACTGGAAAACCCTGGCAGGTTTGGTTCGTCAATAATACCAGCCATTCTAATGGAACCTATAAAAGTCCCTTTTCGATGCTGGCTGATGCACAGAATGCCTCTTCTAAGAATGACATGATTTACGTATTTCCAGGTGATGGGACAACGACTGGAATGGATGTTGGAATTACTTTGAAAGACGGTCAATCCCTTTTCGGATCGGGGATCTCTCATACCATCGCAACGACAAAAGGACATCTCAAAATCCCACGCTTCTCCAAAACTGCGCCTTTAATTACAAATAAGGGAAGCGGAGATGTTGTGGATTTAGGCAATGGGAACACAGTATCTGGGATGAATATTCTAGTAGGATCCACTGGTGGGACCTCGGGGATAAGCACTCTCGCATCGAATATCGTTGGAGCTACCATACAGAATAACATCATCTCAGCGACTTCAGCTGCTACCAGCGGAATTATTTTGTTTGCATCTGGAACTGTCAATGTCAGTAACAATTTCATCACTTCTCCTAACACATCGACTGTTAATGCCATCGGCATCTCTCAACAAGGCGTTCTCCAGCTAAATATCGATCACAACGCTATGATAGGATATAATTCGCCTATTGTCATTGCGGGGCTAATCACACCCACCACAGCAAGTGTGTCAATTCAAGACAATGCAGTTGCGGGTTTTGGTGCAAGAGGGATTTCTGTAAGCACCATAGAAGCCGGGCAAATATCCATACGCCAGAATGCCATTATCGGTCTAGCAGCAACTACATCAGGCATATCGATTGCAGGTTCAACCTATGTCAATCTCACCAGCAATCAGGTGGCTGTAGGCTCTGGAGTGACATCAGGTATCTCCGTAGATTCTACGGCGCTTTCATCAGGAGCAACATGCCGGGCGATTCTATCAGCCAACAACGTCGCTGTTGCTTCAGGCGGAACAAATGGAATTCTGCTGAACACGAGCGCAGGCAACACCATCTGCAGCAGTATGGCAGGAAACCTGGTTGCACCAGGACCTACCAATGGCTTTAACCTCAACGGCGCCGGACGGATTAACATAGACGCCTTTGATGATAATGTCGGCTCTTCTGTGTCGATCACCGGCAACGTCTCCTTCGTGACCCCAGACACTTGCGGGCCTTGATCTTCTCTGAATTATACCCAAACAACTTTATCCATTGAAGGGAGTTTAAAAACTCCCTTTTTTATTAATGCCATTGTTAATTAATCAAATTAAATGATATATAAATTAATTGAGAGATAATATAAGAGTTTTGCGCCCATTCACGCAGGATAAAATCATAGAGTCATGGATAAAACCGCCAGCATTATTCTTGCAGGAGGGCAGGGGACCCGTCTACACCCTTTGACGCAAAACCGCTGCAAACCCTCTGTGTGTTACGGGGGAAGATATCGACTGATCGATATCCCGATTTCCAATTCGCTCAATGCTCAGATCCATAAGATCTTTGTGATCTCCCAATACTTCACTTCCTCGCTACATGAGCACATCCAAAATACTTATCCGTCGGGCAACAGCTCAATTAGTATAGAGTTTTTATGCCCTGTGGAATGCACCCGAGAGAAAATGTGTTTCAAGGGGACTGCAGATGCCATTCGAAAAAGCCTCTGGCGTTTTGAAGCGATCCCTGTAGACTATTTTCTCATTCTCTCTGGAGATCAGCTCTACAATATCGACTTTCACCAGATGTTAGCTTTTGCCAAAGCCCAAGATGCTGATCTAACCATCGCCTCGCTTGCTGTAGAAGAAAATGAAGCTAAAAGGATGGGATTGCTCCAGGCCGATGCTCGCTTTAATGTGAAGCAATTTGTCGAAAAACCCTCAGATCCGCACATCCTAAAACAATACGCTCTAAAGCCTCGATTCTTAAAAGGCCACTGCGTACCGCATCCCGAGAAAACCCATTTTTTAGCGTCCATGGGAATCTATATTTTTAAAAAAGAAGCTCTTTTCAACCTGCTCAAGGAGCAGGGGGATGATTTTGGCAAGGATTTGATCCCCCTCCAAGTAAAAAAAGGGAAAACCTCTGCCTATGTATACAAGGGCTACTGGGAAGATGTCGGAACTGTTGCTTCTTTTTATCAGGCAAATATCGCTCTCACCAAGCAGGAAAATTGCCTGAATACCTACGACGAGCGCAATCCTATTTTTACACAAATGCACCATCTGCCCAATCCCCTTATCAAAGAAACCATCGTTACCCAATCTATCATTGGACAGGGGACTGTTATTGAAGCGAAAGAAATCTCAAATAGCGTCATTGGCGCCCGTCTCAAAATCGGCAAAGGATCGATTATCCGAGGCTGCGTCTTATTGGGGACATCCTCGAATGACTATTCTATCGGTGAAAACTGCCTGCTGCAAAAAGTCATTCTCGATGAAGGCTCCTCTGTCGGTAACAATGTTCAACTGACGAACCGCAAAGGGCTTGAAACATTTGAAGAGGGTGGTATTTTTATCCGCGATGGGATTATCATCGTGACATCAGGGACAAAAGTTCCCGACGGTTATATCTTATAAGTTATGCCTATATGGGCCCTTTCAGATCTGCATCTTGCCTTTAGCGTTCCCAACAAAACTATGGAAGCGTTTGGACCTACATGGAAGGACTATGCTCAAAAAATCGAGACCAACTGGAAAAAAGTCGTCTCTGTGAACGATCTGGTTCTTATTCCCGGGGACATTACCTGGGCCATGCATCTGGATGATGCGGTCATTGATCTGAAATGGATCGACGCCCTGCCGGGAACAAAGGTCATCTTGCGCGGAAACCACGACTACTGGTGGAGCTCTGCCGCCAAAATGTCAAAGGTGATGCCTCCTTCGATCCATTTCATTCAAAATAACGTCTTCGTCTGGGAAGATGTCGCCATTGGAGGAAGCCGGCTTTGGGATACGCCTGAGTACAGTTTTAGTGCATTTATCGAATTTCAGGAAAATCCCAGAGCGCGTGTCAAAACTTCTGAAGATTTCGCAAAAGAAAAAGAGGAAGAGGAAAGAATTTTTGTCAGAGAATTAGAGCGTCTTAAATCCAGTCTCTCCCAACTCCCCAAAGACGCAAAAGTCAAAATTGCTATGACCCACTATCCGCCAGTGGGAGCAGATCTTGGACCATCGCGTGCATCAGAAATTCTGGAGTCATTTGATATCGACATGTGCGTTTTTGGTCATTTGCACAATGTACGGCAAAACAGCCTTCCGTTTGGAGAAGCAAGGGGTGTCAAATACCTCTTCACGTCTTGCGATTATCTAGACTTCTCCCCTCTTCTAATCATGTAGTGAGAGGTGTTTAAGAATTACAGAAGCTTAATTTTTAAACACCCTCTGAGATCATCTGAGAGATGCGCCTTAAGGCTGCATCGGAAGGATCGAGAGATTTCGTCAAGGAATGCGAAGAGCGTTCGTCCAATAACCTTTTCACGGTACCTTCTTCAGCATCTCGATCTAAACAGCGGTAATACTCTGCGACCATAGAGAGCAAATCCTGAAACTCTTCCTCATTTTTTAAATGAGGGAGGGCAAGTTTGACTGCTTTCATAAAGAGGCGCACATCGCCATGATGGATCAGGCTTTCGGCAAGAAATAAAATCAGACCGAGGTTGGGATCCTCAGTGAGCTCATCATGCACCCGTTCATAAATGCGATTGGCCTCTTCCAAGTTGGAGTTTGAAAAAAGCCGCGCTCTTAAAAGATCGACACGTCTGCAATCTGAGGAATAATCATAAAAAGCATCGATGAGTTCTGATGCATATGTTTCATTACTTTCATTGATCTGGTCGGAAATATAATCGCTGATGAAACGCTCGAGATCATGGGCGCAGTAGCTAGCTACCTCAACAAAAACCCGCTTAGCGTCCCCCTCTGCATCATAGGCATCATCTAAAATGTCTTCGAGAACGGATAGGGCATTCTGCAACGCTTCTTCATTTTCCAGCTTGTCCTTATCGTACAAACCGAAGAGCTCATCGAGCTGGTCGCAGAAAATAGAAAGGCATATTTTATCTGGAAGCAGCCTTCTCCAAAGTTCAAAAAGCAGCAAGTAGGCCTTGTCATGCCCCTCTAAATCGTCCTCTTCAAACCAAACGCAGTCCGTCAGATCCTCGGGGCTTTCGCAATTTTCTGCATAGAGGTTAAAACTCTGCTCATTTAAAATGACGCCAAGTTTTTTCAAACGGGAAAATAAATCCTCAATGCTCAAATTGCGCAAATCTTCGATCTGCCACTCTTTAACGTCCTTGCTAGGCTCTTCTATCCAACTCATTCTAAGAAGGTTAAAAAGCGCTTTTCCTTTTATTTCCACCATAAAAACACATCATTTGAAACATGATAAACACAAAAAGTTTACCTCTAAGAAGATATCCCGTCAATTCTTGATGCTCGAGCTGATGATCGCCCTATTTTTAGTCGGGGTCGTGGCTCTCCCTATGGCTCAGCTTCCCATGCAGGCGATACAAGAAGAGTATCGAAGCGCTTATCGGATGCAATCTCAACGACTTGCAGACCTTGCCTTCGCAGAAATCAAGGAAAGGCTTTACAAAGAAGAGATCTCCTGGAAAGAGATCTCAAAACCCCGAAATGAAAAGGCTGTTGTTTTTGAGAAAGATGTGGAGATCTCCTTTGAGCCTCCTCCGGGAAAAAAGCCTAACGCATACAAGAATACGTTTAAGCTTGAAGGAACGATCCACTCCATTGGGAAAAAGGGGAAAAATTCGGAAGAATACCGATTAGCAACAGTCCGCATCAAAGTCACTCCGCAGGTAAAAAAGATGAAACTCTTCCGCTCCAAAAAGAATCGGGTTACATCCCGCATCTATACCTACCAAGTCCTGCTCGCTAAAACTTCTCAAGCCGCCGCTTTAGAAACAACAAGCCCTCCTCCGGTTCCAGAAATCAAAACTCCTACTAGATAAAAAAATAACTTTACTGCATGGTGAGCTTAGAACTACAAACAAGCTCAAGGTACCTTCATGGCAGTATTTAAACCTTTCATTGCGGCAAAAGATGAAAAAACCAGCGAATTTACGATTCGCGCGGTCATACTGGGCGTTCTTCTCGGCCTGGTATTCGGGGTGGGCAATGCCTATCTGGGGTTGAAAGTAGGAACCACCGTTTCTGCTTCGATTCCGGCTGCGGTTATCTCTATGGCAATCCTGAGAACCTTCTTTAAAAGAGTCTCCATCCTTGAAAATAACATGGTGCAAACCATCGCTTCTGTCGGCGAAGGACTTGCAGCGGGTGTCATTTTTACCGTTCCAGCGCTTTTTTTACTCGGCGACAGGCCTAGCATTTCACGGATATTTCTGCTGGCAGCTCTTGGAGGCATTTTAGGCGTTCTATTCATGATCCCCATGCGCCGCTACATCATCGTGCAAGAGCACGGCAAGCTTCCTTTTCCTGAGGGGACAGCTTGCGCTGAGATTCTGAAGTCGGGAGAGGCGTCCCGCTCTAAAGCCATGATGGCATTTATCGGTATCATTGTAGGAAGCATCCACAAAATTTGTTCCAGCGCGATCTACCTATTTAAAGAAGTTCCTTCTTGGATTATCGCTCCTTTCCAGAAAACGCAGTTTAGCATGGACTGTACACCGGCACTTCTGGGTGTGGGGTATATCATTGGTCCTCGCATCTCTTCATTATTGTTTGCTGGAGGCGCTTTAGGATGGTGGGTCATTATTCCTCTCATCCACTTGTTTGGATCAGATCTTACCATCTACCCCGGTACAGTTCCCATCAACCAAATGTCCTCAGATGACATTTGGTCCGATTACATCCGCTACATCGGTGCGGGTGCGATTGCAACGGGAGGTATTTTAAGCCTTTTCAAAATTGCTCCCCTCATCTTAAAAACTCTAAAAACAGGGTTTGATGAGCTCTTTCAAGGCTTTAGTTTTAAGAAACAACCGCTGCGCACAGATCGCGACATCTCTTTGCGATGGCTCCTTCTAGGCTCTGTAGCCATTATTCTGACTCTATGGCTCTTCCCTGGCCTGCCGATGAACTTTTTAACAATCATACTACTCATTCTGCTCGGTTTTTTCTTTGTGGCTGTTACATCGCTGACTGTCGGTATCGTTGGAAGCACATCCAATCCTGTATCAGGCATGACAATCACTACGCTCCTCATTACTTGCCTTGTTTTCGTTTTATTGGGTTGGACTGAAAGAATTTACCTTGTTGCTGCGCTCACTATGAGCGTGGTTGTAAATGTAGCCATCGCTCTTGCTGGAACCACTTCTCAAGATTTAAAAACAGGATATCTGCTTGGTGCCACTCCCCGTCTTCAGCAGGTAGGAGAAATCATAGGCGTTATCCTTCCAGCGCTAAGTATTGGCGGAACGCTATATCTTCTCAATGCAGCTTATGGATTTGGGACAACGGCAATGCCAGCTCCCCAAGGAACCATGATGGCACTGATTGCTCAAGGAGTCATCGAAGGGAATATTCCCACGACGCTGGTCGTCATTGGCATCATCTTGGGCCTTCTGCTAGAGATGCTCAAATTGCCCATCCTTCCTTTTGCAATTGGTCTCTACCTTCCTCTTTCTTTGAGCACTGGGACAATGGTAGGAGGTCTTGTTTCTCTTTGCGTTAAAAGAAAAGAAAAGAATACAGCAGCTAACGACCGCGGCATTCTTACAGCATCGGGCTTTGTTGCAGGAGATGCTTGTACTGGGGTGATCATTGCTCTTCTCACTGTGGGAGGCCTCGTTCCTGCAACCGCTGCTGGCTACTTCCCCGGCTGGGTAAGCATCATTGTATATGCCGCTTTGGCATTTGGTCTTGGATGGTTTGCTTTAAAACCCCACGCTTATTTCCGCAGGAAACATTAAACGCTTGAATAGATAATGCGCATCGAACTTATCCACCCGATGCTTGTGCACTTTCCCTTAGCGCTGCTCCTCATAGGAGCAGCGCTTCGTTTTATTTTCTTTTTTGCAGGGCGTAAACGCTTTGCCCGCTATATTCTAGTCTCGTCCTGGATCCTGCTTTTTTTGGGCGTTTGCTTTGCTTGGATCACCGCCATTGCGGGAGAATTTGCCGAGGATATTGTCAGTGGAAAACTTTGTAATCCAGAAGTCCTAGAAAATCATATGCATTTAGCCTATACGGCGGCCTCTCTCTTTAGCATCGCTCTGATCCTCGATTGGGGAAAGCAGCTGGCCAAGAAACTCCATTATCCTTCTAATCTCATTAAGCTTTTGACCATTGTCTATTTTCTTCTTTATTTAAGCGCTGTCATCATTTTAATCTTCGTAGGCAAATTCGGGGGTAACCTCGTTTACGACCAAGGCGCCGCTGTTGAAAATCGGTGTAAGTAGTAATTCTTCCCAAAAAAGAGATGTTGTTCCATGATTTCTTCTCAAAATTATGAAGAAGAAGCGCTCTATAACCCTTTTAGAAGTGATGATTGCAATTCTGCTGCTTGGAGCTTTGCTCTCAGGGTTGTTCAACGTTTTCTACCAAAATCTTAAAAAAAATATTTCCGCAAGAGAACTCAAGCAAAAAGTTCTCCAGCTTGAGCTTTTTGAGCAGAGGATGAAAACCCTGCTTGCCAAAGAAGAGAGCATCTGGATCGACAAGCATCCGCAAGCAGAAGGGTTGACCTTGCTCTTTCATTTTGATGAAAATGCAGATCCCGACTTTGCTATGTGCGGCCCGATGCAAGGCATGCTATTTTTAAATGCAAAAAAAGAACTTTGTCTTGCCAGATGGTCGCAGGAAGGGAAAGACAGAGCGGAGACACTCCTGGATAATGTCGATCAGTTCAAATGCAGCTTATTCGATACCAAAAAAAAGGCATGGATAAGCGGCCCAATTAAAGAGGGGGCAGGCAATACTGTCATGGCTCGTATCGACTTGAGCTGGAACAAAAGGGAGTTCCCCTTTGTCTTTTTTCTTAACTCTGTCGATGAAATGATCACATATAAAGAGGGAATATGAATATTCTTCCTTTAGTGATTGCATTTCTCACTATTTTCGCATGCATTACCGTCTCTTTTCTGCGGGAGGCCAAAAGCTTTTCCCTGATTGAAACCACGATCCACGGCTACAACCGCACCGACAGGGCTGTGAGCAATGCAATTGTTAGAAAATCCTACCGTAAAATCAAAGTCGAAACAAATCCAAAAAAGGAGACTGAGCCAAAAAAAGTCCTTAAGCAAAACTATCATTCGATGCGTGAATTTTATCCACCCTTAGAAAGCTCAAAATTCCACTTGGGTCCTTTGCTGAAAGCAGAAGGGGATCTGAAACAGCATCCTTTATATGAACCCCTTGCCCAATTGTTTCGCTTACTCTATGGAAAATGCCTCTTCAAAAACCAAGATAAATCGGAAAAGCTGGAATACCATCTCATCGAAGAAATCGTAAAAAATGCAAAAAAAATGCCAAACAGCGAAAATTTGGCTGAGCTCTACCCCGAAGACCCCCATCTTCAAAAAATTTATTACAAAATGCTGAAGGGAACTAACAACTACACTCAAGATGTAGGGATCCCCCCTTTGGAGCATTTTGTATCCTTAGAGAAGAGTGAAAAGGCTGTTGTGCTGGGATTTGCATCCCCCCTTCTTCTGGAAGCTCTTTTTGGCAAGGAAGTTGCCTCTGAGATCTTGAACTTGGAGCGAAAGAAATGGTCGGAGTCAAATAATTATTACTATTTCTCCAAAGAGGATTTTCAATTAGTTTTTAACAAGTCTCCCAATAAAGCGTCCCTTCTTACGGTTCTTGATTCCTTTCTCGATTATTCTAAGCAGTTTGAAACGAGGAGCCAGATCGGTGGAAGAGACCGAATTACGGGCATTGGCGTGGAAAAAGAAATTTGAATAATTAAAGGTTGTATTTGAATACGGAATTTGATATAATTAAATAAACAAAAAAACATTTTTTACCAAAGGAGAAAATATGTCATATTATAATAACGGAATTAATCCAAACGGAAATAACAACAATTCCTATAATCAACAGGGTCAACAATTCCCTAATAACTTTAACAACGGCAATTTCGCTCAATCGAACCAATTCCCTGGCTTCAACACCACAAATAGTCAGCAGAGCCAACAATTCCCCAGCTTTAACAACAACAATTTCAGTCAACAGGGCTATGGCAATAATAATTCAAACTACATTCAACAACCACAAGGCTATTTTTCTTCCCTCTCTTCTTACAATCCATTAAATCTATTCTCCTCTAATTCTCAATCTGCGCAACCTTCTCAAGCTTCTGCCAGCAAAGCCCACAATATCGTTTGCAATCTTTTTTCCTTTTCTATGGATCTAGATCAAGTAGAATGGGATATGGACAAACAAGACGTTAAAACGACCGAATCTAAAATTAATCAGCTTCACGAAAGATGTGTACAATGGTCAAGTCTTCACAAAGAACAAGAATATGAAAAATACTTTCAGCATCTATTTAATAAAGTCGAATTCCTCAAAAAGAAATGCATGAGCAAATCTTCTATCAACAATTCAGCCAAAGATCTGAATCAATTAAACTTCTGGAATAACAACCCCGTCCAGCAACCGATTCAATTTGATTACTCAGAAAACTACTCCCAAATCAATAGCAGCCCTATCCAACATCAGAGCATCCCGCTTAAAGAAAGAAAAATTGTTTCCTTCTCTATCGCTCCTCATCAGGCAGAAAATGTTGGAACACCTTCTCTTTTGATAGCATTAAGCCGCATTTCTTACTTCCTTAGGAATAATAACGAAAAGCAAGCTATGGAAGAATTTAAGCTGCTTCCAAAAAACATCCAAGACAGCATCTATTGCGCTCTATGGATCATTCGCGGAAGACCAACCCCAGAAACCAATCCTTCTATTGCTCACATGAACTTCGGAGAAGTTTCGTTCTTCAATAGCGAAGAACGCTGCGCCTCTTCTGTTCAGCAAAAGGCTTGCGCTATTGAGCTGTGTATCCACAAAGCTGCCATTCTGGATATGATTGAGCTGTTAAACCAAAATAAGTTCGATGAAGCAATAAAGATCTTCAATACACTTCCTGAGCGCATCCAGGGTGAAATTTTCGGAAAACACTGGGAAGTTTGTGGTAAGCCTACATCTAATAGCGAAGATGAAGAGCTCAGAAAAATCTCGCATCTGGACTTCGGCAAAGTCTCATTCCTCGGCTCAGAAGAGCGCTGCAACATGCCTTTGCACAAGAAAGCAGAAGCTCTCTGCGCCTACCTTTCTCAGCTCACTGAAAAATACAAGAACTGCCAAGAGCCCATCGATGCTCAAGTCAAAAATTGGGGCGAGATTGATAAGAATGGCTTTATGAAAGGTCTAGAGAAAAATAAAGCGAAAAAAGAATCTCTCGATAGCTTAGCACAACAAATCGTGCCATTATTCCTTGGCCATGATTTTAAAGTAGAAACTCCCAATATCAAAGAAGACTCTCACAAAGCGTATGCTGCTGCTTACGTGGCAAAATACCCTTGCTTGAAGCCTTTCTTCCTGCAACTCTGCAACGATCTTAAGTTCAATAATGAGCAGTTAATCGGTAGCCCCTTTGCAGAAGCCAAAAAGTCATCTGCTGTGCAAAATCCTCAGTTGGATAAGCTCAATTGGCAAGGGAAAAAAGATTACCGCACAAACATCATCAAGGAAACCTTAGCAACTCTGGACAATGGGTACTATATCAACTCTAAAGGCGAAAAAATCACCTTTAATATCCAACCAGCAATTGATTCACTAAGCTTTGAATCTAATAAGGGATATAAAAAGAATGACTACATCCCAACAAAATCCACGATCTTTTTGGATAATAAGGACTGTTTAACTGTAACACGCGAATTAGCTGAAAGAGGCTTAAATCCGATTGTCCTCGACGCTGCAAGCGACAACGAGTTCGGCGGAGGATACATGACAGGAGCTGGTGCACAAGAAGAAAACATGTGCCGCAGATCAGGACTGTCCTTTGCAGCTGACACGCTTCATAAAAAGCAGACAAAATACTTTTATCCGCTAAGCAAACATGGAGACGATGCAGGTCTTTACGTTTCTAACGTGCCTGTATTCCGCGGAGAAGAAGTGGAAGGCTATCCTTACCTCGATAAGCCGTTTGAAACAGCTGTCGCCATTATCCCAGCTTACAACTTTAATGAAGAACACTTGCAACGCCTCAATGTAAAAGACCGCATCTACTTAGAAAATCATCAAGGCGAGCTGCGCCTTCCTGAGAAACAAGCAAATGGAACAAAAGATAAGTTCCGCACTGTGCTTAAAATGGCAAAGGAACACGGTCATGACTCTGTCGTCTTGATGCCTCTTGGCTGTGGAGCTTTCTGCCAGCCTCCAAAGCATGTCAGCGAGATTCTCATGCAGTTAATCTCATCAGAATTCTCCGATGTGTTCAAAGAGATCCATATCTCTATCATCGATGACCACAACACGGGTAAACAGCACAACCCAAATGGAAACTACAGCGCGTTTGAACAGACGATGAAAAAATGCAGCAGTAAGAACCTATCGATCCAATTTTCTTAAATATTTGCAGGCAAGCGGGCGGTGAAAGTCGTCCCTTGCCCCTCTATAGACGCCACGGAGATCGCTCCGTGGTGTTTTTCAATGATCGTTCTCACAATAGAAAGTCCCAGTCCTGCTCCTCCGAAACGACGAGATCTCGCTTTATCTACGGTATAAAATCTCTCAAAGATTTGCTCTAGATCAGCGGGTGCAATTCCTATGCCGCGATCGCTAATCGATAGAATCACTTCGTCTTTGACCTGATCGAGCTTAATGACGATCTGCGCTGGAGGGTTGGAGTATTTTGCGGCATTATCGAGCAAGTTGTTGATGGCGAGCTCTAAAATGTCGGGATCCGCTGCGATTAAAATAGGCTCGTGCACTTTCTCAATGACGATTTTCGCATCGGGGTAAATGGCTGACACCACTTCTTTGCACACCTCGGCCATCTCAATCAGATCGCATTCGCGGAACCTTGCATCAGGCAGATTTTCTAAGTCGGCAAGCGTAAGCAGATTTTTGACCAAGTTATCCATTCTTTGGCAGTTGCGCACGATCTTTTCTGTGATGTCCACGACCATATCGCGCGGAAGCTCGGGCAAATCCTGCAAGGTTTCTGCAAACCCTTTGATAATCGTGATCGGTGTTCTGAGTTCGTGAGAGGCATTGGCGACAAAATCTTTGCCCATCTCAAGCACTTTGTGATGGCTCGATTTGTCTTGCAGGACCAAAATCGCTCCACTGCTGTGTTCGATGGGCGTTGCGATCAGATCGAGATAGAGCTTTCTTTTTTCCTCGATCAAAATCGAATCGGTGAGCGCAATGGCCTTGCTTTGACAGGATTTCAGTAAAAAAAAGCATTTTGTCATGAGGGTCGAGCTGCTGGAGGAACCTATCTCCGCTAAAGCCTTGCCAAAACAAAGGCGTTGGGGAACCGCGAGCATCTTAGATCCGATACAATTGATATAACGGACAATCATCTCCTTATCGACAATGATCACTCCTTCTCCCAAGGATTCAAGAATGGCTTTCTTTTCTCCTTGCTCATCATTGGACCGTCGGAATAACAACCAAAGTCCTGTTCCGACAAACAGCAGGGCGGCTCCGTAAAAAGAAAAAAACCAAACCCGAAATTCTTCTGTAAAATTCTTTACTTGAGATTGGGGAATTGCAGAGCGCAAGATATATGTTTTGCCGAGAAAACCAAAGGTCTGACTGCAATAGGTAAGTTTAGCCTTAAGGGGATCAGGCATACTGGTCGAAAAATAAATCTTGTTTTTGAGGATCTCTGAGACTTCTTGCTGAGTCATTGACATCAGAGAAATTTTTTTCTCTTTGGCCTTATCTCCTAAAGTAGAGTCGTAAAGCACTTTTCCCTGTTCATCAAAAAGAGAGACGCGGAAAAAAAGATAACCCTTGGAATCTTCGATCTTCAGGATCATCCGGTTTTCGTCTTGGGAAGTTTGCAGCAGGCCGATCAGACTGCGCGAGCTTTTCAAAAGGTTGTTAAAAACGATGTTGCTGACCGCTTTGTGGATAAAAGGCAAAGAGACAAGGATAAATCCAACAAAGAGCAGCAAATGGCCCAACGCGATCTTTTTCCGGAAACTCATTATGATCCTCACCTCAATACACGGTAAACCTCAACCTCTCTGTCAAATCCTTTAAAATGCATGGGAGGAAGTTCTTCCACCGCAATGCGGTCTTTGACAAATGGCTCATCCAGTGTATCTTTTGTGATCAAAATTTCCATCTTTTTTGCAAAATCGCAAACGCGCGATGCTAAATTGACACCGCTTCCTATGACTGTGTAATTAAGCCTGTTTTCAGCGCCCATATTGCCGGCAAGCATTCTGCCCGTATGAATCCCGATGCCCAGCTCAATCGCAGTCTCGCCCCTGGCTATGCGTTCCACATTCCACTGCTTCATCGCTGCAATCATTTCCATTCCACTCTTAATGGCATTCAACGCATCTTCGCTGCCTGCGATCGGTGCTCCAAAAAGGGCCATCGCTTCATCGCCAACGTACTTATCGATCACCCCTTTGTTCTTGTCGATGACCTGAGAAATTTTTGTCATACAGGTATTTAAAAGATCGATGACCTGTTGCGGAGGCATCATCTGGGTCAAATGGGTAAACTCACGGATGTCAGCAAATAGCACTGTGACTTTTTTCTCTTCTCCTCCTAGGTGAACGCTTCCTTTTAAAATTTCCTGTGCGATTTCCCGAGAGACGACTTTGTTGAGGACGCCTTTGACCTTTTCCCTGTCCTGTAAGCCCTTCACCATCTCATCAAAGGAGTGGCAGAGCACAGAGATCTCATCATTGTGTTTTAATACAGGCAAAGAAAGCTGCACCTTGTCCAAATGCCCTTCAGCCACATCCTTCGTGGCTCCTGCAAGCTGTATGATGGGCTTGGTGATTCTGCGCGAGATATTGTGCAAAAGCAAAATAGCAATCAGCAAGGCGACAAATCCAGAAACGTGCGTGTTGAGCCGTATCGCATCGACAACACGCTTGCTGCCTGCATCCAAATCGTTAAGCAGGGCAAACTCCTGAGCCTCTGGATTAAGCAAAAAGATCTGCAGGTCCAAATGGGGAAAAGGTTGAACGCGCACAAAGAAATAATCTTCCTGGTTCCAATGCACGCTTCCAGAATTTTCTTTGAGCATTTCAGAAAACGTAAGAGCTGGGCTTCTATCGCCAGTGAGTTTTTCTCCTCCTTCTCCAAAACCGGTGTAAAATTTTCCTTGATAGACGAGTAGTGATGTCCGATGAATCGCAAGCGCTAGCTTCTGCAAAAGAGTATCTGCATTAATCCCGATGGTGAGATAGCCAAACTGTTCTTGATTGGAAGTTTCAATGGCAAGTTGTGTTGTATTTCCAAAGAAAATATGACCACTGTCAGGCGATGGAATCACAGCCAGTGATGCAGCAAGATGAGAATCAGTGCTCTTCGGCGGATTATTTTGATAATAAGCGCTATCATCAAAAATTTTATCGGGAAATAAGACACAGCTCTTATGGACTCCAAATCCCACTTCCTTTTTTGACAGATAGACTGTCACAGCATTTGGAGAGGGAAAGGCAAATAGATCTGATCCAAAGATACCGCTATCAAACATCGCAATCAGCGCCCAGATCATATTGATCTGCGTATAGCGCAGCGCTGCAGCTCCCACTTTTTGGTTCACCAGCTGGTCACTAGAGATAGGAGAAGCAAGCAAATCTTTTGGGATGGCATTCAAAACTGCGTTTTGGACAGTAGCTGCACCATCGATTCTGCTTTTTAATTCTTCTGCGCTCAGCACTGGCGGCTCAATTTTTTTTGCACGCAGAAGATCTCTAGCTCTTCGGAACGCTTTAACAAAAGGCTCGACATCCAGCTCATACCCTTCCGCCCAATTGACGGAGATAGGAGGAAAAGTTTGCATAGCGCTTGCTTCAATCGGCACCTGATCGGATAAGGCACTTTCTTGCATTTGCTTCACATCAAAGAGCAAATAGGCCATCGGTATCTCCCCAGGAATATGGGCAAACAGCTCATCATCGACCTGGATCGGAGATTCCAAAGTGCGCGAATAGGGGATTCTCACAGCCAGATACGGCACGGGATTCATCTCTGAGTCTCCCACGTACGCCCATGCTAAGTCCTCATCGATCGGAATCCGATAGGAAGTGCCCATCACTCCCTGCTCCGGAATCACGGCAGAGGTCGTTTTCCCCTGATTTGTATTCTGAATGAAATCGAGCCATTTGTCCTCAAGCAATAGATCGATCGCATCGCCCCACGTTCCTTTTTTCTCATTACTTGAAGTAGGGCCAAAACGAAGTGCCTGAGGAGAAAAATTTGAGATGTTGTTTAAAATAGCGTCAATCTGAACTAAATTTTCAACAATTCCGCTCGTCAAAAAATTCTGCAGATCGACTCTGCGCTTTTCACTATTTTGCAGAATCTCTTGGCGCAAACCCGCTTCTGCTCTTTTAAGCTCTCGCTGCGTGAAATGATTTTCTGCAAAATAAGCGCAGACCGAGATGACGACAAACAGCCCACTTACCCACAAAAACAAGCGATAGCGCAAACTCATAGAGATACCTTCAGATAATGTGAGGTATAGCTAGTTTGGCCGAGGGATTCAAGAGAAGAACTGTGGAAGTCGCATCTGAAAAAATAATAACCTGAGTTTTGGGTTCATTTCACAGGAATTTGCCCAAAACTCAGGTTAATAGATCAAAATGGATGGTCTTTTGACTTTGAAGTACGATGTCCAGGTTTCCTGTGAAGTTTATATTGAACAATAAGACCTACAATAACTAAACCAAGGCCGCTCCAAAAAGTAGAATTTATAGGACTATTTATAAGACCGTACATCAAAAATATAACCACCAAAAGTATACCTAACCTAATCCATTCTAAATAACCCATTTGACTCTCCATTAACGTTTGCCGCATTCTCGATCCCATGGATTATCGTGCGTGCCTGCGCTTTCATAATATTCTCTAAATTCACGTGCAATTTCAGCATGACGTTCTTCCCGAAGACGTTCCGCTTCTTTTCTGCTTATTTCTTTTCTTTCTAACTGCTTATTGATCTTCTCATCGGCTATACGACTCATTTCTTTTTCATTCTCCCAGAACTTCTCTAGAGCACTCATTCCATAGCCCACTGCATTTTCCATATCTCCAGCAGCAGCAGACCCTAATGATAACCCAAGATCTTTCAAGATGTCTATATCTCTTTGAATAATAGAATCGTTCATAAACTTTTCCCATGCGGATGACTCTATATCAGAGACTAAAGAAGCCCCATTAGATTTACCAAATATCTTTGCAACATCCTCCTGTCTCATTGTGTGCAAAAGCTCTTCAGTACGTCTGCCATTAACCACGACATGATTTGTAAAATTCTTAGAGTCTATTTTCGCCTGTACCGCATGACTATATATATTTGCATTTGCCACTCTTTCGATCTCTTTGTCCATTTCTTCATATCGATCGTCATCTGTCATTGCCCAAAGACTTGAAGGATCAGCTGAACACAACATTGAGTCGTCACCACCACTACAATCCACTGCACTTGCCATAAAAACCTCCTAAGAATGAAAATTCAAAGAAAGAATGTGACAATGAAATATTTTGCGGCAACTAAAATTTTCAAAACCTTACGAACATGAGGTAAACTGATTTACTTGTGGGTTTCAAGAGATCTAATGCTCTGGGTAAAAATTCTCATACCCATTCGCAGTGACAACTACTGTGTCTTCGTAGCGAACGCCACCCACTCCGGGAACGTAAAGACCAGGCTCTACGGTGAAAACCATGCCGCTTTCCAGAACAACATCTTTGTCTTCATTATCGTATTTGATCCGGGGGTATTCATGCGTCTCAAGGCCAATGCCGTGGCCGAGGCTGTGAACAAAAAGTTCTTCCACGCCTTCTTGCTTCATCACCTCGCGAGCAGCTAAGTCGAGCTGTTTAAATGTGGAGCCAGGAAGACAAAAAGCTAAAGCAGCTTTCTGCGCCCTTTTTGCAATCGCATACAGTTTGGCAAGATAGGGATCCTCTTTTTTAAAAAATACAACGCGCGTCATATCGGAGTGATAACTATCGAGAACAACGCCGATATCGATAAGCACTGCATCTCCTTCTTTAAGCGGAACATTCTGGGATCTGTAGTGGGGCATAGAACCATTGGATCCAAATGCGATGATCGATTCAAAAGAGAGTCCATCCGCTCCATTTTGCAAACAAAAAATTTCAAAGGATTTAGCAACCTCTTTTTCTGTGATGCCCACTTTTAGGAGCGTGTTAATATGCTCAAACCCTCTCCAAAGGAGGGCTGCACTTTTTTTCATCTTCGCGATTTCCTCTTCATCTTTAACCGCGCGGATTGTTTTAAAAAACTTCCCCGCAGAGACAAAGGTTAAAGCGGAATATAAGTGCTCCCATTTTACAAATTGATCGTAGGAGGTGTGCCGTCCATCAAACCCGACTTTTTTTATGGCGCGCTGGGAGCAAAAGCCAAGAAATTGATCTGTACTGTCTAGAAAACTTTGACACGGCGCTTTTTCTGTTGCTATTTGCAGATATCTGCCATCGACAAAAAGTACGCAGTCCTTGCTGCTAATGAGCAACTTGCCAACAGAGAGTTTCAGTCCTGTGAGGTAGAAAAGGTCCAGGGAGTCTTCGACAAGCAAAGCATCCAGTTCTAAATTTTTTAAAGCTGTCTGCAGCTTATTCAAACGTATGAGTTTATCTGGTGAAGTATTTTTCAAGCTCATCCTCCCTGATATGAAATAATATTCGCTTCCCTTGTGGGCAAAAAGACGGATTGCTCGTTTTGATCCATTTTTGCACAATCATCCGCGCTTCTTCCGGAGCATAAAACCGTCTGAAAAAACGACACCTTCTACTTAATGCGGCAGCTAACTTTCGCAAAGAGTCCTCTTCATGCGTCTTTCCTCTTTCCATGCCTTGCAGCTCTGTAATCATATCTCTGAGGACACGTTCTACTTCTGCCTCCTTTAAGAAAGGGGGAATCCCTTCGATCATAAAGGCAGATTCTCCGACTTGGCGCATCTGAATACCAAGTCCTTGGATTTGGTCGCTGCACGCGTTCAGTAACTCGCCTTCTGCTTGAGAAAAGTGAAAGGAGAGAGGCAGAAGTAGTCCTTGGGAAATAGGTTGCTGCTTTGCCCTGCTGAGGAGTCCCTCAAGCTGAATCCTTGCCTCTGCTGCAGGAAGATCGACCCACACAACGCCAAGTGACTTGCTTTCTTGCTCTGAAAAATAGGAAGCAGGGAGAGAAGCTGCTTCCACAAGAGCATAAACTCCATGAAGCCCGATCACCTGGGGGGCTGTTTCGAGCGGAAGTTCTGATGTCGTGAAGTCTTCTGCTTCTTCCTTCAAGGAAAACGAAGAGGAAAAATCAGCCATTTCAGAAGAGGTAAAAAAAGAAGAGAATGCAGAAGCCTCAGGAATGTGCACTTGGGGGCTTGCATCTGGAACACTCAAAGACATATTCACAGCGGAATGCAAATGGTATTTGAGAAAGCTTTCTTCTCGCAGGCGAATTTCCTTTTTTTGAGGATGCACATTGACATCGACTAGCTGAGGAGGAATCGAAAGATGCAAAAGATAGACGGGATGGCGATCGGAATTAAGCCGCGTTCCATAGGCATCGCGGATGGCATAAGCAATCGCTAAGCAGTTTACAGGGCGATGGTTGACAAAGAGATATTGACCAGAGCGGTTATGACGTGAAAACAGAGGATCTGCAATGACACCACGCCCTTCATATTCATTTTCTTTAAAATAAAAATCGCGGCAAGAAGGAAGAAATTCACTACCGAGCAACGTGCCCAGCCGCTTTTTTACTAAGGTCAAAAAATCTTCTCCAGAAGATGCGGGTAAAGAAAAATGTGAGCGGTTTTGTTGGATCAATTCAAAGCCCACTTCAGGATGTGCTAAAGCTAGCTGTGTGACTATTTTTGTGATTTCGCTACTGCTGGCAGATGGACTCTTTTGGAATTTTTTTCGCGCGGGCACATTAAAAAATAAAGATCGCACCTCAAGCGTTGTTCCTCTAGCCCTTGCACTTGGACCCGCATGAACGACTTTCCCTCCTTCCACCTCAAGCTCAAATGCTGTTGCACTGTCGAGCGCTGTAAGCAAACGCATTTTGGAAATCGAAGCAATCGAAGCTAAAGCCTCGCCGCGAAATCCCATCGTGGTGAGAGAGAGCAAATCATCCGGATCTACAATTTTTGAAGTGGCGTGCCTTTCCAGACAGAGTACTGCATCATCCGGGGACATGCCGCTGCCATCGTCGCTGATCTTTATGAGTTGAAACCCGCCGCCGAGAGTTTCTACTTTCACCATTTTGGCTCCGGCATCAATCGCGTTTTCAACAAGTTCCTTAACAACAGAAGCAGGATTCTCGATCACCTCGCCAGCTGCGATTTGATTGATGGTTAAGTCAGAGAGAATACAGATCTTATTCCGCATAAAACCATTACCTATGTTAATCTAATGATAACAGATATACTATATGCCAGCACGTCCATTCGCCACATCCGTTGTTAAACAACTTGTCGACGCAGGCCACATCGCTTACTTTGCCGGCGGATGGGTGCGCGATTACCTCATGCAACACCCTTCCGATGATATTGATATCGCTACATCAGCATCTGTTGCTCAAATTCAAGCGATTTTCCCAAGGACCATTCCTGTTGGAGTGGCATTTGGGATCGTCATCGTTGTCGAAGGAGGCCACCATTTTGAGGTCGCGACATTCCGTAAAGAAAGCGGATATTTAGATGGAAGACGCCCTACGAGCATCGAGCCAGCTTCTCCAGAAGAAGACGCGCAAAGAAGAGATTTTACGATTAATGGGATGTTTTGGGATCCGCTAAAAAATGAACTACACGATTATGTCAGCGGCCAAGAAGACATCAAAAAGCGTGTCATAAGAGCAATCGGTGACCCGCATGAGCGCTTTTTAGAAGACAGGCTGAGGATGATGCGCGCTGTGCGTTATTCCACAAGGTTTGATTTTCCTATCGAGCCGCGAACCTTGCAGGCCATTGTAGACCACTCTGCCAGCTTGCTTCCTGCGGTTGCCATGGAAAGGATCTGGCAAGAATTCAAAAAAATGTCTCAATTTGCCCACTTTGATTCCGGACTCGTAACGCTGCACCAACTGAACCTTCTGCCAACTATTTTTCCTAAACTAAAAGGAGTTTCGCTCGAAGAAATTCAACAAAGGCTTGAGTCTCTTTCTTCTTATCCCCAGGACGCTCCTACCATTTCTGAACTACTCGAGCTATTTCGTGAAGATTCGTTGGAAGAGCTTTTTGACCTCTGCGATTATTTAAAGCTATCGAGGACAGAACGCGACACTGTGCGCTTTTTACACACCGCTAAAAAAATGCTGCAGATGCCAAGCGCTTGGCAAGACAAGCTTGAAAAGATCGAGTGGGCGCAATTTTATGCAAATGCGCATTCTACTTTGAGCATTCAAATCACCGCAGCACATTTGCCTTTGCATCAAAGAGAAAGTTTTTTAGAAACCCATCGCGAAAGACAGCAAGTTTTAGAACATGCCATTCATCGCATCCAAACGCAATGTCCTATCGTCCGCTCCGACCACTTGTTGCAAGCAGGAATCGCGCCGGGAAAAAAAATGGGCCTCTTGCTCAAAGAAGCTGAAAGAATCAGCGTCAATAATGCAATCGAAGACCCCAGCGCAATAATTCAGCTCCTCAAAAAATCCGATCTGTGGTATAATTAAGTGTTATGTTGAAAAAATTCTACATCACGACGGCTTTTCTTCTCTTTTTCACAACCACCTTTGTATGTATTGACCGTTTTGTTCATCATAAATCCAGTCGCTTTTCCGTAGATAAAATTACAAACACGCATCGCTCTTCTTCCGAATGGGAGATTCCTCCTCTTTCTCCCGAAAAACGAAAAAATTTGGATCAAATCTTCAGTCAAAAATTTACTTATTATAGCAAAGGGTCTCAAGCCTACGTATTCATTTCTGAAGACAAAAAATACATCCTAAAATTCCTCAAGCAGCAGAAACTGCGCGCAAACAGTTGGCTTAGCTCCATTCCTCTTCCCTTTAATCCTTACTACCAGCAGCGCCTTTTCAAAGAAAATAAATGCAGAGCTACCTTTGCAGCCTGCACAACTGCATTTAATGAATTAAAAGAAGAAACAGGGTTGATTTACGTTCACATCAACAATGCTAGAGATTTGCACAAAAAAGTGACCATTTACGACAAAAATGGGAAACGCCATCTCGTCGATATCGACCGCACCAGTTTTTATGTGCAAAAGCGCGCGCAGCTCATCTACTCGCGTATTGCAGAGCTCATGCATCAAGGAGAGATCGAAGAAGCCAAAAAAATCATTACCAGCGTTTTTTCTCTCATCGACCATTTAGGCAAAATAGGAATTGTCGACAACGATCCTATCCTACGCAAAAACTTTGGACTCATCGACGATATCGCTGTGCAGATCGATATTGGAAAACTTCGCATCGATCCAGAGCGTAGACAAAATCTCGCCTACAAAAAAGAAGTAGGCAGTATTACGAACAGCTTTAAAGTCTGGCTCCAAAAAAATTATCCCGACCTCTCCGATCACTTTGAAAAATGTCTTAGAGATGTTGTTTCAGAAGAAGCTAATCCAAATATCGAACAATTACTCGCTGGCTGAAAATCTCTAGCTTTTCTATATTAACCTTTTACCTTTGTTTTGGAGATATCCATGGAATTTACGAGAGAATCGATCATCGTCTCTGCTGTGCGCACCTTCTGTAAATCTTTTGCCGCCATCATCGGCATTTGTATTGCAGTTGTCATTGTTCTCATTGCGACATCTATGTTCTCTACACCTGATATCTATCCACCGAAAAGCACTTTGATCATTTCTCCAGACGCAGAAGGCAACCGAGATCTTCTTCCGCCCACAACCCCAGTCATTTTAAAAATCGATGTCAAAGGGGTCATCGGGATGGGGGACCTCACCTCGGATAAATTCCAAAACATCCTGCTCGATTCTCGAGACGGAATGCTTGGAGGCAACCGAGTGAAAGCAATTTTTCTTCATATGAACACGCCAGGAGGAACTGCGGATGATTCCGATGCCATCTACAGACATCTGATGCAATATAAAGAAAAATTCCAAATTCCGATTTATGCATATGTAGAAGGATTATGCGCCTCAGGAGGCATGTACATCACCTCCGCTGCGGATAAAATTTTTGCAAGCCGCTCTAGCGTCATCGGCTCTATTGGGGTTTTGATGGGACCTACTTTCAACTTCAGCGGTTTGATGGACAGATATGGTGTGCAATCCTTGACCCTCACACAAGGAAAAGACAAGGATATGCTCAATCCTTATCGCCCTTGGGTGCCAGGAGAGGACACTTCTTTGCGCACTATCATCGCAGATGAATATCAGGACTTTGTGAATATTGTGACCACCGCACGCACGCGCCTCGATAAGCAACAACTCGTGAGCGAATATGGGGCGCAGGTCTTTATTGCTACTAAAGCACAGCAGCTGGGCTACATAGATGTAGCTGATTCCAATTACAATGCAGCCATCTCAGAGCTTGCAAAAGAGGCGAAATTTGCCGATGGACAGCCCTATCAAGTGATGACCATAGAACCTCCACGCCCCTTCTTTGCAAACCTTGCGGACGGTCCATTTGCTCTGTTCTCTGGTAAAATCACACATCAATTTAAGTTAAGTCAAACCACAGATTCAGAGCTGAGCGGTAAGCTTCTTTATCTCTATCAGCCTAACTGAAAGTATACTAAACACAATCCTCCTTCAATAAGAAGGAGGAATAGGCCTTGGAGGGTGTTGTAATATTAAGGCTTCGTCGATTTTCGGGATTATTTTGGCCGCTTTTCGATTCTTTTTCGGGGGGTAATATACGAAAGTTTGATATAACCCCCCGAAAAAGAAGTCGAAAAAAGGCTCAAAAGAACCCGAAAATCGACAGAAGCTTAATGTTACAGCACCCTCCTACCTTATGAAAAAAATCTTCCTCGTCGACGCCGTCAACTTTTTGTTCCGCGCCTACTACGCTACTCCACCCATGACAAATCCCAAGGGAGAATCGACCAATGCATTGCTTGGCTTCATAAGGTCTATCTTCAAAATCATCGGCGAATATTCTCCTGATTACTTTGTCGCTGTCTTCGATGGTCCCGATAACAAAAAGTCTCGTACAGAAATTTATAGCGACTATAAAAGTCACCGAGAAGGGATGCCCGACGATCTCGTACCGCAACTCATGAAAGCGCTCGAGTTTTGCAGGGTTGCGGGCATTCCTTATCTAAGCGTTCCCAATGTGGAAGCTGACGATGTGATAGGTAGCATCGCTAAGTGGAAGGAAAAAAAAGGTGTGGATGTATACATCTGCTCCAGTGACAAAGATCTTTGTCAGCTCGTCTCTGATCATGTCTTTATCATCAACCCTAGTAAAGACAATCTGCTCATCGACAAAAAGAAAGTGAAAGAACTTTTTAATGTTCATCCTGAACAGATCATTGATTATCTGGCGATCATGGGTGATGCCTCTGACAATATCCCAGGACTAGAGGGATTTGGGCCGAAGACTGCCGCTGCTTTGCTGGGAGAGTTCGGCACTTTAGAAAATATTCTGGATAATCCAGACAAATTAAGCGGCAAAAAAAGAGAAACCGTTATTAATGGCAAAGAAATTGCTCTCATGAGCAAAAAACTCGCCACAATCCACATAAACCTCGATTGTCCAAGTGAAGACACGTTCTATCACCTAAAGACACCTAACCTTGAAGACGTCAAAACGTTTTATCAGGAGATGGGCTTTTTATCTCTGCTCAAATTGCTAGGCGTTGAGGAAGCAGCCCCCAAAAGTTCTCATCAAAAACACTCTACCATTCCTCAAAACTACCATCTTGTCGATGATGAGCAGGAGCTCAAAGAACTCATACATCGCTTAGCAAAACACAAAGAGATCTGCATCGATACAGAAACAACAAGCGTCGAGCCCATGCTGGCACAAATCGTAGGGATTGGCTTAGGAGGGCAGCCGGGTGAAGCGTGGTACATCCCTTGCAACGGAAAACTGGGGAAAGCTACAGTACTTTCGCATTTAAAACCTCTGATTGAAAATCCCCATATCGGGTTCATTGGACATAATCTCAAATACGACATGCATGTTCTTTGCAATGAAGGAATCATTCTTCAAAACATCGCATTCGACACCATCCTAGCTTCCTATCTTATCGCTCCACACACACATAGACATAATCTCGACGACTTATCTTTCGAACACTTCGGCCATAAAAAAATCCCCATCGAAGATCTGATCGGCAAAGGGCAAAAACAAATCACGATGGACGCTGTCCCCATTGAAAAAGTGTCCACTTATTGCTGTGAAGATGTCGATTTCACGCTTCGCCTTAAAGAGTACTTTGAAAAAAAAATAGAAACTCTCGAACTAAAACCTCTTTTTGAACAGATTGAACTTCCTCTCATTCCTATCCTCTTGCAAATGGAAAGAAATGGAATCTACGTCGATGTGAAAAAACTCGAAAAGATGTCAGAAGAGCTGAAAGAGAAGCTCCAGAAGCTTGAGAAAAAAATCTACGAGCATGCGGGCGAAGAATTCAATATCAACTCTCCCAAACAACTCAGCACCATTTTATTTGAAAAGATGGGGATCAAGCCTCCCAAAAAAACAACCACAGGCTATTCCACCGCAGCAGACGTACTCGAATCTCTACAAGAAGAAAACCCCATCATTAAAGAGATTCTTGAATATCGCACACTGGAAAAGCTCCGCTCCACTTACGTCGATGCACTCCCTGAGCAAGTCAATCCTCATACCCACCGCATTCATTGCACATTTAATCAATCCGTCACTGCAACAGGAAGACTTTCCTGCCAAAATCCCAATTTGCAAAATATTCCTGTGCGCTCGGAAGAGGGGAACAAAATCCGCGAAGCTTTCAAGCCCCAAAAATCGCATTGGTCTTTTATCTCCGCAGACTATTCCCAAATCGAACTTAGATTGCTTGCGCATCTTTCTGAAGACCCCACACTTGTCAAAGCCTTTGCCGAGGGAGAAGATATCCATACCTTCACAGCGGCCCTTGTTTTCGAGACCTCACTTTCCGAAGTGACTCCTAAAATGCGCAATTTAGCAAAGACGGTCAACTTCGGCATCATCTATGGCCAACAGGCATTCGGTCTTGCCCAGCAACTCGGAATTGAATATAGTGAGGCCGAAGCGTTCATTAAAGCGTATTTCGAGCGCTACCCAAAAGTAAAAGATTTCCTTCACTTCTGCAAAGAGAGCGCGAGAAGAACCGGCAGGGCGATTACCTTAACAGGAAGGCAGCGGCCGATTCCCGAGATGAATAACAAAAACCCCGCCATTCGCTCAGCAGCAGAGCGCCTGGCCATCAATACCCCACTGCAGGGAACAGCAGCTGATCTGATTAAAATGGCGATGATTCAAGTTGACTCCTACCTGAAAAAACATCCAACGTCCGGCATGATGGTCCTGCAAATCCACGATGAGCTCCTCTTTGAAACCCCAGAAGAAGAGGCACATAAACTCTCAAGCAAAGTAAAAATGATTATGGAAGGAATATTTGAATTGTCCGTTCCCTTAATTGTCGATATTTCCATTGGAAAAAATTGGGGAGAATGTTAGAATTAAAGAAAATTGCTGTAACAGGTGGCCTGTCCGCAGGAAAAACGACCGTCTGTCAAGTCTTTAAAGAACTCGGCGCCTATGTCATCAGTGCTGACGAGATTGTCCATCAGTTATTATCTCTAGGAACGGACATAGCAAAGCAGGTTATCCACTTACTCGGTCCAGATATTATCGACGGAAAAGAACTCAATCGAAGTAAAATCGCCGCAAAAGTGTTTTCAAAGCCAGAATTGCTGGCTGCACTTGAAAAGATTATCCACCCAGCTGTATTTGATGAAATTGAGCAACACTATAAGCAAGCATCCACCGAAAAAAAACATCCCCTGTTCATCGCTGAGATCCCCCTTCTTTTCGAAGCTGAAGGAGAAACCCATTTCGACTGTATCATCAGCGTGGAATCCGCTGAAAACCTCTGCAGACAGCGCTTTGAAAAGCAGACCCATCTTCCACCTCAAGAATTTGATCAACGCATGAACAGACAAATAGCTCCAAAACTCAAGACCTCAAGAGCCCATTATACGATCCAAAATAATGGAACTTTGGAACAACTCAAACAAAATGTCAAAACCCTCTATACACAATTAACCCAAGTATAATTTCTGATCTCATTGTGCTAATTTTAGCATCAGAGCTGCACGAAATTGTCAACTAAGGAGTCGGATTTTCCATGAACCCAGAAGACACCGTTCAAGACATCCACGAATCAGAAAATGATAGGCCTCATAGAGAACCATCAGACAGACCGCCTGAAGAACACGTCACAAAAATTGCCGATCTTCAGCGAATGAATGTTGAGCAATTGAATCAATTTGCTCGCACAATCGGCCTCAAAAACTTAGGCGCCCTGGCCAAATCGCAGATCGTTTTCGAAATTGTAAAATATCTGTCAGATAAACCTGGTGAAGTTCTCGTAGGAGAAGGCGTCCTAGAGATTCTGCCCGATGGATTCGGCTTCCTGCGCTCCCCCAACTATAGCTACCTCCCTTCAGCCGAAGACATCTACGCTTCTCCCGCTCAGATTCGCCGATTTGATTTAAAAAAAGGGGACACTGTCTACGGGACCATCCGTTCCCCCAAAGAAAAAGAAAAGTATTTTGCCCTTCTCAAAGTAGAAAAAATCAATAACAAACCCCCAGAAAAAGCGCGCGACCGCGTCCTCTTTGAGAACCTCACTCCCCTCTACCCAAGTTCACGCCTGGTCATGGAGACGTCAAAAGAAAAAATGACAACGCGTGTCATCGACTTGACCTCACCCATCGGAAAAGGGCAAAGATCGCTGATTGTCGCCCCTCCTCGCACAGGGAAAACAATCATCCTTCAGAATATCGCTAATTCTATTTCGACCAACCATCCCGAAGTCGTCCTCATCGTCCTTCTCATAGACGAGCGTCCTGAAGAAGTTACCGACATGGTCCGCAGCGTCAAAGGAGAAGTTGTCTCCTCGACGTTTGACGAACCCCCAGAAAGACACGTCCAAGTCGCTGAGATGGCCATTGAAAAAGCGCGCCGCCTCGTCGAATACGGCCATGACGTCGTCATCCTCCTCGACTCGCTTACTCGCCTAGCCCGCGCTTACAACACAGTTCAACCGCATTCAGGCAAGATCCTCACAGGCGGTATCGATGCCAATGCGCTCCATAAACCAAAACGCTTCTTCGGCGCAGCGCGCAATGTCGAAGAAGGCGGCTCGCTTACCATCATCGCAACAGCGTTGATCGATACCGGATCGCGTATGGATGAAGTGATCTTTGAAGAATTCAAAGGCACAGGCAATATGGAGCTTGTCCTCGACCGCAGACTTGCAGACCGAAGAGTCTGGCCTGCGATCGACATCGTGAAGAGCGGAACCCGTAAAGAAGAACTTCTTTACCATCCTGATGAACTCGAGAAGATCTACCTCATGCGCCAAGCGCTTGCAGATCTAGCACCTCTCGATGCCATGAACCTCCTCGTTGGCCGTCTGAAAAAGACCAACAACAACGTCGAGTTCCTCCTCACCATGAAAGACTAAGTCAAATACCAGGGGGCCGCAAGGCCTCCTGTCTTCTCACACCCACAATATTTCTAATTCCATATGCTCTAACGCCTGATACCGTTCACTGAGCTCTTGAGCAAGTTCCTCTATCCTTAAGGCCCGATAAACTTTTCTGAATGGCGAGGTATAGGGATAATCGTGTTTTAGCATGATATCATCTACTTGATCGCAAATACGCTCATATTGCTCTTCAGTAAAATAATCAAAAAAACGGATATGAAGTGTTGATCCTAAACGACTGATCTGTTTTTCTTGATTGGATTCAACAAACCCCCTTTCTTTCCAAAAAGGAGCCATAATCACACAAAAATCCTCATGATCGATCCTCATTTCTCCATGAGCATCAACACTCTCGGGCAGCCTTTTAATCACCAATAAGTTAGAGGGACTAAACGGAACAGAACATACAAACGAGAAAGATTCATAGGGTTGAACATTCTTAAGAAGTTTTTTAAAGCGCTCCATCATTGCATCTTCAGAACGAACCGCATGCAAATTGAGACACTCTTTAATCCCATGTTCCCCTTTGGTAAAAGCTGTGGGAGCTATTTGCCGCAAAAAACTATCTTCGCTTGTGATTGCATTCCATATTGTACAGACTCGGGACCAATTGCAAACATCTTTAATAGTGCCAAAACTTAGAATCATTGTATCGAATTCGGGAGTTGAGAGAGATTTCGTTGGTAATTGAATGGCCATTATTTTTTCTCTGATTTAAAAAAGAATTGTTATTTAAACTTGAGCAGTCCTCAGAGGATGTCGGTGAAAAAATAACAGGATAATAGGATGGTCAGGATTTTTTCATCCTGACCATCCTATTATCCTGTTATTTTTTCTTTAATCGAAATGCCCCATCAGCATTGCATGTTTCGAGCTACCTAAAGTTGATCGACGATTGCTTTTGCAAAAACTGCAAGATCCAAAGGCGTGCGAGAGCTGATCAAGTTGCCATCGACAACCACAGGCATATCCTGCCAAATCGCACCGGCATTCTCCAGATCATCTTTGATAGCGATTGTTCCTGTCACTTTTTTCCCTTTCAGAATCTTTGCGGAAATAGGCACCCAGCCGCCGTGGCAAATAAAAGCAACAGGTTTACCCTTAGAAAAAGTATCCTTCACGACATGTAATACTTCTGGTGATCGTCGGAGGCGGTCTGGTGCAAATCCTCCTGGAATGACGACAGCATCAAAACTCTTAGCCGCAGCATCTTTAAAAGAAAGATCTGCCTTGCAAGGGTAACCGTGCTTACCTGTATAAATGTGTCCAGCAACAGGCCCCGCAACGAAAACGCGATGACCCGCTTCTTCCAATCGAATTTTTGGATACCACAACTCCAAATCCTCGTACTTGTCTTCTACAAATAGAATAATCGTTTTCAATTGTTTTCTCCATTTACAAATAATCTCAAGGTTACTATCGTTGCATACTAATGAGTTTTTTTGGAGGTTAAAATGAAAATATTCCCCACATTTTGTTTAGCAGCATGCTTATTAGGACTTGCTGTTGTGTCCTGCCAAAAGAAAACACAGGCGCCGCAAGCTCAGGAAAGATGGGTGCGCCTCAACTTAAGCGGCGAACCCGCTACGCTCGATCCGCGAAAAGGCGGAGATTCTATTTCTTCTCATATGCACTTTCTGCTTTTTGAAGGTTTAGTCCGACTCCATCCCGATGGCTCAATTACACCAGCTCAAGCAGAAACTTTTACTGTTTCCGAAGATGGGAAAATATATACATTTACCATGAGAGATACAGTATGGTCTGATGGAACAGCTGTGACCTCCTACGACTTTGAAAAATCTTGGAAAGATATTCTCGATCCTTCTTTCCCTAGCCAAAATGCGTTTTTGCTCTATCCTATCAAAAATGCAGAAGCCGCAAAAAAGGGAAATGTACCTTTAAACGAAGTGGGCATTGTTGCCACAGATGCAAAAACGCTGATCGTCACTCTCGAAAAACCCACGCCCTATTTTCTCGATTTAATTTCCTTCTGCGTCTTTTTCCCAGTTAGTATTCAAAACGACAAGCAACATCCCGATTGGGCTTACAACGCTGGAGAGCATTTTGTCTCCAATGGACCTTATCTTCTAAAAGAGTGGAAGCACAATAATGAGCTCGTTGCGATGAAAAATCCCAAGTATTGGAATCTCGCACGCATCCGTCCTGATTATATCCATTTTAGCATGATCGATAACCAAACCACCGCTCTTCAAATGTTTCTCAATGGAGCGTTGGACATGGTGGGAGAACCTCTTTCTCCGCTTCCGACTGATGCTCTGCCTGCGCTGAAAAAGAAAAATCTTTTACAAAAACATCCTGTCGGCGCTACAACAATGATTGCCTTCAATGTCGACAAGCTTCCCTTTAACAACGCAAAAATCCGCAAGGCATTTGCTTATGCAATCGATCGCCATGCAATTGTCGAAAATATCACGCAAATGGGAGAAATCCCCGCATTAAATGCTGTTCCTCCAATTTTGAAAAACAATCGCAACCGCACTTTCTTCAAAGATGCAAACAAAACGCTTGCAAAAGCTCTTCTCGAAGAAGGGATGAAAGAACTTGGGATTACAAGAGATAAGTTCAAAGAATGCATCCACTATTATTCTTCTTCCGACACAAACCATAAAATCGCACAAGCGTACCAACAACAATGGCTAGAAGCGCTTGGGGTTCAGATCAAAATTGAAAATCTCGAATTCAAAGTGCTTATGGACAAGCTTATTAAACGCGATTATTCCTTTGCGCAAAGCCTTTGGATTGCTCAGTACAATGATCAAATGAATATCCTTGAGCGTTTTAAATTAAAGACCAACGTTAAAAACTACGCCAATTGGGAAAATCCAGAATACATCCGCCTACTCGAAGCCTCCTTTTATGAAACCGGCACCCAAAGAGCGGAAACTCTGGAAAAAGCGGAAGAGATTTTCTTAAACGAAATGCCCATCTGCCCGATTTATCATTGGGAAATGCCATTCATAGTGCAACCTTATTTAGATGAAGTAGGCATCAGTCCGATTGGCGACATCGTCTTTGAAACGCTTAACACCAATAAAGGGCAAGCGCGATGACTCTGTGTGAACAAAAAGAAATGCGCATCAAGCCTGCATTTCAATATAGAAACGACGATGGGATTGCCTATGACCCCTACGTCTCTTTTATTGAAGAAATCCTTCGCGGCATCTTACCTAAAGCCTTC
The DNA here is from genome assembly GCA_023269355.1 of Chlamydiota bacterium. Taxonomy (GTDB): domain Bacteria; phylum Chlamydiota; class Chlamydiia; order Chlamydiales; family Rhabdochlamydiaceae; genus CAJCIW01. The sequence goes on along the minus strand of JAHFTO010000001.1, from coordinate 88,815 downwards.
ACGGGAAATCCAAACCGTGAAACCATTCAAGCTCTCAATGAAAGCCTCCCCATTATGACATGGAATGAGCCTGCCAAGGCTCCCTGCACCTTATGCTGCAGCCTCCTTTGCCATGGCGAATTAACAAGCGGAGTAGGCAGGTATTTTGCTGATATTTTATCTCGGTGGCTGATCCCGGGAAAATTCTTAAATCTAAGCTCTGTTCATTCTCTTGATTTTAGATTTATCGCCCATCCCGATCAAAGTTACTTCTTCACTCAGGTGTTGCTCGATGTCGAAACCGAGCAACAGCTGGCAATGATTAAGCGCAATCAAGACAATCTGCGCCAAGAAATTCGCCTTAACATTCTCTCTGTTCGTCATGCACGCAGCGTCATCGCCATTAAGAAACTGTCCTCCGACCAAAAAAAAGCGATGATCGAAGAAAGCATCGCCACAGTCCTCGACCCTTCTTCAAAAAATCTAGAAAGCAATCTATTCGGCCAAATGCATAACTTTTGGCTGCATTTAAGTGCAGAAGACAAAATCCAACAAATCCAAGAACAATTTTCTCCTCTCGTAGAAGAGCGACTAAAAGTCTTCGATGCCACCATCTTCCACGAAATTAAGCACGCGATCCTGCTTTTTGGAGAAAAATTTACCGGCTTGCGCGATATTCGGCACCTCAGCCGTTTAATCTCCTACCAATATCTCTTTAGAAGAACCATGATGCGTCAGCTCTTAGAATCCCCAGAAGAGCGTCACTTAAGCATAAAAATCCTCAAGTCGCAGCTGCTTTTAACACTCGGCGGAAAAAATGGGCCCACAGTTCTCGGTATTTTAGGAGCGATGAACGTCCTGCGCGAAAACGAACTATTTGAAGAAAGACATATCTTGGAAGCCATTCTTCACTGCCTCCCCCAAGTGCGCAAAGTAGAAAACTCATTTGTCTTGGATAGAAACAGCCACGATCCCATCCGACTCTTCTATCTCGAGATCGAAAAAAATGATTCAAGCCCCTTTAGCATCTTAGAAATTAAAGAGCTGAAAAAAAACCTACCCCATGAACTCAAAGAAAACGTCGAAAGCGTTCTTCATCCCGTATTGATGCCGCGCAACGATGAAGAAATTATGCGCAACATTTTACTACTCAGCCAACAGCTCAAATACATCAACGATCTGCCCCAGGTGATTATCTCCTTCAACGCTCAGACAGAGCAATCCCTTCAGTTTATTGTCATCCTGCTGAGAGTTTTACGCGAGAACGAGCTTTCTCTTCCGGAAATTTTTTCCCAATCCGGAACTGATTTTAAAATTGAAGAATTAGAAGTAAAACAAGTGGGATTGCTGAGAAAACGGTATCCTAAAGAATCCAGCGTCTTTAAAATTTCCCTCGATAAAAAGAAATTTCTGCGCAGAGATTTTACCATTGACCTCTTCAAGGCAAGACAAGAAGTTTCTACAGAACTCAGCAACATTTTCAAGGGAATACGGGATTTTAACGGTGGGATTCACTCCAAACAGCAAGAGGTTTTTCAGACCTTGAGAAGCCTGATCAATGAAACCTCTTCTCCAACCGATTTTCTACTTGAGAACTTTTTCTATTCTCTTACGCCTCCTTTAAGACAATCCCTGATTGCACCTACTTCTTTAAAAAACCTCTTCTTGCTCATGCAAGAAGCTTTGCTCGCCGATTACACAAAAGAAACCTTCTTTTTAAAAGAACAGCTTGAAGATGCTGAGCAGCTTATCATGGCAGCATCCACCATGAGTTGTATAAAAGATGAACTATTTTCTCTTTTGATCAAACTTAAGATCCCTGCGTCCGATCTCACTTATACCTATGTCAATGCTCAAGGGATTCATTGCATCGGCTACATCTATCAAAATAACGATCCGAATATGCGGACTCTTTTTCACTCCACCGTAATGAGTTGTCTTAAAGAATGGCAAGCGCGCATTAAGAAGTAGATAAAATTCGAATCACCTCGTCATCCGATGTCTGATCGAAATGCTGATAAAAGCTCCCTACTGCTTCGAAATAAGGAGGACTGTAGAGGCAGATCACCTCATCGACTTCCTTCTGAATTTTACGCAGAGATTCTGGCGCTGCCACAGGCACTGCAAGCACGATCTTACTAGCACCTGCTTCGCGCACCGATTTAATCGCAACGCGCATACTGGCACCGGTTGCAATCCCATCATCCACTAAAATCACTGTCTTTCCTTTCAATTCTGGAGCAGGGGATTTGCCTCGATAAAGCTTGAGTCGCGATTTAAGGATTTCTCTTTGATGCGCTATCTCTTCCTTCAAATCATCGCGAGAAACTCCCAATAAACCCAGCAAATCCTCGTTAAAAATCCCTTCGCCCAATTCCGCAATCGCTCCTAAAGCAAGCTCTTCATTGCCCGGAGCGCCAACTTTGCGAACAACGATGACATTCAGAGGAACATTTAAAATGGCGGCTACCTCACCAGCAACCACCATTCCTCCTCGGGCAAGACCAAGCACAATCACATCTTTTTGATCTTTGTACTTGGTCAGCTTTGCGCTCAGCTGCTGTCCAGCATCTCGTCTATTTTCAAACACTATCTTTCTCAAACATATCTTCGTTTCGAATGAACGTGCGATGATTGACCGACTTTGGCTTTAGATAAGCGCGCATCGCCGCATCAAATTGTTCCGCTGAACAATGCTCTCCGCAAGTAAAGAGATCCACAAAACAAGCTCCGTGCTCAGGATAAGTGTGTATGCTTGCATGGCTTTCAGATAAAAGAAAAACCATCGTCAGCCCAGAGGGTGGAAAAATCCAACTCGACGATTCAAGGATTGAAGCACCACTTAAGTTGACCGCCTCAGTCATGGCACTTTTCAAGCTTTCTACATCCGATAAAGCTTCTCTATCGCAATCGCAATAGCTCACAAAAAAATGCACGCCTTTAAATTGATATTCTAAATCGTCCCCGTTTTCAGCATGAGCAACGGATGCTACGATCAAACAAAAAATTGTAGCTATTTCACAGAACCATTTCATAGTTTTCTTTTAACTCCTTTCAAAATAAATAAAATAATTCTCATTTTCAATCGTCGGCTCGTTTATTTCGCACGCAGCCAATTTTCCCAAACGACCTTTGATCTCATCTAAAGTTAAAGCGCTTACCCCATAATGCTTCGGGAAGATACGCCCCAAAACAAACCCCGCTTTAGCTCTGTTAAAGATACGCTCAATAAACAACTCTTGATACGCGCAGCTAAACTCAGAAAAATGCATATCTGAGAGAGCTAAATCATAGCTTGCTCCTTTTGGAAGCTGCTCTGGAGTTAAGTAAATCACCTGATTCAACCCAAACGCGCCTAAGTATTTTTTCGCAAGTGCTAGCTGCTCGGGCAGATCGACAATCGTATAGCTTGCACAGCCTGACACGTCCTGCACAATTTTGCACAAGCCTCCGTAACCCGCTCCAATCTGTACGACATGCATACCCGACCAGCTTCCAACCTTGGACTGCAACTGTCCCGCAGTAGCGATGTTTCGGAGCGTCGAAGGAGAAAATTCCCCCGCTTCCCCAAATGAAAAAACGCGAGGCGATCCCACTTGATCACTCTTTGCAAATTGAGCCCACTTTTCTTTTAGAGAGGGGTACTTTTCCTCAATCTGCTGCAGCCACATCTCGCCTTCTTCCTTGGAGAGATTTTCAAAAAGCAGATTTAAAAAAGGATGTGTCTTGAACGTTGCAAAATGCACGTCATCTTTAGATGCAGCAACTGCCGCCTCTGCAAAAACGTTTTGATCGTAAATGCAGCGCAAAGAGACTTTAGCTTCTTTCTTCTGACATCCTTGAGAGACAAGCCCATTCAGGAGCATAGCAGCGACGAAAAAAAATTTATGAGTCATAGAACGAACGTATTTTCACCAAAAATACAATTAATTTATCTCGCTCTTAATTTCTTGCAAAGTGCAAAAATAGCTATTAAAATGCGAAAAAAGACAAAATCAATAAGATACCATGCGCTTTCTGTTTTCACTTCTTACTCTAGGAGCCGCCATCTATGGTCTATGGTGGATCTCTGAAACCCGTCCCGAGGTGAAGACCAAAGTGGAGGAAATCCTAAACACGGGCTCTTTCAACACCCTAGAAGTGCGCTACTCAGCCAATCAAATCATGGACGCCCATCGCAGGCAGCTCCTTAAAAACAGCCGCTATAAATTCCTCGAGTCCTCGATGAAGTTCTACCCCTATCTTTTGATGGAGGTCAAATACGCCATCTCCGACAAAAAAACAAAAGAGGGGGTTATCCTTTGGGACCTAAATGACGGGGAGATGGTCATCAGTACAAAAGCGTGGCAAAAAACCCATGGTTTTGGAGACTGCATTACAGCAAATACCGATAGGCACGAGTTCCGCATCATCAATACCCTCGCTTCCAAAGGAGGTTCTGCCGACCGCGAAACTCTCTCTAAAACACTGCACGTCGAAAATGAAGTCTTAGACGCCTGGATCGAAAGCTGCAGGCAAAAAAGGCTGATTATCCAATCAGGGAACAAATATCGCCTCCACCTGGAAAAACCCCGTTTTCAAAAAACTCCTTTCACAACCATCGATGAGCGCCTGGTAACTAAACCCCACCGCCATGCTACCCGTGTCCCAAACAGCTTCTCCCTCTCCCAAATAGAAAAGCTCGCAAGGGCAGCCTTCGGCAATGATTTTGTCATCCGAAAGACCGTCGACCTATACCTGCCTGTCCATTGCATCGTCGTCCAAAACCCCGACGGCTCCATCCATACCAGCCATTGGAATGCCCTCAATGGCAAGCAAATGCATACCCACTTTGTGGATTGATTTTTCATCGAGCTCCTTTTATTGTTTTCAAATCATTAATATCAATTCGCTTACAGAAGGATATACATTGAACTTACTGATGCTTATAATTGTTGTAATAAATGGATATGCAGAGGAGAGAAACCCATGATAAAATCCTTGATCCGTCATGGAAAGAATAGAGCCTTAGTAATTGATCGTTCTATTCTTCAGGCGGCCGGCCTTGATGAGGATAAAGCTCTATTTCAGATCAGCATCGATCCAAATGGAGGTCTTATCATTCGGTCTGTGAAAACTGTCAATGAAGACCACCATAAAAATGCGTTTACAGAAGTATTAAAAGAAAACGATACTCTTATGAAAAAGCTATCCAAAAGATGATTTTTATTAGCTAAACATATAAGGCTCGAAGACTATCAGAAAATCAAAAATAAAACCTTCCGTTGAGCCAATCAGAAAAAGTGCATTTTTGCCAAGATAGTTTCTTGCTCTGAAAATCCCAAGTCGTTAAACTCTCCCTCTTTAACCTTAAACTCTTTCTTGGAAAGATGGCTGAGTGGCCGAAGGCACGTCCCTGCTAAGGACGCGTATCTGCTAAACAGGTACCGAGGGTTCAAATCCCTCTCTTTCCGATCCCCAAAAGCCCTGAACCTTACAGCTCAGGGCTTTTTTTTCATACCTAGACAAATCCCCATTTCTTCACTATACTGCAAAAAATCTACACGCAGGATGATTTATGTCTGAAGAACTCGCTCCAAAAGATAAAATCAAAATGGCTCCGCACTCAAAAGAGTCAGAGATGATCGTGCTTGGCTCGATGCTCACCAGCATCAATAGCCTAAACATCGGCGCTGACGGCCTCGATGAAAATGACTTCTACTTCACAGAACATAAAATCATCTTCCAAACGCTAAAGACCTTCTACTGCAACGACAAACCTGCAGACGTACACCTGATTGCTGAAGAGCTCAAAAGGCAAGAAAAACTCAAAGCCATCGGCGGAGTTGGCTACCTCACTACACTTGCCCAATATGCAGGAACCTCTGCATTCATCGAAGAATACATCGAACTTGTCCGCGACAAATCGATCTTGCGCCGCATGATTAACACCGCGCAAGATATCGAGCGCAAAGCCCTTAACAACCCCGAAGACGTCCACATCCTTCTCGACGATGCACAAGCCAGATTCTTCACCATCAGTCAATCTGCCAATTCAAGCGCCGGCGTCCTCATTAAAGACTTGCTCTCTGGCACTAAAGCCGCCTCCCAACTTCCCTACCTCAAAGAATTGCAATCCAAACAAGAACAGTTCCAGAAAAAAGGACCTGAAGAATTAGGGATCACGGGCCTCCCTACCCATTTTGTCGACCTCGACAAAATGATCAACGGGCTTGGCCAGTCCAACCTGATGATTCTTGCCGCCCGTCCTGCAATGGGAAAAACTGCTCTTGCTCTCAACATCGCAGAAAATGTCGCCTTCAAGAACTCCCTTCCCGTCGGCATTTTCTCCTTAGAAATGACAGCAGAACAGCTTTTGCACCGCATGATCTGCAGCCAATCGGAAGTCGAGTCGGATAAAATTCGCACCGGCGCTCTCAACGGAGTAGAGTACCAGCGCATTGTTGCAGCTGTTGGCTCCATGATGAAAGGCACCGTGGTCATCGACGATCAACCCGGTCTCAAAATCACCGACCTACGCGCACGTGCCCGCCGCATGAAAGAAAGTCACAACATCCAACTTCTTGTCGTCGACTACCTCCAGCTGATCTCCGGGTCCGGCCTATCTCGCACAGGTGAGAACCGCCAGAATGAAATTTCTGAGATCTCGCGCATGATGAAAACCCTCGCCCGCGAACTCAACCTCCCCATCATATGTCTCTCCCAGCTCTCCCGCAAAGTCGAAGAGCGCCAAGGACACAGACCAATGATGAGCGACCTCAGAGAATCGGGATGCCTCACCGGAGATGCTATCATTCAAGACGCTGAATCTGGAACTCTGTATACCATCAAAGAACTCGCAGAACGTAAGTCACAAACTCCCATTTATGTTCACGCTGTCGACAAAGATTTAAAGATTGGCAAACACCGCATGGTCAAGGCTTTCTATTCCGGCAAGAAAAAAGTCTTTGAATTAAAAACTCGATCTGGCCGATCGATCAAAGCAAGTGCGAACCACCCCTTCTTAAAATTAGAAGGATGGACTCCTTTAGAAAAACTAAAGGTTGGAGACAAACTAGCCTTACCTCGTCAAGTAAACGTTGAAAACAACAAAATGAAAGACGACGAATTGATTTTATTGGGACATCTTTTAGGAGATGGTTGTATTCTTCCTAATCAGCCCTATCATTATACAAGTGCTGACGAAGAGAACATTGATATTGTCTCCCAGGCTTCTTCTTCTCTTTTTGGGATCAATCCTCGAGTCGTTAAGCAGAAAAATTGGTATCATGTCTATCTACCCAGCCCTACTCGTCTCACACATAATAAACACCACCCCATTACTTCTTGGTATTCAAGTTTAGGAATTGAAAGAGTTCGCTCTTATGACAAACGTATTCCCACCGCTGTCTTTGAAAATTCTGAAACAAAAGTTGGCCTTTTTCTAAAGCATTTATGGGCTACTGATGGAAACATTAGCATCAAAAAATTAAAAGGAAGAAAAGACTCTGCAGCGATTTATTACAGCAGTTCAAGCAAACTTCTTGCTCGACAAACGCAACATCTTTTGATGCAAGCTGGGATTGCCAGCAAATTGTCCATAGCTCCTTCCAGGAAGGGTTACCGAAATATGTATCATGTGAATATCTATGATACTTCCCAACAGCTCCTTTTCTTGAAAAAAATAGGTTGCGCTGGAAAAAGGGGCCATATCGTTCCTCAATTAATCGAACAGTTGCTAGAAATCACACAAAATCCCAACCAAGATGTCATTCCAAAAGAAGCTTGGACTACCGTGGTTCGTGATGCAAAGACCCAGCATGGACTTGGCTGGAGAGAAGTCTGTTCAGCCATTAATACCTCATATTGCGGCTCATCTTTATTTAAAAACGGAATTTCTCGCAGGCGCATGCAAACTCTTGCCACTGCTCTTCCCTCAAAAGCACTAAAATCCCTTGCAGAATCCGACATCTATTGGGACACAATAGATGCTATTGAAGAACTGGGTGTCGAAGACGTTTATGATGCTACCGTTGAAAACGTCCATAATTTTGTCGCAAATGGCATTGTTGTTCACAATAGCATTGAGCAGGACTCGGATATCGTGATGTTCTTACTTCGTAGAGAATACTACGATCCTTATGACAAACCAGGGCTTGCAGAATTGATCGTCGCCAAGAACCGCCACGGTGCTGTCGGCAGCGTCAACATGACCTACAGGAAGGAATTGGCCCAGTTCGCCAATTACTCTCCGATGCATGCTTCTTCTTCTTCCACTGCAGAGAACGACGAGGCTTTTGCTGCGTTTTCTCCTTAGAACAGGTAATGAATTTTCGTTTCGTCGATTTTTCAGTTCTTTTGAAGCAATTAATCGACAAATAGAAACACCATTAATAATCTCTAAATCCCTAAAGCTTCATAGAGATCAGCAATAGTTTTCGCCTTGATGACCTTCCCTTTTCTTGCTTCCATCATGGCTTTCCTGGTCTTGGCATTAGGCTTTTTTTCTCGGTACATCTTTTCATGAATGCACTCGATCACAAAGTCTTTCAGGGAAATACCTTCAGCAGCAGCTAATATTTTAATTCTTTGATGGTCTTTTACTGGAATATCTATCGACATCCTTGCGAATTTGTAATTCTGTTTTGTAGACATATGTCCTTCTTATGAGAACATTCATTTTAACAGTTTTACCTATAACGCAAAATGTTTTCTTAGAGGAATGCTGAAAATCACAGACATGGTCTCGATAATATGCGATATCAAGAACGTGGAGAAGGACTCTTCCTCGACTTATGATAACAGAATAAAAAGTAAACTAAACTAAGCAGAATGAACAACGCGCCTGCGAGCAACGGGGACTGAATGTTCCAACCTGCAAGAGGGCCCGCTACAAGCGGTGCGATGACTTGACCCAGGGACCACATCGATCCGCTCACACCAAGCGCCCTACCTTGCATCGCTTCCGGAGATTCAATCGAAAGAAGCGTTCCTAGATTTACCCAGCAAAGCGCCCCACCTAAAAGTGCGATAGGAATGATGTACCAATAAGGCCAAAGTGTATTTGGGCACACATAAAGCGCAACACCAATTGCTGCGATAAAAGCGCTGGTATTGATCAGCGCGCGGAGTGAAAATTTTGCAGTGAGCTCTTTGTTGAGATACATCGATGCAAAAAACCAGACCAGAGCCATATACGCATAAATATCCCCAATCTGACTCGAACCGATGGAAAACTTTTGTACTAGGTACGTGGGTGAAAAAATGAGAAAAAATCCCCAGCCGATCGAAAACAACAGATAAGTAATCAGGATATTTCTGAGTGTTTTCCGATGAAAGACGATGCCTATGTCTTTAAAAGTGGAGAGCAGATTCACATGCTTTTCTTTGCGCTTCCATGTTTCTACGAAAAAGAAGTAGACCATAAAAAAATTAAGGAAAGCAGCAATCGCTGCAAAAAGAAAAGCCCCAGAGCCAAACAACCAAGCAGGATTCGCTAATTTCCCGCCAATCCAAGGACCTGCGACAAAGCCAAGCCCTCCTGTTCCTAATAAAATACCAAATGCCTTGCTTCGGTGTTTGGCATCCGTAAGGTCCGCTGTAGCCGATTGGGCCAAGGCAAAATTTCCCGAACAAAAGCCCGTCACCATACGCCCTATGATCAGCCAAGCAAGACTCTGCGAATAGACACCAAGCGCCATCAACAGATATCCAAAAAAGGAAAGTGCAATTGTCGCTAAAAAGACACGATATCTTCCATAGTGGTCAGCTAAAGCCCCTGCCACTGGAGCCCCAAAAAATTGAGTAATCCCAAAGGCAGCAAAAATGAATCCCAACATGGAAGTTTTTACGATCTCAGCGGTACCTGCTGAAAAAAAATGCAGCTCCGGGTTAAGGAGCAGTGGAGCCAGCACAGGGAATACAATGGAGAATCCAACCAGGTCCAGAGTATAGGTTAGGAGAATTGTTAAAAACGTGCGGTAATCGCGATCTGTTTTAAACATGCTTAATGCCTTTTGAAGAATTGAATTTCCCGCTCGTGCTGCATAGCAGCCCTGCGGGTAGTGAAGGTGCCTAGGTTGCGTCGTTTTCCCGTCGCAGAGTTGACCGAGCGGGAATAGAGGCGCCATTTTCCAGGACGGAGCTTTCTAATCATTTCACCCTCTTTTATTTTATAATTACATTTATTATAATTAATTTGAATTTTATATCGATTTTGCGCTATTTAATACTAGATAATAGAGAGAGAAGGGATGAATTCTGCCTATAAGAACAGGTCAAAGTCCTAAAAAGAGTAGATTTAAGCAATACGGAGCCGCCATCCCCAGAGGAATCCGGGTTACAGTGATCTCAACTTCATGCAGAAGAAAACGGTCCGAATAAAAGATTTTTTCAGCCTTTACTTTTTCATACTTCCACTCTACACTATAGCTTAACTATTTTAGGTTTATAGGAGCTTTATACTCTATGGCATCTGTTAAGAAAAAACGCCGCGCAAAAATCGCAAAACATAAAAGAAAAAAACGCAGACGTCGCGATCGTCATAAAAAATAGCCTTGGCGATTAAGCTTTAAGCTCTTAAAAGCCTCTTTTGCGTAAGAGGCTTTTTTCATTTACCCTATTTTTCTTATGTGGACATACCCAGAAGATTTCGATGTTATAGTTGTCGGTGCGGGACACTCCGGCTGTGAGGCTGCGCATGCCTCCGCAAAAATGGGAGCTAAGACCCTTCTGCTCACTATGAATCTCGATACGATTGCCAAAATGAGCTGCAATCCTGCCATCGGGGGAACAGCCAAAGGCCACATCGTCCGAGAGATCGATGCCCTAGGCGGCATCATGGGGAAAATCGCTGACCAAACCTGCATCCAATTCCGGATGCTCAACGCCTCCAAAGGCCCCGCCGTCTGGTCTCCCCGCGGGCAGGCCGATAAGTTCGCCTATGCAGCGGTCATGAAACACCGCCTGGAAAAAACTCCCAACCTATATATCCAACAGGGAACAACCCAATCTCTCATCGTCTCTGAAAATCAAATCCGAGGAGTGGCCACTCTTGAAGGGATTGCCTACCAAGGCAAGACCGTCATCATCTCATCGGGCACCTTTATGCGCGGACTGATCCACATCGGATTGACCCAATTTGAGGGTGGAAGGGCCGGGGACAAACCCTCTGTAGGACTTTCAGCTCATCTAGAATCCCTAGGCTTTCGCTTAGGAAGGCTTAAAACAGGCACCCCTCCTCGCATTAATCGCCGAAGCGTTGACTTTTCAAAAATGGAAGAGCAACCCGGTGATGAAGGCGTTAAATTTTCCTACGATGAGCCAGAAGGTCCCGGCCTGCCCCAGGTATCGTGCCATATCACTTACACCAATGAAGAGACCAAACGGATCGTCCAAGAAAACCTCCACCTCTCTCCGATGTATTCAGGCAAAATCAAATGCGTCGGCCCCCGCTATTGCCCCTCCATCGAAGATAAAATCGTACGATTTGCCGATAAAGAGCGCCATCAGCTCTTCTTAGAGCCCGAAGGTCTGAACACCGAAGAGATCTACGTCAATGGCATCTCTTCCTCGCTTCCCTTCGATGTGCAACTCAAAATGCTTCACACCGTCGCCGGTCTTGAAAAAGCTGAAGTAATGCGCCCCGCCTACGCCATCGAATACGACTATGTCAAAAGCGGCCAGCTTCATCCCACCTTAGAAACCAAACTCATCGATGGCCTCTACTTCGCCGGGCAAATCAACGGCACCACCGGATATGAAGAAGCCGCGGGACAAGGACTTATCGCTGGGATCAACGCCGCGCTCAAAGTCTCCAAAAAACCTCCTTTCATTTTAAAACGCTCTGAAGCGTACATTGGCGTCATGATCGATGAGCTCATCTTAAAAGAACTCGAAGAACCCTACCGCATGTTCACAAGCCGAGCTGAACACCGCCTGCTGCTGCGCCAAGACAATGCCGATTTACGCCTTCGCGAACACGGCTATGAGCTAGGTCTTATCAATGGATCCCAATACAAAAAGCTCCTCGAAAAGAAACAAGCGATGAAAGATCAAATCGCTCACCTCTCTAAAACTTTCCGCCAAGTAAATGGTAAATCGACCTCACTCGCTCAACTCCTCTGCAGACCCGAATACTCCTACCAAAAAATTCTCGAAGATTACCCGGAACATGTGTCTGATTGCGGCCGTGATACCAATCTTCAAATTGAGCTGAACCTCAAATACGCAGGGTACATCGAAAGACAAACAAGCGAAGCCGCCAAACTCGAAAAGATCGATCACTTCCAGATCCCCGCAGGATTTAATTTTGCTTCTGTCAAAGGCTTAAGCAATGAAGCGCGGGATAAACTCACCCGTATCCAACCCACCACACTCGGCCAAGCCTCCCGCATCTCTGGGGTTTCTCCTGCTGACATATCCGTTCTCATGGTCGCAATCAAAAGAGGGTGACATGGCGAACACATTTAAACTCCTTCGCCTCAAAAATTACCCCATCTATGAACAACTCCTCCTCGAAGAAAAGCTCCTGCGCGCAGACTCTAGCAACTGGTGCCTGATCAATGAAGGATCCACACCTTCCATCGTCATGGGAATCTCAGGGAAAAAAGAAGAACTCATCGATTGTCAGAAAACCACTCAAGACAACATCCCCCTCATCAAAAGATTCAGCGGCGGCGGAACGGTGTTTGTCGATGAAAACACCCTCTTCATCACATTCATCTCCCAAAAAAACATCCATGATTTTCCTGCTTATCCAGAACCCATCATGAAATGGACAGAAGGGATTTATCGCGATGTCTTTGCCCATCCGGAATTTCGTTTAAGAGAAAATGACTACGTCATCGGCCACAAAAAATTCGGCGGCAATGCTCAATACATCAAAAAAGACAGATGGCTCCACCATACCTCCTTCTTATGGGATTACTCCCCAGAAAAGATGCAATATCTCCTCCATCCCAAAAAAACACCTACCTATCGCGCGGGCAGATCGCACGATGAGTTCCTGTGTAGAATGAGAGAATTTTTCCCCAACAAAGAGCAACTCATTAACAAGTTGGTCGAGGAAATGCAAAAGCGTTTTTCGTTGCATATGGCGAGTTTAGAAGAAGCGCTTGAGAGCTGTGGAATGGAAGTGCGTCAGTCGACTTCTGTGGTAAGTCCTACATAACCACATTACTTCCAAAATCCCTGCTCATGATTCAATAGGAGCCTCCAATAATGTTGAAAATACACACTTCAGTGTGAGTTTTAAGTGATTTCCAAATTGCAATGAGTAAGAAATTCTGATGGGTAAAGACTTAATACTGAATGCTTGGCTTTCTGAAAAAAAAGAACCGTCGAATGGGGCCAAGTAATGGCTTCAATAACCTATTGTGTATAGGTGGGACCGTTTCCTAAGAAGGCAAGAAACCTTTAGCAATAAAGCTAGAATTCCTGCAAGTTCTCAGCGTCGTGATCCCCTAATGGATACTTATCGTTAAAGAGCATGCGAGTTACCGTGGGTATCCCATTCAACGGAAAAATTGGATAAGTTTTACACGATATTATCAGGAAAAACCTATTTTTCCATCACAATTCTACTCTTCAGCTTTACTGCTTGCTAGACGAACTTCAGCCTCATATTGACATTCTCAACTGGCTTTTTCTAAAATTTATCGTCTTTTCTGAATAAGTTGAGGACGATAGAAACCCTTATCAACACACTCTAATAGACGCAAAGCAGCATGGCTCGGCATCCTTTCTCCAGACTCCCATGACTGAACTGTCTTAACACTAACATTCAAAACTTTGGCAAATATGCTTTGGGAATAGGGGCCTTTTTTTCTAATTTTTTTGATGTGACTCGGCTTATAAGCAACAGGTGGTTCTGGAACTTCAATAGTTTCAGAACGCAGAGTGATCTTTCCCTTTTTATAAGCGATCATCTCTTCGAGACCTTCTTTTAAATCATCAAATAATCTGCTCATATTATACCTTCTTAAATATTGCTACTAATGCCTTCAGTTCTTTCTTATCAGATTCACTTAAATCTTCTTGTTTATTTTTTCCGTATATGCAAAGTAAAAATAGTTCCTTGCTTTCTGGAGAGTAAAAATAACAAATCCTAAAGCCTCCGCTCTTTCCTTTCGTAGACGACTTCAATCGGATCTTCCGAACACCTCCAGTCTTTGTAATCACAGGACCTAATTCTGGAGTTTCCGCTAATGCTTTTTTTAATTCTTCATAGTCTTCTTTGAGCAGAGCCCTGTTGTCAATGAGAGCAGCTACTTCCTTTTCAAACTTTCTAAGAGGAGTAATCTTTATCTTCATCGCGTCATCTTTTTATTATACTACAGGGTAGGATATTTTCATGTTAATTTGAAAGAAAAAATTACAAACAGCTCTTGCTTAAGCTTCTACACTAAAAAAAATTCCAAGTGATTTGGAAGTTACATTCTACAAATCCAACTACTGTTCCGCATCGGGAAGGCCGACCATTTCCTTGAGGGCTTGCTTAACAACCTTGCGGCCCATAAGAGCAATGGATTCGGTGAGAGGGATTTTTTTAGGACAAACGGCAGCGCAATTTTGCGCATTGCCGCAATCGGAGACACCCCCTTCTTCCATGAGGGGTTTGAGGCGGTCATGCTCCATAAGCTTACCCACGGGATGGGAGTTAAAGAGCCGCACTTGAGAAATCGGTGCTGGACCAATGAATTTAGAGCGGGCATTGACTTGGGGACAGGCTTCTGAACAGCATCCACATGTCATACAAGTGGAAAGCAGGTACATCGCTTCTTGCACTTTTGGACTGATCTTGGGACCAAAGCCTCTGTCTAAAGCGTCATCCACTTCCACCCATGCTCTGATCCTTTTGAGATTTTCAAACATCTGATCACGGTTTATGACGAGATCTTTGATCAGAGGAAATTTCGTCATGGGAGCAAGGGTGACAATTCTACCACCTGTAGCGTCGAGCAGATTTTGAATCAGCGCCGTACAGCCTTGGCGAGGACGTCCATTGATTAACATGGAGCAGGAGCCACATACTTCTTCCAGACATCCTTGCTCCCAAGCAACGGGTGTCACCTTTTCTCTTTTGCGATTGATCGGATTTTTTTGCACTTCCATCAAAGCTGAGATGATATTGAGATAGGGTTTGAGCTCAAGTTCAAACTCTTCCCAATACTGATTGCCGGGAACTCCTCTGTAGATTTTCAGAATAAATGTTTTGATCTCTTTTTGCATGTCACACCGGCAAAGCAATGTTTGAAGGCAAATTCTCAAAATGTGGAACGACCTTTTTCGCTTTGCTGTAGTCGCGCGCAATCGGTTTCAAATAGCGCATGTCAACAGGCAGATAGCTAATCACAGGTTCATCCAAATTCGGATCATATGTCGCAATCGTTGTTTTCAGCCAGTTCTTATCGTCGCGGGCTGGAAAATCCGGTTTATAATGGGAGCCGCGGAATTCATCGCGAAGCAGCGCGCCTTTGGTGATGACAAGCGCAAGCTCGAGCATTGGTCCAAATTGATTGGCGAATGCATAGGTTTGATTCATCACGGATCCCTTGTCATCGAGATGAATATGCGTATAGCGCTCACGAATCTCTTTAATTCGATCGATGGTTTTTTTCAGATCTGCATTGTTGCGTTTGACGGTGACATTGCTGACCATCAGTTCTGCAAGTTCGTCGTGCAAACGGTGGACATTTTCTTTGCCATCGCGGCTCATCAAGTCATGTTTGAGAGATTCTTCTTTGGCAAGAGCATCAGAATAGATTCTCGAAGGAAGGTTGCCGTAGCTATTTGTAAGAGTGTCGAGATATTGGGGAACCTCGTTTCCTGCTACAAGTCCGCTAAAAATACAGGAGAGCAGAGAATTAGCTCCTAAACGGTTAGCGCCATGGTATTGGAAATCCGATTCTCCAATGTTAAAGCAGCCTGGAATGTTAGTCATTTGCCGGAATCTGCTGGAGCGGTCGGGATCTTCCACTGCTGGCCAATCCACCCAAGCGCCACCCATGGAGTAGTGTACTGCGGGGAAGATTTTCATCGGCTTTTTATGAGGATCCTCGCCTGTAAACTTCTGGTAGATCTCTAAAACAGATTCAATCTTGTGCTGCACTTGAGAGGGAAGATGAGAGACATCGAGGTAGACTTGCATTCCTCCCTCAACGCCAAGGCCTAATTCACACACTCTCAGCACCTCTCTTGCGCCGATATCTCTTGGCACAAGGTTGCCAAATGCTGGATACATCTCCTCGAGGAAATACCAAGGCTGGCCACTCACTCCGCAAGGAATTGTTTTTCCATCGGGTGCAACGATTGTCTTCGATGAATCTCCATAGACCCACACCCTTCCCCCCTCGCCGCGAGAGGACTCGGAAATCAGCCGGAGTTTGTCTTCGCCGGGAATTGCTGTCGGATGAATTTGGATAAATTCTCCATTGGCATAGCGCATTCCTTGCATATACAGTCTGCCATTTGCAGCGCCAGTACAAAACGTAGAATTGGTCGATTTCTTAAAGATCAACCCAGGCCCGCCCGTACCAAAAATGACAGCGTCCGCCTTAAGCACATCGAGCTTCAAATTAGTCAGGTCCATGAGCACAATGCCGCGCGCTTTGCCTTCTTCATCCACTACAAGGCGCATGAACTCGTGATTCTCAAATTTTTCGACTCTGCCTTCTGATTCATAGCGGCGCACTTGTTCATCTAATGCGTAAAGTAGTTGCTGGCCTGTCGATGCGCCGCAAAACGCAGTGCGATGATAGAGCGTTCCGCCAAACCTGCGAAAATCGAGATTGCCCTCTGGAGTGCGATTGAAGGGACAGCCAAATCTATCCATCATCCGAATAATCCCCGGCGCTGCTAAACACATCTCTACAACCGGCGGTTGATCTGCAAGAAAATCTCCTCCCTTAATCGTATCGTAGGCGTGAATGAGCGGGGAGTCGTCCTCGTTCTTCAGGTTCATCGCAGCATTAATCCCGCCTTGTGCGCAAACAGAATGGGACCGTTTCACTTTGGTGACCGAAACAATCTTGACATGGCACCCTTTTTCCGCCAGTTTCATCGCTGCGCTAAGTCCCGCCAATCCTCCGCCAACGACGATCACTTCCTTTCCCATCTTTCGAGTCATTCTAAAACCTCAAATTAACCCAGTAAGTGCCCCATACGGCAGCCAGCCCCAAGAACATTAAAATAGCCATCATCACAACGGCCACTGTCGTCCACGCTCTTTGCGCTGACATTTTTAAAATCCATCCCCACGTGATGAGAAACGTCCAAAAACCATTGCAAGCATGGAAACACGCGGCGAGCACAAAGATGGTGTACAAACCAATATAGATCGGACTTTTAAATGTGTCGCGCACACTAAAAAGCGTCGCTGTTCCAAAATCTTTGGACACGGCAAGCACTTCTCCTTGCTTCAAATGCACCTTTTCTAACGCTGCTACAAACGAGGCTGATTCGCTGTAATGCTGCGCAGAAGTAAAAATCACCGCCTTTTGATGGCTGTAATCCTGGGCAGCAGGTCCTTCCCAGCTTAAGTCTTCCTCTTGTTTCATTTTATCCGCCATCTCGATCAAAGTGGATTCTGCTTTTCTCGATTCGAATTTCTCTATCTCAGCAGCAATGGCAGCTTTGTCATATAACTTCGCATGCAAACGATCAGCCACCGTGTAAAGACCATCATCGACAGATACTCTCACGCCATAATGCATCTCTCCTGCAATAGGAATATTTTCTGGGTATTCCACAAAGCGAAACTTGACCACATGAAAAACAAGAAGAAAGAGAAGGATCCAAGAAGTAATTCTCTGCCAAGTATAGGCTCGATTGCGCGGCAAAGAAATAGAAGGAGTGCTGCCATCGGACTTTCCGCTATTGAACTTTCCGGTAAAAAGATATTTCACCCCTAAGACCGCATGAAGCAAAATCGGAGCGCCGATCAATGTCACCTCGATGACCTCAAGATAGGGAAGATTGTGGAGGGCATTCACCATGTCGACAAATCCCTTGCCGCTATCTCCCAGCCAAAGCGCCGCCTGCGAATTGGTCAGAAGGTGCTCCATTAAGAATAAAACGAACCAAAGGCCCATTAAAGAGTGGAGCCTTCTCCAAATAAAAGCTTTAGGAATTGTAGCAACGGCAGTCATGTCGACTCCAACTTAAAAAATAAATACTCTCGAAAGGGACAAGAAAGCATACAAGATATTTTGGTATACCGCTTAAGAAAGTTTTACAAAAGGAAAAAATTTGCGAAGAAAGCCCGCAATGACCAGAATCTATGGACATGAATAGCGCACTTTCAGCAACAACAAGACATCTATGCTCTTTACCGGAAGATTGTTTAAATACAATTTTAAATAATTTCACGAATCCTCATGACTTTGCTCACTTAAGCCAGACTTGTACACAATTCGCGCCTCTCTTTGGCGATGAACGGTTATGGAGCCTCTTTTGCACACATTATTTACCGCAAGGCACATGTCATTCCGATGAGGTTCACTCGGCAATTTCCTTTCAGACTCATTTAAAAACGCGCGTTCAAAACTTAAGCTTATATCTTCAGAGTCTAGATCTTCAGGAAATAGAACCTATTTTAGAAGAAATAGAAGCAGACCAAAGCGATCTTAAAAAGCTTATTGCAATCACCCGCCATTCCAACGCCATTTTTACTGCCATTTGCAGCGTGTTTCCCGAAAATACAATCATAGACAATGAATTCAGAGACTATACCTGCCGACATTCCAGTCAGCGCACATGCGGCGCACGCTTCATGGGCTATTTTAAAAATGAACTTCCATTGCCATCCAAAGAAACACTATCGCCTTACCTCAAACAAATCCTCAATGTAGGACCGATGGGAGCCTGTCTCTATGCTTACTTTAAAAACGATCAGGCTACGATCTTATCCGAAGCTATAGAAATGTCTGATTTAACGAATGCTTCGCAAACCTATCTCGTGAGTATTCATCATAAAATATTATCGTACGCAAAAGGCTCTGTTTGGTCTGATTTATTCAAACAAGGATTTGATCCCAACTTTGAGAAGAACAAAAATCCTTTTCTATGCCACTTCGTTCTAGAGGTTCTGCGACCCATTGTTAAGAGCCCTGCCTATCAAACTACCCTCTTACAAATACATCAGCTTAGCCACGAAATTGAACATACGATCCAAACACAGCAAAGAGAGGATGCAGAGGAACTTCAAGCTTGTAAAAACCAGCTCGATTCATTTCTTAACCTAAGCTTCACCATGCGGAGCTATTCTCTTCCGCCCCTTCGATTCCATTTAGCGCAGTTTTCAACCGAATATTATCTCCGGCTCAAAGAATACATCGGAGACGATGCCTGCCCAAAGCTTGGCATTGAAGGGGACCATTTTCTCTATGGCCTTGAGCAAAATAATGATCAGTTGCTTAAAGATTTTGAAACCCTTTGCTCGCTTCCTGGCATTAATCTACTCGTCACCAATGAAAAGGGACAGACAGCACTTGAGATCGCCGAATCTTTAGAGATGTACGACGTTGCAGAAATCTTAAAAACTGCCATTGCCAAGCAAAATCTTTCATCACAATAAGGAACTAAATAATGGTCACTTCAGCAACAGAATCCATATATCGCCAATCAGCACCTTTGTGCACCATACCTACAGATTGTTTGTATAAAGTAATCATGCCCTGCATCTCTCATCCCACCGATGTGTTCGCACTCAGTCTCACGTGCAGACAATTAGCACCTCTTGCTTACAAGCAAGAGATATGGGACCTTTTTTTTAAAGTCATCTACCGTCTTGCCCGGATGATCTCAAACAAGGAAATCTGGCGAGAACTTTTCATCACTATTTACATACGCGCGTGGGCAAGTTAGAAACCTACCTGCATAGCCTCGAATTAAAAGAAATCAATCCGCTCCTCATAAAACTTTCCGGGACTAAAAGCGCCTTTCAAAAACTGCAACTTATCAACAGTGCATCCGATTCCATTTTTAGTGCCGTCTGCAATTCGATGAAGAGGAGCGCATACCGAGATTATGCTCAGGGTTTCAGTGGTGACCGCACCTGTGCCGCGCGCTTAATGGGATATTTTAACAACGAACTCCCATTGCCATCACCAAAAGCCCTCGGACCCCATCTCGATGAACTAGAAGGATCGGGCCCCCTTGGAGCTGCTTGCCTGTATGCTTACTACAAACAGAATCAAGTACCGCTCTTATGTGAAGGAATCCGTGAGCACCAATCGAGGTATTTACCCTCAGCTAATAACACGACAGCCCAAGGACGGCTGTCGATGTTCACTTTTACATGCATCCTAAGGTATTCCAGAAATGCAACGTTGTCCGAACTATTCTCTAAGGGCTTTGACCCCAATCATGATCTTGACCACCCCTTTTTGCTCACTTTTATTAAACTTGCCCTGAAACCTATGGAAAACCTCCACCCTGATTTAACCCTTGCATGTCCAAAATTAAGCTATCCTGTAAGATCTTTTTCTATTCCTGCACTGTGGGAATACACGTCTAATACACCGAAAAATCTTGCTAACCTAAAAGCATTTATAGGCGAAGATGCAAACCCTGAACTTGGCATCAACGGAGAGATTAACCTTTACGGCCTTGATCCCAATCATGAGCAACTGCTCGAAGACTTCAAAACCCTTTGCTCTCTTCCTGAGATTGATCTTCATGTGAAAGACGAAGAGGGGAAAACTCCCCTGGAAATTGCGGAGTCATTAGAGATGTATGATGTTGCTGAGATTTTAAAAATTGCCATCACCAAACAAAATTTTTTATCAAAAGAAGGAACTAAATAATGGTCACTCCAGCAACTGAGTCCAAGTCTCTACAATCCGCGCCGCTCTGCAACGTAGCCGATGATTGCTTGTATAAAGTAATCCTACCTTGTATCTCCCATCCGACCGATGTGTTTGCGCTCAGTCTCACTTGCAGACAATTAGCACCTCTTGCTTACAGCCAAGAATTATGGGATCTTTTTTTCAAAAGCCATCTGCCTTCTTGCCCGGATGATCTAAAAAAGGGAAACCTTGCGATGGCTTTTCATCGTTATTTACATACACGCGTCGATAAATTAGAAACTTACCTGTGCAGTCTCGAATTAAAAGAAATAAATCCGCTTCTCACAAAACTCTCTGAGACTAAAAGCGCATTTCAAAAGCTGCAACTGATCAACAATGCATCCGATACCATTTTTGGTGCCATCTGCAATCCGATCAGAAATTATGCATACTCAGATTATTCTGCGGGTGCAAGAGAGGATCGCTCCTGCGCTTCTCGCTTCATGAGATATTTTAATAACCAACTTCCTCTGCCATCGCCAAAAGCCCTCGCATCCTATATCGATGATTTAGAGAGACAGGGGCCCCTTGGAGCCGCTTGCTTCTATGCTTACTACAAACAGAATCAAACACCTCTTCTATGTGAAGCAATCCGTGAGCACCAATTAAAGAATATGACCTATTCTAACAACACGACAATTCACAAAAGGCTTACGATGATCACTTATACATGCATCCTGAGGTATTCCAAAAACGCAACGCTGTCTGAACTATTCTCTCAAAGTTTTGATCCAAATTGTGATCCTGAATCCCCCTATTTGATCTCTTTTATTAAATATGCCCTGAAACCTGTGGAAAACCTCCCTGACCATTTAGCTCTCATATGCCCCCCAAACACATGCTTCCCAATCAGAACATTTTGTATTCCGGCACTGTGGGAATACCAACTTCTACTAGAATCCGGAAACCCCTCTAATGTCATAGCATATATTGGCGAAGACGCTTGCCTAGATCTTGGCGTCAACGGAGAGATTAACCTCTATGGTCTTGGGTCCGATTCAGACCAACTGCTCATAGATTTTGAAACCCTTTGCTCACTTCCTGGAATTGATCTTCATGTGAAAGATGCAGAGGGAAAAACTCCCCTGGAAATTGCTGAGGCTTTAGGCATGAAGGACGCTGCAGAGATTTTAAAAGCAGCAATTGCCAAACAAAACACGCAAGAAACTTCCCCTCAATGATTACACAGAAGAGTGGTTATGGTTGTGAAATTCGTCGTAAAGCACATTTCCTCATTCGTCTCATCGCTAGGGGTAGTAAAACCTGGACCATATTCCACCTTGCCGTATGAGATCTGGTGCAATGTCATTGAGCAGGGCAGACTACTTCCCAAAGATGTGTCCTCATTAAGCCTGACTTGCAAGCTGTTACAACCGCTTGCACACAACAAAGAGTTATGGACTCTTTTTTTTCAATCCTATTTGCCCTCTTGTCCACAAAGTCTCGAACAAAAAAGTCGCGCGGGTGTTTTTCACCATTATCTATATGAGCGTGTGAACAAATTAGAGACTGTCTTGTCTAGCCTCAAACTGCCAGCCATTAACCTTATTTTAAAAAGGCTCGCAAAGACCCAAAGTTCCTTCCAAAAAATGCACATTATCTACAATGCATCGGATACCATTTTTACAGTTATTTGCAGCTCTATGAGATCTTCTGCATACCTCGATTATATTTCGGGCGTAAGAGATGATCGCACCTGCGTGCCTCACTTTATGGGATATTTCAACAATGGATTTCCATTGCCATCTGCAAAGACCCTTGCGCCACATATCGGTGAATTAAAGCACTTAGGGCCGCTAGGGGCGGCCTGCTTTTATTCTTACTTCAAACAAAATCAGGTTTCCTCCTTACATGAAGCGTTGAGTGAATCCTATGCAAATTCGCCTGCTGATAGGAAACATTTCCTCATTAACCAACAACTTGTAAATATTCATTTCGGGATTCTGGCATTTGCCAAAAATGCAACTTGGTCTGAGCTCTTCTGCAACAAAAATTTTGACCCTAATTTTGCTACTGAAGATCCATTGATATGCGTGTTTATTAAAAAAAACCTACCTCTTGAGACACGGGGTCTACGAGCATTTCCTATCTCAATCCTAAACATATATGGTCATAGCTTTACAGGTTTACGAAAAGGATTTATAGGCGAAGACGCAAACCACGAACTTGGCATTGATGGGGACATCAACCTCTATGGTAATGATCAGCTGCTCGAAGACTTCAAAACTCTCTGTTCACTTCCGGGAATTGATCTTCAAGCAAAAGACCCCGATGGAAAAACTCCCCTAGAAATTGCAGAAGCTTTAGGAATGGAGGATGCTGCAGAGATTTTAAAAACAGCGATTGCCAAACAACAGGCTATGGAAAGCGGAAAAACCGCTCCGCATTCTCAGTAACTGCCTGAGCAAAGTCGCCAAGTGGAATTCCCTTCACCTTGGCGATCGCTTCCGCAGTCTCAGGGAGAAAAGAAGGTTCGTTCTGCTTGCCCCGCTGACTGTTTGGAGCTAAATAGGGAGAATCAGTTTCAATCACGAGACGATCTAGCGGAACGTACTTGGCCACCTCTCTTAAGCCTTCCGATTTTTTGAAAGTCACAATGCCGCTCAAAGACAAAAGCCATCCTCTGTCCAAAACGCCCCTTGCTTCGTCAATCGTCCCCGTAAAACAGTGCAGCAATGCAGGCGCACCTTTATAAGCGCTGTCTGCCATGGAAAAAAGATCTCCAAAGGCATCTCTGCAATGAAAGATCAAGGGAAGCTTCATCTTCAGAGCAAGCACAAAATAGCGCTCTAAAAAAGCGACTTGCGTTTTCTTGTCGGAATGCTCGTAATAATAATCCAGACCTGTCTCGCCAATGGCAACGAGCTTGCCAACAGCTGCCGCTTTCTCTACGTAAGGAAAAAACTCTTCTCCCTCTGTTACGACATCATGAGGCGTTGTCGCCGCTGTATTATAGACCCAAGGAGCTTTCTCATGCAGGGCAAGTCCCTCTTCGAGACTTTTGATGTCTGTACAAATATTGACAATTTTGGAAATGCCAGCTTTTTGTGCGCGCGCTAAAATTTCTTGCACATGAGGCAATAGTTGCTCGGAGGTGAGGTGAGCATGAGAATCGATAAACAATTAACTTCTCCAATGGCGAAAACGAGGCGACGTGAGAAAATGCTCCACCACAATTTTCTGCGGGTGGACCTCTTCAGCATCAAAATCGAACACTTTACAATAAGAGATGGGCAAGGGCAAGACTTTTAAAATATGGCCGCGATCGATTAGATCGATCAAAATGATCTGGTCTGCAAGTTCTAATTCATCCTTGTTATCTATTTTAAGTTGACAGTGTTCACACCATTTGTCCGCAAATTCAAGCGCACGCGGCGTATAATTAATAAACAGAGAATCAGAAGTATATTTAAATCGTTTGTCTTTAGTAAATCCTTTCATCGTCCGAAAAGAAAGATCGCTTTCTAATAAAAAAGAAAAGTCGGGTTTCTTTTTAAACACCGAATCTGCGTTCACCCAAAATAATGGTCTTTTTTTCTCGAGTAGCTTTTGACGGATGAAAAACGGCTTCATCGCGCAGCTTTGCGCAGCCTGCTGGGAAGGAAGCGGCTCGATCTCCGCTTCAATGCCCAGCACGCGGCAAGAAGCTAAGAGCAATTTTGCCTGAAATGGTTCTGTATAAAAACTGACAACGAGAGGCGGCTGCTCCATCCTTGACGAAAGCTCCTAAACGGTGTACATTGATAGATGACCAACTCTTCTTGTGAGTCATCTATCTATGGACGTTTTCATTACGGCTTATACTCAATCCGACTTTCTCGGTAAACTCATTATCTTAAGTTTGGTTGCTCTTTCGGTCATTTGTTGGGTAGTGCTCCTTCAAAAAGTGTGGATGGCGCGCGAGGTGGACAAAATTTCTAAAGCTTTTTACAAAGCTTACCAAATAAATAAAGAAAGACTGCTTCACCTGGACTTAAACGAACTTCCTAAGCCAAAAAATCGGACACTGCCGCATCCTTACGCTGAAATCTTCCGCGAGCTGCAAGAAAAGACCGTTGAAATCCTCAATAAAAACCTACACTTTTCTGCACAACACTACGGCAAAGAGGGGACCGCGGCTTATCTTTCTCCAACCGATTTAGAAATTGTCGAGTCCCATGTGCTCACAACCATTTCCTCTCAAATCAAACGCCTGGAAAAAAATCTCTTCATCCTCTCAACTATCACAACACTCGCTCCTTTTCTTGGACTACTTGGAACGGTGTGGGGGATTTTGATCACCTTCTCGGAACTTGGCAACGGCGGCACCGCAGGCACCAATATGGCAGTTCTTGGAGGATTGTCCACTGCACTTGCCACAACCGTGCTCGGCCTTGTCATCGCTATCCCTGCACTTGTTTCCTACAACTACCTTAAGACCGCCACCAAAAATTACGCCTCCGATATGGAAGAGTTTCTTTACCAACTTCTTTCTTGCGTGGAACTCCAATACCGCAAGGCGGATGTAGGATAGGTTCATCATGCGCAAGCGGAGCTCTTCTTTAAAAAGTGACTTTGAAGAAACCCACATCAATCTTACTCCACTGATCGATGTCGTCTTCGTCGTCCTGATCATCTTCATCATCATCGCACCGATGCTCGAGCTCGATAGAATCCAACTTGCCTCAGCTGCCGTAAAAGAGAGTAAAGAATCTGCACCCCTCCAAGAAAGCAGCCCCGTTACTATCCGGGTGCAAGAGAACAACTCGATTCAGTTCAACAACCGCATAGTAAACGAAAAAGAACTCCTCCAACTCTTAAAAGAAGCAAAACGCGCGCACCCCAACAAAATTCCTCAGCTGTTTCACGACAAAAAAGCGCACTTTGGAACCTACCAAACTGTAAAAAACGCAGTAGAAACAGCAGGATTTGAGCAGCTCGACATTATCTTGCAACCGGGGTGATGCTGTGGATATAACCGCAAAAAATCCCGTTCAAAGAAACATCTTTTTTGCCGTCGTCTTCATTCATGCTCTTTTTCTCTTTATGATCCTCTTCTGCAATCCCAGCCTTCCCCCTTTAAAAAAACACAAACCTCTTATCGTTCACACCGTCCAACCAAAACCTGTCCAAAAAATAACAACTCTTCCCACATCCAAACCCCAAGCTCCTTCTACTCCTAAACCTCAGCCCGCTCCAAAACCAGAAGTTAAAAAACAACAAACTCCAGCCGTTGCGCCACCTGCCGTTAAAAAGCAATTGGAACCAAAAACGCCTGCCATTGCAGACAAAAAACTTAGCTCCCCGCAGCCCACCCAAAAACCAAAAGCCGCTCCAGAAAAAGCCCGCGCAAAAATTTCTGATTCTCTCCTTAAAGAGTTAGAAGAAAGCATTGCCAAAATTGAAACTAAAAGCGATAAACCAACAATAAGCAAAAAAACAATATCTTCTAGTAAAGCGATGGCGCCTATTGTTCTGCAAATCGATAGTCAAGAAGAACAAAGCGCAGAAACAATGAGTTATACAGACACTCTCATCAGCTATCTGCATCAAGAGCTGCGTCTGCCCGATTACGGAGAGGTAAAGATTCAATTGAGCTTGCGCCAAGATGGCACAGTCGCTAAACTAAGTGTGCTTAAAGCTAAGAATGAGAAAAACAGGCAATATCTCGAAAGCCAACTTTCCCGTTTACGTTTTCCCTGTTTTGAAGGCACTCTTGCAAACAAAAAAGAACATACCTTTGTCCTGACATTTTGTAATGAGCAATAACATGAAAGCACTCAAAATATTTCTCTTCCTCCTTCCTCTACTTACCCTTTCTGCAGAAGAGGAATACGAACCCGAAATCCGCGTGCATCTTTCTACTTCAAACAGCCTTGAGCCTCTTTACGTCGGCAAAATTCAAGCCAGAGAGTCTGCTTTCGATACCAATTATTTAGCCCAAATCGAAAATGTGATCTGCTACGACTTGAATTACAACGGCTCCACAAAAGTCATTCCGTTTAGCTCCGACAAAGAGCAGATCATCTCCAACAAGGACAACGCTTCTGCATTTAATGCCACTTCCTGGAAAAATGCAGGCATTCACTACACTGTCCGCCTGCAACTCAGCGGAAGACAGCTTAGCATCTGGATCTTCAACGCTCAAAACAGCTCTTTAAAATCCTGCCCTACGATCACACTGACTGGCGATTTAAATCACGACCGCAGACAAATCCATCTCATCGCTGACAGCATCCATAAGACATTGTTCAACAAAGAAGGAGTTGCAAACAGCCGTATCCTATTTGCTTATCAGGTCAAAAATCCCAAACCCAATGGCTCCGAATGGATTTCTGAAATCTGGGAATGCGACTGGGATGGCGCGAATTCCCGTCAGCTCACCCACGACCAAAATTATTCCGTCACCCCGATTGCAATTCCGCATCATCCCCATTTTAATAATGACAGATTCTTGTACGTGTCCTACAAAATGGGCCAACCCAAAATCTTCATCGGCTCATTGAAAGGAGGCGAAGGCAAACGCCTGATCGATTTGCGCGGCAACCAGCTTCTTCCCGCTATTTCTCCCAAACGCGATAAACTCGCCTTCATCTGCGATGCTGCAGGACGCACAGACCTATTCCTCCAACCTTTGCACCCTGAAACCGGCGAAGCTGGCAAACCTGTACAACTTTTTTCCTATCCGCGCTCCACACAAGGCTCTCCCACATTTAGCCCCGACGGCTCTAAAATCGCATTTGTATCTGATAAAGATGGCGGCGTGCGCATCTATATTATTTCTGCAACCCCCACTCAAAAAAGACAAAGTCCCCTCATGATCAGCAAACAAAATCGAGAAAATTCTTGCCCTTGTTGGTCACCCGATGGCACAAAATTAGCCTATAGTGCTAAAACAAATGGTATACGGCAAATATGGATTTACGACTTCTCCTCAGGAGAAGAGATGCAGCTGACAACAGGCTCTGGAAACAAAGAAAACCCTTATTGGGCGCCCGACAGCAAGCACATCGTATTTAATTCGACTGACCACTCAAACTCTGAACTCTACGTCGTCAATCTGAATCAGCCGGAAGCAGTTAAAATTAGTCGAGGCCCTGGAAAAAAACATTATCCGACTTGGGGAACCCGATAGAACTATTATTATAAGAAGAGGAAACAACCATGAAAAAAACATATCTATTTTTTGCCATGCTCAGCGCGATCGCAAGCATGACACTCACAGGCTGCAGAAGCGGCAACGGCAGTATCTGGGACGATAACTCCGCCGCCGGAAATTACAAAAGCAACACGCGCTCTCTTTGGGGAAAAGAAGAGACCGCAAGCGAAGAATTCTTCAACGCTCCAAGCGATGATGACTTCATTGCGCTGAAAGATGAAGACCTCCGCACACAATTTGCTGATGGCGCCATCCCACAACCCAAACAGTCTCCAGGAGAACAGGGAAGTCGCATCCCAGGCATCGAAGCATTCCGCTCACCTATTGGCGCTGAAGCTAGCATCTTCAAAAATGTTTACTTTAACACCGATGATCACATTCTTCGCGGCAAAGAATCGATGGCCCTGGTAGAAAAAATTGCCACGTATCTGAATTCTCATCCCGATGTCTACGTCTTTGTTTCTGGACATTGCGACGAACGCGGACCTGAAGCGTACAACCTCTCACTCGGAGCTAGACGCGCAAACTCCATCCGCTCAGCGCTTGTGCAAAAAGGTGTTGATCCAGAAAAAATCCACACCGTTTCTTATGGAAAAGAAAGACCATCTGACTTGGGCCACACACAAGATGCTTGGAGCAAAAACCGCAGAGGCGAGTTCCGCATCTACACATCGGCCAGATAAGATGCGAAGATTCTTATTATTGCTGCTACTGCCTTGCATCCTTGATGCAAGGCCTCCTTCAGGCTACTACACCAATCCAGAAGTCGATGAGCTTCGCATCGAAATGGACGATCTCAAACACGCTCTCAACACCACGCAAGTAGAGCTGAATCTGCTCGATGAGCGACTCAAAAAACAAAACAACACCCTCTCTAGCGTTAAAGGTCAGACCAACCCAACAAGTGCGCAGAGCCAACTCGACAAGCTAGAAAAAAAAGTGACTCAGCTTGAAAAAACACTCGAAAAAGCCACAACAGATCTACGCACCTTAAACACTTCCATCAACCAAACCCTTTCTAAAATCCAAACTCTTGAAACCGATTTAGTCTCCCATGACAAACGTTTGGAAGAAGTAACAAAACTCAAAGGCACGCTCACATCGATCTCCAAAGCCATCGGCGGACAGGCCACAACCCTCCCCGCTTCCACAAAAGTCTACAAAGTCAAGGCCGGCGATTCACTTGAAAAAGTAGCGCGCAATCACAAAACAACTGCTGACATCCTGCGCAAACTCAATCAACTTCAAAATGATCGCATTTTAGTGGGACAAGAGTTAAGGCTCCCCGATGAATGATTCGGCCATCGGGATTTTTGATTCTGGACTCGGCGGCCTCACTGTCATGCGAGCCATCCAGAAGCTTATGCCCCATGAAAACATCATCTACTTCGGTGACACTGCAAGGCTTCCCTACGGCGGTAAAAGCGCCGCAACAATTCTTCGCTACACACTAGAAAGCGCCTCTTTTCTTAAAGAGCAGAACATTAAAATCCTCGTCATCGCATGCAACACCTCCTGCTGCGCAGCGCTTGAAGAAGTGCGCAAAGCAACAGACATCCCAGTCATCGGTATCACTGAACAAGGTGTCGAAGAAATCGCAAGGCTATTTCCCACCGGTAAAATAGGACTCCTTGCCACACGCGCTACCATCAACTCTGAAGTCTACCAAGAACAAATCCTAGCGCGCTGTCCAGAGGTAGAACTATTTCCCATCTCCTGTCCGCTCTTTGTTCCGCTCATCGAAGAAGGATTTGTCGAGCACTCCATCTCCCGCCTCGCGATCCAAGAATATCTTCACCCCTTAAAAAACAAAAACATCCAAGGAATTCTCCTTGGATGTACCCATTATCCTCTTTTACAATCTGCCATTAAGCAAGAGCTCGGATCCCACATTCCACTCATCGACCCAGCTCAGGCCTGCGCAAAAAAAACACAGCAAGTCCTTGCTGAGACAAATCTTCTCACATCCTCAACATCTCAGCCGCACTACCAATTTTTTGTCTCCGATGATCCTGAAAAATTCCGCCAGCATGGGGGGGCTTTCCTGGACCACCCTATTGAACGCATAGCGCAAACTACTGATTTTTAATTACTTAAGTACGTTGAACGCATTTTTCACCTAGACTTGCCATTTATCCTGACAAAATGGCATAATAAGGTGAAAAAGGCGACCCATGACATTACTCTCACGGTTTTTTAAACCTCCCAAACAGAGTTATTTTCTCTTCGGCCCTCGAGGAACCGGC
Organism: Chlamydiota bacterium; assembly: GCA_023269355.1. Taxonomy (GTDB): domain Bacteria; phylum Chlamydiota; class Chlamydiia; order Chlamydiales; family Rhabdochlamydiaceae; genus CAJCIW01. Next base: position 58,624 of record JAHFTO010000001.1, on the reverse strand, counting down.
AAATCCACCTGGCTGAAAATGGAGTATCCCAAAGCCTTATGGATAGACCTGTTAAATCTTGACGTCCTTCGTTTTTACCTTGCTGCTCCAGAACGCTTAAGAGAGGTTGTAGAGCCCCTTCCTGACGGATCTGTCATTGTGATCGATGAGGTGCAAAAGGTGCCGGATATCTTATCCGAGGTTCACTGGCTTATTGAACAAAAAAGAGGATTGCAATTTGTGCTTACGGGATCAAGCTCTCGAAAATTAAAAAGAGCGGGCGTTGATTTGCTGGCAGGGCGCGCGCTCTTAAGACATATGTCTCCTTTTTTTGCCGGAGAACTTAAGGATCGTTTCAATCTGGAAAAAGCCTTGAAAGTAGGGATGGTTCCCCTGATCACCCTCTCTGATATTCCAGAAGATGTACTACAAACTTATGCAGGCATTTACCTCAAAGAGGAGGTCTATGCTGAAAGCCTAGTCAGGAAAATCGACGATTTTGCAAGATTTCTTGAGGTGATTAGTTTTTCTCATGGAAGTCAAATTAATCTATCAAACATTGCTCGCGAATGTGAAATATCAAGAAAAACGATTGAGAACTATTTACAGATTTTGCAGGACTTGCTCTTGTCCTTTACGCTGTCCTGTTTTACAAACAGGGCTCAACGAGCTTTATCTCAACATCCTAAACTCTATATATTCGATGCAGGCGTTTTTTGTTCTTTGAGACCAAGAAGTTTGAAAGATCAAGGCTCAGAGATCCAGGGAGCTGCTTTAGAAGGGCTTGTCGCTCAACACATAAGGGCCTGGGTACAAAGCCAAATCGGCAATTACCAGTTTTGCTTTTGGCGAACACGCAGCGGATTAGAAGTTGATTTTATTATATTTGGACCTGAGGGATTTTGGGCTATCGAAGTAAAAAACAATACCAAAATACATCCTCAGGATCTGCGTGGCCTTGAAGAATTTAAAAAAGACTATCCAGAATGCACGCCTATCTTGCTTTATCGAGGTACAGATCATCTTATTAAAAATGGAATTCATTGCATTCCCTGTGAAGAATTCCTGCTTGAGATCCATCCTGAAAAGAAAAAATTGTTCGGATAAAAATTTCTTATCGATCCCGATCAATCCCAAACACAACTTCAAAACACGTGTCCTCATCCGTCATCAAATCCATTTTTAAAGCTTCTTTTGGAGTCACCCAAGTAAAGCCCTTGTGTTCTTTAAAGTTGATTTTCACATCGCCTGGATTCTTGATCGGCTCGAGATAATCCACCATATGGTATTCAAAGTCGAAGTTGGGCACTTTGATGTATAATTTTCCGATGTAATGCACTTTATTGACATCCAGCTTAAAGCCGGTCTCCTCATGGACCTCTCTAATGATTGCTTCGATCAAGGTCTCCGTAGAAATGTTCAGCTTGCCACCGGGAATTCCCCACCGATTTCCTTCCGGTTTAAAATCTTGTCGATGCATTAGGAGGATTTTGTCTTGAAAATGTAAATAGCAACATCCCACAATAGCAGGCTTGGGATGGAAGTTATCTGGCTTCTCCAAATAAATTCCGGCATTTAGCGAGGTTAGAAGAGAGAGGGCGATAACTGCAAAATGGATAAAGATGATTTTCATGAAATGCTCCTTGATGTAGAAGGTATAAATAAACACCAAACGGGATTTAATGAACACATCAGGATGCAAAACTCCCAGTTGGCATAATTTCTGGAGTTGAAAACTCCAAATTTTTTGCATAGAACTAGTCTCTCAAGAAAAAATGCGTGAAAAAAAATTAAATAAACTATTGAATTAGGAAAGTAATAAGAGGGAATAGCAAAAATCGCGTTAGAGGCCAAACCTGCCCTTTTTGCGCAGAATCTGAATCCTGCTCAAAAAGGGCGGATTTGGCCCCAAATTGGAGTTTTGCTATTCCCTCATAAAAACAAGGAAACCTCCATGAGCCACAAGAAGCGAATCCTATTAATTGAAGATGAAGAAGACATCGCCGCACTGATCAAACTTCAAGCAGAAGCGACAGGGTACAAAATGCACGTCGAAGTCGACGGCATCAATGGCTACCGCGCTATTGAACGGGAAAAACCTGACCTCGTCATCCTCGACATCATGCTTCCTGGACAAAATGGTTTTGATGTCTGCAGAAAAATCAAAAACAACCCAGAGCTCAAAGGAATCCCCGTCATCATTCTCACTGCAAAAGCAGAAGAGCTCGATATGATCCTTGGCTTAGAGCTAGGTGCTGACGACTACGTTGCCAAACCCTTTTCCCCAAAAGTCCTCTTCTCCCGCATCAAAGCAGTCCTTAGACGCAGCAAAGAGCCGGAAAAAGCTCCCAAACTGCTCTGCTTTGGAGAATTCACACTGGAAGTAGACCGCTACCTTCTTAGAAAAGAAGAAAAAGTCATCACCATCACACTCTCCGAGTTTGGAATTCTCTGTCGCTTGCTCGGCAACCGCGGCAAAGTGCTCACACGCAACCAACTTCTCGACGATGTTCACAACGACGATGCCTTCATCGTCGACCGCAACATCGACGTCCATATTGCTTCGCTGAGAAAAAAACTAGGTCCACATTTCGATTGGATTGAAACAGTCCGCGGTGTGGGATATCGCTTCCGCGAAGATCCCGCAACCGTTGGCGCTGGGAAAAAATAATTGGGATGGGTATTTCTCTTCGCACAAATAACCGCACCCTCTTTTCAGTATTGCTGACTTATTTTTTGGATAATTTTGGACTGGCCATAATTTATCCCATTTTCACGCCCCTGCTCATTAAATCAGAAAACGCCTTTATCGCTTTATCAACGCCCTATTTAGAAAGAACCGTTCTCCTGGGCCTTCTCATCGCCTGTTTTCCCTTAGCACAATTTTTCGGAGCGCCCCTCATCGGACAATTCTCCGATCGCGCCGGCAGAAAAAAAGCCTTCTACATCACCATCGCAGGAACTTCCATCGGGTATACCCTGACAGCAATCAGCATCCTCAATGAAAACCTCACTGGACTTTTCATCAGCCGCCTTGCCACAGGCTTCTTTGCAGGCAATCTCACCCTCTGCCTTTCCACCATCGCCCATATGAGCCACGACGACACCGGCCGCACGCGCAACTTCAGCCTCCTCAATGCTGTTGGCGGTATGAGCTTTATCATTGCCATTGCCTTCGGCGGCATCCTCTCAAATCCCGCTATCAGCCGTCATTTCAATCCCAGCTTTCCCTTCTGGATCACAGCCTTTTTCAACTTTCTTAACCTCATTTCCATGCACTACCTCTTTCAAGAACCCCATAAACCAAGGTACAGTCCAGGGTTCCATCCATTCAAAGGGATCCACCATCTCTTTCAAGGCATCAAAAATAGAGAACTGCGCACCCTCTACTCTGTCAACTTCCTCTTCCTTCTCGCCTGGATTGCTTCTTTGCAATTCCTCCCCACACTCCTGCTTGAGAAATTCCAATTCCATCTCGGTGGCATCACACTTGCCCTCATAGGCACCAGTCTCGCTTGGTCCGTCACCAACCTCCTCGTCAACCGCACACTTGCCAAATTTTATTACCCAGGAACAATTCTTCTTTCTTCCTTACCCTTTCTCTGCGTATCTCTTCTGTTTACTGCTTTCAGTCAAAGCCCTAGCACATTCCTCTGTCTCTATATCCTCTCCGCTGCATTTGCTTCCCTCTGCTGGACCAATGGTATCTCCACCATCTCCCTCAAAGCCCCCCTCTCTGTCCAAGGAAGTATTCTCGGCATTAACCAGTCCTTCACTTCTCTTTCCGCCATGCTCAGTCCCATGATCGGCGGACTTCTTGCAGGCATTGGCGTCAAAACGATCTATGCATTTGGAGCCATCAGCTGCATCGTTGCCTTTATCCTCCTCAAACGCTCTAAAGCGTATGAGCATCATTCGCATATGGATTAGCTGTTTGAAGAAAAAGATATTGAGTGGTAACCTTCATAAAAAAACTTTTTCTAAAGCTCATGAATAGCATTGAATTTGATGACCTCATAAATATCTTACAAAACAGTGGCGAAAATGAGCGAATAGAAGCTAAACGAGCTACCAATGCGTTAGGAAAAAGTCTCTTAGAAACCATTTCAGCCTTTAGCAATGAACCAGGGATGGGTGGAGGATATCTCATTCTTGGATTAACAAAAAATAATCTAGATCACGCACCTTATTACACCATAACGGGAATTCGAGACCCTGAACAGGCTCAAAGCGAAATTGTAACTCTTTGTCGACAATGCTTTAATGTTCCTATTAGGCCTTATCTAGAACTTGTTTCGCATCAAAACAATAAATATCTTCTCGTATACATTCCAGAAGCTGAACCTCATGATAAACCCGTCTTTATTCGAAGCGAAGGAATGGAAAACGGTTCTTTCCGCCGCATTGGACCTACAGATCAAAAATGCACCAAAGAAGATCTAGATTATCTTTATCAGCAACGGTCTCGAAAAAAATACGATGAAACACTTGTTGAGTATGCTTCTTTTGATGACTTCGATCCTCAAGCCATTGAAACCTATCGCCAGATGCGTAAAGAAGTATATGAGGCTGCGGAAGAGCTTAAATATAATGATGAAGATTTACTGCGTTCACTCTCATTATGGATTCCTCATCGCGGCGGGACTTATCCAACAGTAGCTGGCCTTGTTCTTTTTGGGAAACCGATGGCGCTTCGTCGACTTTTCCCTATGTCAACACGGGTTGACTATATTCTCATCGAAGGCCGTGAATGGGTACCCGATCCTGAAAAAAGATATCATACAATGGAAATGCGAGAGGGTCTAATCACTCTAATTCCTCGTCTTCTTCGTAATATTATGACCGATATCCCTCAAGCCTTCGCTCTTCATGATGATGATTTATATCGCAAAGACAATCCTACACTTCCCAGGAAAGCAATACGCGAGGCAGTTTGCAATACGCTCATGCATAGGGATTACACATGCAGTCAACCGGTGCAAATTCGTCGTTATTCAAATAGAATTGAATTTGCTAATGCAGGATATTCTTTAAAACCTGAAGAAGAATTAGGATTGCCAGGATCAATTACTCGAAATGACAAAATCGCTTCAGTTCTTCATGAAATTAACATTGCAGAGACCAAAGGGACAGGGATTCGAACAATGCGCGATTTAATGCAAGAAGCTAACCTGACCGTTCCTCTCATTGAAACTGATCGAGGAAAAAATCAATTTACACTCACCTTTTTAACGCATCATCTTTTTGATAAGCAAGATATTGAATGGCTCGGACATTTTAAAGAATTTAACCTCACAAATGAAGAAGCCAGAACCCTCATCGTAATTCGAGAAATGGGAGCGATTACAAATGCAGATTACAGAACCATTAATTGTGTCGACACGCTCACTGCCAGTGCCCATTTAAGACGATTGCGAGATCTTGGACTTCTTGAGCAAAAAGGAAGGGGCAGCGCTACTAATTACATCCCCACCCAGCAACTGCTATCCCCAGATCAAACTTTTCTTCCTAATTGCTTATATGAGGAGCTAGCTCCCCATACAAGCTCCTTATCTGAGGAGCTAGCTCCCCATACAAGCTCCAAAGAAACTTTCGAACTAAGCCAAATTTTGTATGATCAAATTCAAAAAATGGGCAAAAGAACCCCTCCCGATGCAATCAAACAAATTATTCGACTGCTCTGCGCTTCTCGTCCATTCAAGCATAGTGAAATTGCACTACTCTTGAAAAGGAATCAGAGCTACATACGCGATAATTATCTATTACCTATGGTTGAATCTGGTGATTTGGAGCTGGTATTTGAAGACAGCCCTACGCATCCTCTACAAGCCTATCGTGCAAAACAAACATGATTGATATCCAAAGAATCATCCATGATTAAAACAAAAGATTACGAAGAACATCTTTTGAAAGAACTTCAAAAACCAGAAGAAGCTGCTGCATATCTTAATGCAGCTCTAGAAGACGATGATCCCCATGTTTGTCTACTAGCCTTCTGCGATGTTGCGGAAGCCGAACAAAAAACACTTGTCAATCTTGCCGCTCAACGGTAAAAGAAAAAGTCCAGACACAACTAAGGTAATCCCATGAAACCCACAGCATGCATTCTTTGCATTGGAGCTTTTTTTCTCATTGGATGCGAATCGAAAGCAGGCACTGGTGCACTTGTCGGCGGTGGGCTTGGCGCTGGAGCTGGAGCGCTCATCAGTCCCACTCCTGCAGGCGTCCTCATTGGAGCTGGAGCCGGCGCTGCTACAGGTGCCATCATCGGATCCTCCCTCGATTCAAGCGATCGTGAAAAGCTCAATCAAAACTCTCCCAAAACGACCAAAAAAATCGACAAGTCTGAACAGCTCTCCCAAAACGACATCGTCAGAATGACACAAGCTGGGATCACCGATGATAAAATCATCGGCACGATTCACTCGACAGGAAGCGTATTCTACCTCTCCGCTTCAGACATCGAACATTTAAAAAACTCCGGGGTCTCCCAACGCGTCATTAACTACATGCAAGAAACGGCCTATCAGTAGAACCTATCCCACTAAAAAGTTTCAGTCGATTTTCGGGTTCTTTCGAGCCGATTTTCGATTCTTTTTTTGGGGTAATATACGCGAGTTGATATAACCCCAAAAAAAAGAATCGAAAAGCGGCCGAAATAATCCCGAAAATTGACGAAAAATTTTAGTGGGGTAGGTTCGTGAGCCTTTACAAATCATCTCTCGTTGAGATAACCTGAGTGATAGCAATTCATCTCTCAGATTAACTGAGGCAATAGTTATGACATCAGACACCTACCTGGCAGCAAACAAGCCCCTAAGCCAATTTGAAGAGCAGATCCATCATTTCTGCTCAGAAGCATTGGATGATTTTAAACAAGTCACCAGACAGTATGCCCTCTTTCACATCACCTTCTTTTCCATCGGCATCTTAGAACTATCCGCCTTCGTCCTCTTTTTCTCCTTTTTCACCAAAACCACACTCTTTGCCTTTTCCCTCGCTGGAGTCTTTCTTTCCCTCTTCACCTACTTCGTCCTACTCTTCTACTTCCAGGCGAAAAAACCCCAGCAACTTCTCGATGTCCGCAAGGCATTCATCACCGCTGCACAATCCTCTCTTCCCTATCCCCCAAACTCTGCAGAATTCTACCAAGCCACTGCTACTGCCCTACAAAAAATGCTCACCACACTCCACCGCCAGGAATATACCTACTACGCGCTTCCCTCCTCTTTTGAAACCCTCTCCCCCCTCATGCAAAAGTTCAGCGTCTGGACCCACTGGAAAGACCTCCATCAAATGAAAGAGCTTCTCCTCCTCACCATCATCAAACTCCGCATCGAGCTCATCAAGCTGCATCCCACCGACCTCGAATCCCACGCACGCCTCGCCGATGCCTATCTCGCCCTCTCTCGCCTCCACATGGACCCCCGCAAGCTCCATCCCCACGAAGAGCACCTCTGGGTATCTCCTGAATACACCTCCCCCGCAATGCTCGATAAGTTCCAAAAGGCTGCCCTCCGAGCCGTTGAAGAGTACAAGATCCTCGATGCCTATGCTCCCAACGACCCCTGGGTCCACGCCCAGCTCGCCGACATCTACCGCACCCTCGATCTTCCCCTCGAAGAGATCAAAGAATATGAAGCCATCCTCCGAGCCTCTTCCGGCACCCCAGAGGTGCTTCTTAGATTAGGGACTCTCTACTTCGAGCATGGCTACAGCGCAAAGGCTCTTAGGCTCTATGAGGTTTTAAGGAATAGCGGCGATCCCAAAGCAGAAGAGCTGATTACTAGATATGGGTCAGCCCTGACGGATGAATATGAGGGATAAAGCTAGAGGGTTTTGAGGGTAGTAAGGGTAGGTAGTTTTAAGAAAATTGCGGACATGAAAAAGGGGCGGCTCAGAAGAGCTGCCCCTTTGTTTTACTCAGTCATGAAATGTTTAGCAAATCATGAGTAGAGATTGTTTGGTTTAGACGTAATAGACGTCATCTTCATCAAATAAAGGCTTAAATTCCGTTGTATTATTCGGATATTTCATTGCTCCATTATTGTTGACACCTGCATTTCTATCATTTAGGAGACTAGAAGCTTGCAAATTCAAAGCGTTATGCCTTTGATTTTTGCTAGAAGCAGTAGAACTAGAAACAGTAGAATCAGAAGATTGTGGATATTGCTTTACAAAACTATCCTCATCTCTAATTTCAATCATATCTCCTGTAGAAAGGTGTCTAGCATAAACAATCAAATTAAGTCCATCCCACGAATTAAAGATTTCATAATTTCCATCTTTAAATATATCCATTGAAGATATATTAGAATCAATTAAAACATCTGAAACGTGACTTTTATCATCACTTATAAAACTATTGGATTGGTTATTGCTTATCTGTATCTGTTCTTCTGAAACAGAAGAAGCATCCAAAGCTTCACCTCGAAGAATTTTTCTTCTTCTTTCTTCAATTTTCTCAAGCTCAATCTTATGCGCGCAGCTTTCCACGTGTGCATCAAGCATTAACTTTTCTAAATATGTTTCGACTAATGCGAGTCTGCTAATGCTACCTGGCTCAACTTTTAGGCCAAATTTGATGACTAAATCATCAAAATTCTGATTATCATCTAAGATTTCAGAGATGTCACTATATGTTTCAGAGCTTTCAGAAAATAGTTCTCGTGCCTTATCTCTAATGTCATTTTTTCTCTTAGCAACAGCTAGATAATAAGCATTTTTAAAATCCACTGAATTTTCTTTATCTGCATTCTCAACAATAAAATTATTGCATTCATCTACTAGCGAAAGTAGCTTAGTAGCTGTTTCACTTAACCAATTTAATGCCTCTATTGATTTATTTAATTCACCAACTCTCTTGCTGTCATTTTTCAACAAGACTAAATCTCTGTCTTTTTTATCGATGAAATTTATCTTAATTTCTGTTTGATTTACTTTTTTATTAAGAATATCATTCTTTCTATCAAGCTCATTAATTTTAGCATTTACACGATTCTTGTAAGAACCGATCAAATCTTCAGCTAGATCAAAGACAAGATCAGAAAGATATTTGATGTTCTCGTTTGTAAGATTATTCTTCCTAACTTCTAATTTATTCTTAAATGATTTTGACAATCCATTGTAACTTAACAATGCATCTATCAAACCATTTACTTTGTCAAAGCTAGGGTTTATTTGAATAGCATACAAGAAAGCAAACATTTTAGAAATGCTTGTAAAATGATCATCAACAATTTGATGTTCTTTACTTACTGCATTTAGGTTTAATTGGATCTTATGAAAATCACTCGCAGTATAAGCTAGATATTTATCTCCAGTAGTTTTACTTCTAACGATCTCTTTAGTACCTTTGTCAATAATTTCGTCAGAATTGCGAGATTTTAAATTCGTTCTAGCTATATCGAGACAATTAATGAATTTATTATAACCATCAATTGATAATGTATTCTTTTCGATCTCAGATTTGAAACTTGCTATATTTGACTCCAATTCCGATTTTACTTCTTGAGTTGTCATTTTATTCGAAATGTATTCATTCGAATACTCTCCAGCATTGCTTAATTGTTGACTAAAAACTCCATTTATAATTTTTGCATATTCTGGCTGGGCGTCTACTTCTCCAAAAGAAAGAATACCACTTAATTCATTCTTATGTTGATAAGTATCCTTAGCTTGAAGAGAGGCATCTGTTTTAACTTCTATGATTTTATCATATAAAGCAGAGCTGCTAATTCTACGACAAAAGATATTGCCAAATATATTGCAAAATGCATCCCAATAGGTACTAACTGTAACAGCCAATTCATTCACTTCATTCTGATCTGCATCATCGATACCTTCGAAATATGCATCAATCGAATGATCTTTGAATACTTGCTTATTTTCTAACACATCCATAACTTCTTGACGTGCTTCTGGACTTAATCGCTTGATATGGTTGATGATTTTTGTTCTGTTTTTCAATAGCTCTTCTTTTTTAGATTCTGTAACTACTGAACTTTTGCTTTCAGCTATTACTTCGCTTTCTGTAAGCTGCGTGGTTTTTATTAAGTTGCCCAAAGCGGTGATTTTATTGACTTTTCTAATACCTGAATCAACAGGGTCATTCGTAGAACAAGTGTTAACTGTTGGCGTAGACTCATTATAAACTCGTTTTGATTCTACTGTAACTTTATGCATATAATTTCTCCCTTTTAATTATGTTTATTACTCTATATAATGTTTATTATACCATATTAATACATTTATTCAACACTAAATACATATATAAATAACTTTAATTATACACCAAAAAGCATTAAGTAGAATCGGATTTTATATAAATGACATGGATACAGAGGGTTACAAATCCAATAATGATCTATAACTCATTGAAAAAAATTAAGAAAAAGCCCTCTCATTTAGAGCTTTTTGCAATTGTTCATGGCGTTATTTCCCTAACTCATTCATCATGAATTATATAGGTGACGCACTAACCTTGGATAAAAAGAAGGTTTTAGCCTAACACATTGATATTAAATGCTATATAAGAATTTAAAAAATAATGCCCCCCTCAGCTCACCAAAACCTTCCAGTCTAGGGTTCACACCAGGATACACAGCACACAAAGCCCATTGGCCAGCCAGTTGACCCTCTCCTTATAGAGCCATTGGGAGCCTCCCTCAGAGGTTGCAAGAGAGGATAACCGGTACGGAGAGAAGATGGGGAAGATCGTTGCATGCTCTAGGGGTGTGGATACCTCTGTAGACCAGATCATAAAGAAGGTTCCTGCGCCGTTGGTGAGTCCACCTAGGATACCATAGCCTACTTCGGAATGATTGGGGAGGGCGCTTTTGAGCGCTGATAAAGGAGAAGATTTGAACAAGGCCTGCTGCGAAAAAGACTGCAGGCATAAACCATTGGCTTTGAGCATCTGCGCGATTTACGTTGAAAAAGAGACCCTCTTCTACAGGGAAATTGAAGAAGAGAGCAGTGGCTAGTATTGAGTAGAAGAGGGTTTTAAAGTCCCCACTTAAATTTCATCATTCAATGGGGGGGGGCAGCTTCGAAGAGCCGCCCCTTTGTTTGCTTAATGATGAAGTGTTTGGCATATCATGGATTGAGTGTGCCTGGCTTAGAATTAGTTGCTTTATTTACACCAGTGTCTTTCTAGATGACATTGACACATTCCAACTCCATCAAATAGCTTTACTTAAGAATGCAACTTCTTATATATTAGATCGCGCTCATTGCGCAACATTTCTAAATTATAAAGCGAATTAATAATCGCTTCTTTATCTGATCCATACTGAGCATATAAATAATCTTCTTCTGCTTTTTCGATTAGACCATTAGTCCCATCAAGTTCTATGAGACGTTTTTTTAGTTCTTCAGGAGTTGCTGTGTGATTATTATATTCTCTCAATCCATTAATATTACTAGGTAATGAAGTGGTGTTTTGAAAGCCATTAATTACTATGTTATTACTTTCGCTTTTTTCATCAAGAAGTTTTAGTTGCGCGCGAACTGAATCGCGTTCTTTACGCAATTCTTCATAATTATTAAGCAAGTTAATAATAAGCGTGCCATTACCTGATTTACTCTGAGCATACAAATAATTATCATATACTTTTTTGAGTATACCATTATCACCATGAGTTCCATCAAGATCTAAGAGACGTTTTTTTAGTTCTTCACGAGACGGCACTTTATTACTAGTTTCATTTGATCCATTACTACGACTTGCTGATGAAGTGGAATTTCTAGAACCATTATTTGATATGTACTTATTTTTACTATTTTCATCATACAGCTTTAGCTTCATAGAGATTGCATCGCGCTCATTGCGCAATTCTTCCCAATTATTAAGCAAATTAATAATAAGCGTACCATTACCTGATCTGTGCTGAGCATACAAATAGTCATCACATGCTTTTTTGATTAGACCGTTATTACCATTAGTTCCATCAAGATCTAAGAGACGTTTTTTTAGTTCTTCCGGAGCTGGTGCTCGATTAGTATATTCTCTTATTTCATTGCTACGGATAGCTGATGAAGTGACATTTGGAGAGGTGTTATTTGCCATCTGCTTATTTGTCGAAATAAAAGGTGCGGAAATCCTGCTGCGATCTTGTGAATGGGAGCTTGGGATGGAAACACTAGGATTAGCCCATGTTAGACCAAATTCATTTTGTCCTAGCTGTGTAGTGATGCATTTAAGTTCAAAAGCTAATTTCTGCCACTCATAAAACAAACTCGTAACGTTCTCGTTCCCATTACTATTTGCAGCGCGATAGCTCTCAAATGCTTGTCGGACTAGACCATTTACTCCATCTAACTTTAACTGACGTTCAATCAATTCTCCACGGGTAGGTAGAGGATTACTAGATTCAGCATAATTTTTGTATTTGTTTTCATTGGTTTTATTTGCGTATATCGACATTTAATTTTCCCCATTTTTTATTAAATTAATATTAAACTACAATATCCTTATTATAAGGCATTAATATATTTATTTAACACTAAATACGCATAGCGATTAAATTTGACTTTGCTGAAATCGTCACTAACTAGAATTAATATAGAACTAAAAAGCAGGAGTCCAAAGGGTTACAGATCCAACAATGATCGATAACTCACTGAAAAATAAATAAGAAAAAGCCCTCTCATTTAGAGCTTTTTCCAATGATCCAAAGCCCTAAAGCCATAACTCATCCATTATGAGCTGAATAGACACACTCTTGAAGTTGGCAAAACAAGGATTATAACCTAACCCATTGATATTAAAACCATATGAGCATTTAAAAATAACGCTCCCTTTAGCTTACCAAAACCTTCCAGTCTAGGGTTCCCACCAGGATACCCAGCACACAGAGCCCATTGGCTAGCCAGTTGACCCTCTCCTTATAGAGCCATTGGCCCCAGAGGTTGCAAGAGAGAATAACCGCTACGGAGAAGATGGGGAAGATCATGGCATGCTCTAGAGGTGAGGAAACCTCTGTAGACCAGATCATAAAGAAGGTTCCTACACCGTTGGTGAGACCACCTAGGATACCATAGCCTACTTCGGAGCGATTGGGGAGGCGCTTTTGGGTACTAATATAGGTGAAGATCTGTACAAGGGCAGCTGCGAAAAACACTGCAGGCATAAACCACTGGCTTTGTGCATCTGCGAGGTTAACGTTAAAAAAGAGACCCTTGTCTCCGGGGAAATTAATGAAGAGCGCGCGCCATTGCATGATGATAAGGAAGAGAATGTGCATCGCAAAAGCACCAAAAACACAGGCTGCCCAGAGCATTTTTTTCTCTGAGCCGCGAGCTACCCAGCCCGCCCAAAAGAGCCCAATGATCACCATAAAGGAGCCTAGTCCATTGAACAGGGTATATTTATATCCGAAAGTGGCGCCGAAGAAACAAACCATGAAGATCATCGGCATGACTGTGGAGGCATTAAGAGCTGCAAAGGTCAGTCCTGGGGGGCCGTTTTCTAGGGATTTTCCCAGGCAAATCATCATAACTGCAAGAATGAGACCTCCTGCAAGACCGAATGTCATCATACTGCTGCTGAGGGCATAATTACCTGTTCGCACGGGATTGAGTAATACTGCTACGAGAAAGACGATGCTCATTTGGATCATCAGGAAGGCTTTGCTCGACCCTCCGGAATCGATGCTTCTGCGCATGCAATAATTGGAAAGGGCGACAAAGAGCGATGCAATGATCATCAACTGAATTCCCATGGGCTACTCCTTAGAAGGTGTTTGCAATTTCTGATCAAGTTATCAGGATTGGAAGAAAATGGGAATGGGGATATCTCTATACTACTCGAAATTGCTTTTCAAATTGAAAGATTGCATGTAAAATACAAGAAGAGAGAGTGCTTAATATGAAGAAATTGCCTATTCAATTGGAAAAACGCAAGATTACAAGTTTTTGCAAGAGATATCATATTGTCTACTTAGCTCTCTTTGGTTCTGTGTTAACATCCAGTTTTACTAAGAAAAGCGATGTCGATATCCTTGTAAAATTTGAAAAGAAACATATCCCTGGCCTTTTCGGTATTGTTAGAATGGAGTCTGAGCTCAGTGAAATTATTGGACGTCATGTAGATTTGAGGACCCCTAATGAATTAAGTCCTTATTTTCGAGATGATGTATTAGCCAAAGCGGTGACTATCTATGAAAATTGACATCCTCCTTTCTTTTCCCTCCATGTCCCGTCGTCTTCCTTTCCATTAAGGGATGAAGCTTGTCTTCGATTCGGTGCTGAATGAATGCTCGGAGATATTTTGGATAGTTTTTAATGACTTCTTTCTTTGAGAAGCCTCCGTATTCAACCGGATAGAGAGGACTTGAAAATACCCACTCACCAACCTCATCATCAAAAATCGGAGTAATTTCCCCAACTTCTATAAGAGCTTTTTTCAAATGTGTGTTTATTTCTTTTTTGGTGGCCATTTCAGTCCCCCTATTCTACAACTATAAGACATTTCTTGCCATTACTCGACTCTAAATTCAGTTGTACGCTGTTTTCGTACAACTGACTAAAGAGCGTGAGCTTTTCCATTTCATATCTTCGAACAGATGTGAATAATGTTGGACATGATCGACTTAGGTGCTTAAAGATTTTGCAATGAATATCTTTAGGCGCTTTTCAAATCTTCATCAACATCGATGGAAATTGGAGCTATCTTCTTTCCCTTTGTGTGTGATAGACTTTGCAAACTAATTGTATTATAGAGATTGCGAAATTCTTTATCTTTTGCTCGCAGATAATTTAGAACATATAAGCGAATATATACATCTGTAGTTGCAGGGGCGTGTGTTTTTCCTCCTTCCCATTTCACAACCGCAACATGACTGACTCCAAAGATTTTTCCAAAATCCGTTGTCGACATGCTCAAAAACTTCCTAATAAATTTTAATTCAGGTCCATGAAGTGGGGCAGATTTATAGAGAAGGCAACGAAGTATAGCCAATTGCAACTTATTAAAATCGACATCAATAACCCATTCTCCAACGACTTTTCTCATAGGAACATTGAGCAATTTTACAGGAAATCCAAAAGCTTCATAAATGAATGATTCTGTTTTTCTATCTTTCATAATTTCCTCCTGTATTTTTTCTTTGTTAAACGAATCACAGTAATAATGATCATTTCACTCACAAGAGCTACGATCACTCGTATATCAACCCCATCTTCAGTTTTTCCTCGAACAGCGTACTTCCATGTATGAAATACGGGATCAAAGGATGTCTTCTTTTTTTCATGTACACCATTCGTCAACACATATAAGGCGTCATGCGGATGAATAGATCGTTGTACTTGTCTTTCAATGGCATGCTTGCTAAACCTAAATCTGTCTCTAGCAACTAATTTTTTTATCTCTCCTATAACGTCTCTTATTTGCAAGGGTTGATTATCATTCACAAGCTAATCTCCTGTCTATGATTGTAGCAAAGTTACAGGATAAAATAAAAGCTTGAATTTATTCAACTTATTTCCAATAGGTTAAAGGCCAACAGCTGTTGTAAACACAAATCAAACCTGCAAACACCGTTTGCTTAATATTGTGAGCCGATTATAATCAAAAAATTGTTGAAACCACAGGTTCCCTAATGCGCTTCATCCATTTCTACTTTGCTGCTTTCCTATGTGCAGCTTCTTTTGTCGTTCCCACTCAGGCTAAAAATATCGATGCGTCTTTGGAAGAAAGCTTGGCGCTGAGAAGGATTTCTGAGTATTGGAAAGAAAGGGATTATAAGACGGCCAAAGCTCAGATCGAGAGTTTCTTGAGCAGAAAGCCTGAGAGTCGCTTTGCAGATCGACTTTGGTCGATGCTGGGTGATCTGCACTTTAGAGAAAAAAACTATGCGGCAGCTGTCGAGGCATATGATCATATTGATGCGCAAGAGTTCCGGAATAAAACGCTCTTTCATCGCCTGCATGGTTTATATGAGATAGGCAAATATGAGGAGTTCATTGGGTCTGCGGATTTCTTTGTGAAAAATCCCACCTCCAAAGCAGATGAGATTCAGACGATTTATTTTGAACTGGGCGAGAGTTATTCTGCGGCGGCATTTGCATCTAGCGGAGAAAAACGAGAGGAACTATTGCAGAATGCGGTCCATGCTTATAACCAAGTGCTGCAGACCCATTATTGCGATCAGGTGCTAGCGCCGCTTGCAAGAGCCTATGCGCTTTTAGAAGAATATCCCAAAGCTGTGTCTGCTTATCTTGCTTTGGCTCAAAAAGAACCGGAGAAAAAAGAGGAATGGCTTTTTCAGGCGGGGGCTTTGCAGCTGCACTGCCATAAACCAGCTGCGATACAAACATTTGGGAAGATTGTCGAGATGGGCGGCAAACACGCTCCGAAAGCTGCTTTTAATCAGCTGTGTTTGCTTTTTCAGGAGAAGCGCTATCAAGACTTTATCTTGGCCTATGACTCTTCGATCAAACATGTTCCCAAAGAAGAAGTGGTGTTGATGCGTTACTTTTTGGGTCAATCGCTGTTTCAGAAAAAAGATTTTGCTAAAGCTGCCGTACCTTTGATGGAAAGTTTGGAGTCGGGACGTTTAGACCGCTCTCAAGAAAAGAACGCTTTAATTGCGCTCGTCGGTTGTGCCAAAGCAGAAGGGGATCTGGGCTTGTTTGAAAAGGCGCTGAGCAGACTAAAAAAGGGATTTGCAGAGCATGAAGAGACGTTTAACAGCGGTCTGATGCTGGCGCAGCTTTTGCAAGAAAAGCAGCAGTGGTCTAAAGCAAGGGGAGAAATTCAAGAGCTGATTCAAAATTTTCCACGCCATCCTCAGAAGATGGCTCTTGTGTATGATGAAGCCTTGCTTCTTGCTAAGGAAGGAAAGTGGACTGAGAGCGCTGAGGCTTTTCAGGTGTATTTAGAAGAATACCCCAAAAGTGAACATGCGCCGAATGTTATGCGCCATTTAGTGCATTGCAGACAGGAAGATTTAAAACAGGCGCCAGCGGAGTCGGAAAAAATCAAAAAGCAGCTGCTGCTCGAAGCGCTTGAAACTGCTTTGGCTGAACCTAAAGCTTTTCCAACGGCAGAAAAGCCGAAATTGCGCTATCTCACCGGGAAATTGCAGTATGAGCTGGGGCAATATGAGGAAGCGATTGAGACGTTGAGCAGCTATCTCGTGGATTTTGGTACGGATGCTTCTTGCGCCAATGCGTGTTTGCTTCTTGCTTATAGCCATTTGGAAGGATTTAAAGATGCGATGCAATTTGTGCTCAATGCAGAGCGGGCGCTTGCATACAATCCTTCCTTAGAAGGGGCTTCTGATGTGCGTCTTGTTTTATTCAACACTTATTTGGAACTAGCAGAGAAGGCTCCTTTGGAAGAAAAGAAGGAGATGATTGCAAAAGCGGCTGACCATCTTTATTTTGCACTCGATAAATCGGTGAGCAAAGAAAATCAGAAGTGGCTGTCTGCTTACTATTTTCAGCAGTACCAAAAGGGACAGGTGGGAGCCGCGCATAAGACAGCTCACGTGCTTGAGCATCTATTAGGAATTGGGAAGGAGCAGATTGCTCTTTCTATCGATGCGGGATCTTTAGACAAGGAAGGAGAGGCGATCAAGCTTGCGTCCCTTTACGATCAGATGGGGCGATTTCCTCAAAGGCTTGCTCTTTTGCAAGCGTTGATTCAAGAACATAGCGCCCATCCGGAGTTGCATTGGAAATATCAGCGCATGGCTGAGTTCGAACTGGGCAAAACCCATCTTTGTCTTAGTGAAAAACAAAAGGCTTTGGATGCTTTTACACATCTTATCGAAACGTCGCATATTTCTTCTTACTACTCCATTGCTGCTGAGCTGGAAAAAGCAAAACTGGAATTTTCCATGCTGGATGAGCCGACGGATCATGCGGTGGTAAGCATTTGCGATGCGCTCAAAGATGTGCAGACAAAGCGCAAACTACTTTCCGAGCCGCTGCATTTAGAAGCCGCTTTAACCTATGTCGATATCAAAACAGCGCTGGCAGAACCCGATGACAAATTAGAATGCAGGCAATTTTATCTCGAGCGCATGAGAGAAAATTTTTCTTCCACAGAAGATCCCTTAGTGGAGCAGTATTTGGCTGCAGCAGCGCAGTTTCCCGACCAAGAAATTCTTTTCTGGCAATATTTAGCGTTTGTCGATGCACAGATTTTGCAGCTTGAGGCCCAGATCACAAATAGCCAGGCTCTCAGAACAGAAGCTAAGGAGAGATTTGATCGATTGCTTGCAGAGGCTGGGGATGCTACACTCAAAGAGCGTATTCACAAGAGTATGGAGGCTCTCAATGACATTTAATCCTTATCGCTCACGAAGCCTACTGTTTAAATGCCTCTTTGTGTCTTTGTCTGTGCACGCTGCTGCTCTATGCTATTTCTATTTTAATCCATTTATCCTCCACAATCCCTTTCCTTCTTTTTTTGGGCTCTCTTCATCGGAGCCGCTTGTGTTAGAAGAGGAAAAAGAAGAACTTTTGACCAATCATTTTATTGAAGAAGTATTTGAAAAGATCTTGGTTCTTCCTCCTCATTTGCGAAAACCCTGCGATCTGATGGAACTGCCGAAGGGAATTGGTCTTGCTCCCAATCAGGAGCTTGCTGCAGAACTTCCCTTTCATATTGAAAGCGGATATGTATTCACCACTCCTCGCGGAGAATATGCCAGCGTTGTGGAAGAGTTGGAAGAAGATAGCCAGGAGTGGAATGCGCCGAACCTTTTTCATCCGCCAGAGCTTGGAGCTCCTATTGCTTCTCAACTGCAAATCGATGCCAAAGAAGTGCATCTAGATCTTCCTTTAACAGCGCTTGCTGAAAGAGGCGATGATGAGACAGACCTGAAGATGGGCAGTGATTTAGTTCTTGAAATGGATGCCCCGGACACACACCCTGTGAGAGTTTCTGGTGGGGATAAGTGTCCTGTGAGCAGTAAGCCGGGTGAGGCTGTGCACATCAAAGCTGATCCTAAAACGGCCCTCGCCCGCGTTCAAGAAAATGCAACTTTAGCCCCAGAAGAAACTTTAGAGCCACCTCTTTTTATTCCTAAACCTTCTGCGCGTTTGGGAAGACAAGAGGTTGCGCTGGCTAATTATCGACTGGATGAATACGATTTTTCCGATTTGAATGCGCCTGGCACATGGAGTGATGATTTTGATGTGGATGTTACTTTT
The DNA here is from genome assembly GCA_023269355.1 of Chlamydiota bacterium. Classification (GTDB taxonomy): domain Bacteria; phylum Chlamydiota; class Chlamydiia; order Chlamydiales; family Rhabdochlamydiaceae; genus CAJCIW01. Next base: position 39,478 of record JAHFTO010000001.1, on the reverse strand, counting down.
TTGCCCCATCCTAAAGGCAAAGGGTACATCTTTTCTTTGGCGATGAAGTCCAATTACGATTTGAGTAGCCACAGCTTGAAACAAAACATTTACTTCGTTCTTGATCGGTCAAACTCTATTCAAAAGCATCGCTTTGGCATTTTTAAGCGCGCGACTTTGAAGGCGCTCTCGAGCATGCAGAAGGGAGATACTTTTAATATTTTGGTGGTCGATAAAAAAATCACCCGCTTCAGTCCGCAGAGCTGTGCGGTCAATTTAAAAAATATCCAATCTGCAGAACGGTTTTTAGACAAACAAGAATCGGGCGGGTTTTTTGAATTTGCTGATGTTTATACTTCGATTGACAAACTTCTGGAATTTGTTCCTCAAGATCAAGAGCAGCATACGGCGATTCTTCTCACCGACGGGAAGACGAGTATGAATGCAGAGCGCAAACAATCTCTTTTGAAAAAATGGATGACTAAAAACCGCGGTAAAATGGCTTTATACGCGTGTGCAATCGGCGCGGACAATGATCTTTTTTCACTCGATATGCTTTGTCACTGCAGCGGCGGAAAACTTCTCTACTCCGATACACATGCCTCTTTCCCTCGTAAACTTGCAAAGCTTATGTTAGATCTGAAGGATCCCATTGCTAACAACCTGAAGATCACCGCCATCCCTGAAAATCCTTATGCCCATGTGACTTTGTATCCCAGCGGCTGTTTGTCTACGCTGTATGGCAATCAGCCTTACGTGATCGTTGGAGAAATCGATGAGCCAGGAGCTTTTGATTTCGTCGTTCAAGGGAAGCATCGCGATGAATGGATCGAGATCAGAAAGAATGTCTCCTTTATCGATGGCCACAAGGGTGATTCTGCTTTAGAAAGCAAGTGGGAGGCAGAACATGCGAACCTCTGCTATGAAAAATTTCTCGATGACGGTCTGGCAAAACATCTCAAAGAAGCCAAGCAGATTCTGAAAACTCATCGATCTGAGGTAGCGTTCGAGTGAGTTTAAAAATCATTGGAGGAGAATTTAAGAATAGATCGCTTAAAACTCCCAAAGGAGAGCAGACCCGCCCCACGCTTGCTGTCATGCGCAAGGCAGTTTTTGATATTCTGCAAACAGATGTGGAAGATGTGCATTTTCTCGATCTTTACGCAGGGTCGGGTGCGATGGGACTTGAGGCGCTTAGCCGCGGAGCTAGCCATGCGACATTTGTTGAGTCAAATCGCAACGCATTTCGCTGCATCGAAGAAAATACACGCCTCTTAGAGGTTCAAGATAGGTGCACGCTGATGAGCTACGATGTACAACTGGCTCTAAAAAAATGCGCCAAAGAGAATTTGCGCTTTGACATTGTGTATGCCGACCCTCCTTATCTTCCCGGAGCGAAATTGCGCCTGCTTGAAGAGCTTCTTCTCTTTTTCGACACACATCCCATTTTAAATCCTGGAGGCAGGATTTTTCTTGAAGAAGCGGATCCTGCAACGTTAGAAGCGGACTCTTTTCCTCTTTCTACACTTAAATTTACCGACACGCGCACGTTTTCTCGTTCTACATTGCATCAATTTCGCAGAGAAAGGATTCTATGAAAGTTGCTCTTTTTCCAGGCTCTTTTGATCCCCCGACGCTCGGTCATCTCAACATCATTAAGCGCTCTCAAAGCATGTGCGACAAACTCTTTGTCGCCATTGGAACTAACGCTTCCAAACCAGACGAGCTCTTCAACATTAAAGAAAGAAAGACGATGCTCGAAAAAATCTGCACACCTTTTTCCCATGTCGAAGTCGTCAGTTATTCCACGCTCACAGTGGAATTTGCAAAAGCAAACAAAGTCGATTTCCTCCTGCGCGGTTTAAGGACTGTGTGTGATTTTGAAGCTGAGGTCAGCATGGCTGTCGCCAACCAAAAACTGAGCGGCATTGACACTGTCTTTCTCATTGCCGATGAAAAAATGGCCCACATCAGCTCGACTTTAATCTGTGAAATAGGCAAATTCAATCGCCGATTGCACGATTTCGTGCCTCAGGAAATTGAAAACGAAGTTTTTAAGAGGCTGTCGTTGAGTTAAGAACATAGCAGCCTCAAACCCTAACATGAGGTGACTATGACTTATTCCTATCTTCAAAAATTCAGAAACACGACCGACTACACACTTCCCTTCCAACAGACCGTCCTCAGTTTAAGCGGCAAACTATTGCCACGCGTATGCTCCTTTGATAAACAGATCATCGCCTTAGAACCGCATCCTTTGCTAACTTTGTATCACCTGATTGAACGCTCTTTAAAAACACAAGAATCCATTCCTCTTCAACAAGCGCTGAGTTCTGTTCCCGAGTCATTACGAAATGGTGAAGACGGCATTTATTGCGAGGTCTGGAACCAAGCGACTGACACCGATAAGGCAGGGGAGAATTGGGGGGAAGTCCATGCCCTTGATGATCAAGCGCGCCTTCTGAATGTCATTCGCACTGTCGTCATGAAACGATGGAATGCGCTTTCCTTAGAAAAACAGGTAGTCGTAGGCAGCCGCATGGAAAAGCAGGGTATTCCACTAGACGCTTTGCCTCAGCATACTAAGCAATTGATCTCAGCGATGCATCGCAGTCAGTGTCTGGATATTCCTGGCACAGAGATCAAGGTTTATAATTCTTTAGAAAAGAATGTGGAGACACCCTCTTGCAGATTTCATTTGGAGCGTAAGGAACTTCCAAAAGGTCAGATTGGATTTATCAACGGGATTCAAAACCAGCTGGTTCATGCCAAAGAGCATGCGATCCAGATCTCAGATAAATTAGCTCAAGGTTACAATATTCACTGCACGTATAGCGCCAAGCTGGAATATGGCGAAGATTCAAAACTTAAATCTTCCTTTTGGGATGTCTCTTCAGGAATCCTTGGCCAAGGTGGAACTTTAACACCTTCTGTCCCTCTTCTTTTGGAACAGTGGCTCGATTTTTTTGAAAAGGATGAAAGCAGCAGACTGCTACAAATTAGTCATAGCCGAGGAGCCATTGAAGTAAACAATGCCTTGAGTTTGCTTCCTGAGCATCTGAAGCAGAGAGTCATCGCTATCAACGTTGCGCCTGCTTGCATCATGCAGTCCAATGCAGCCTATCGCGTTGTGAATCTTGTCAACTTGCTCGATCCCATTGCTTCTGTTGCATTGAATAGGGAGATGGTCGATTCCGATCACACTGTGATTGTTGAGGAAATTTACGATAAGCCTAAGAGAGGCTTTAATCCGCACAGCATGCACAGAACAAGTTTTTACAACGAACTTGAGCCCTTGATCGACACCTTCATCCGCACAAATGACATTGTGATTGAAGAGACCCTTTAAGAGAGTGACCTTGCCCATAAAAACTGTCCGTGAACCTATCCGGCTAAAACTTTTATTCGAATAGGTTTATAAAGAAATAGAGATTCGTATGTTTACATAACAACCCTGAGTTATACCCAAGTTGACTGAAGATTGGGTATATAGTGCAAAATAATTGCAAATAAGTCGTAATGTAGATTAGGAAAATTTAGTAGGCGGGTTTAAAATGCTGACCATCAAGTCTTTTCTTTTGCAGCCGATGTTTTGGTTGATGTTTGCATTTTTGACAATTCAACAACTGATTGTCGCTTCATCGAATTTTTGGATAATCGCTTTTATCCGGGATATCCAAACTAATTCAATGGTATATTCAAGCCTCTCATTTTATCTCATCTCGTTACTTCTACCTTATTTACCTGGCTCCGTGGCTGTGATCTTTCAAGAAAGATGGAAATACTCTCTTATCTTAACCTTAGCTAATGCTTTTAAAAATAACCACAACTCGAACCAAAAAATATGGGTAGATAGGGTTTCAAAAGAAACACGAGTTGCGATGCTTTCTAATGAAGGTATAAATGCGATCACTGAATTCACAGAATACGCATATAACCTGCTTTCTACTTCGATGAATGTCCTTTTCAACGTGACAGCTCTTGCCATCCTGATTACAGGTGAATATGGCGTAAGTTATCTCATTAGCTTAGCTTTAGTTGCATGTATAATGCTATTACAGCGCACTAAGCAAGAGAACCTAAGCTCTAAGGCCCAGAATGCTAGAATTTCATTTTTGAAGTCCTTATTGAACTCATGGGATAATGTAGTTCTTGGTAACAAATATAATTTCGACCTTTGGGAGAAGAGGACTGAACAAGCTTCTCAATCATTTACACGCAGAAATCTTCATACTATAAGATTCAGGCAATGGTATAGCGTTTTAATTGCCCTGCTTACCTTCGTTCCCTCATTTTTAGTTGTAATACAAATGGTACTGAAAAATTATTCAGACCCCCTCATATTAAGTGCAATAGCTGTTACGCTGCCTAGGCTATTCATGATCTTAAACTTTACGTATGACCTTCTTAGGTTTGCTTTTTACTGGCCATCTCAGAGAAAGTTACTTGAAAAGGTGGAAGTCCTGATAGGAAATAATCCGAAAGGTTCCGACTTCTCTCACAGAATTCAATGGGATAAAATACAACTTGTCCATAATGCATTCGATACAGACTCTTTGAAAGAATTGAATGTCAGTAATCTTGAAGAAATCATCCAAAAATCGGGACTTCCTGGCAGGTTGACCATCAGAGGAGAGAATGGATCTGGAAAAACAACTCTTCTCCTCTCCATCAAAGATGTCCTCAAAGAAAAAGCCTTTTTCCTTCCTGCGAAGCATCAACTTTGCTTCAGAAATAATATTAATAATTTTTCGTCTGGACAAGGAATGAAGTCGATCTTTTTAGAGATCAAAGACTATGTTGACGAAAGCGTCATCCTTCTAGATGAATGGGATGCAAATCTCGATAAGCAAAACAAGGAAGAAGTTTCAACTTTAATAGATGAGATTGCTCGCAAACGCTGCGTCATTGAAGTCCGACACCGCAGCTAATTCTCTAGAGGAAGGCAAGCTTAAAATTGGGCATATCTCCTTTAAATGTTCTTTGCAAACCCTAATCAACTCTTTACCTCTAGGCGTTAAAAGAATATGTATATTTTGGTTATTTTCAATTGAATCAATAGCCTCAATAGTTTTATTAAGCATTATTGAAGTCGGGGGATGCAAAGATGGAAATTCGGGATTACCTAGGATATCTCTTCTGCTCAGCAAAACTTCTGTACTAACAAGTATACTGTGAAAGACTTTATCCAATGGCCTTCGCTTAGCTAAGATCGCAGATGTAGTATAATTTTCCTCCAAAAACATTCCAGAATAATCCGTGTAATGATGATATCGATATTCATCCAGAAAAATTAGGTTATGAGTCATTTCGTGAATAAAAAACTCTAGAAAGTCTTGAGAATTCCAAGTTGGACGAGAATTTATCCAAATACATCCAATAGCACCAGAAGAGGACCCTCCATTAGCAAGCTTTGAAGGACCAGAAAAGAGGATGTTGATTACTAGAGAAAAAAGCGAATAAAGCTGATCATCGATTTCTTTGAGTTTCTGTAAATGCAATTCAACTTGTTCCAGATGAGCTTCAAATTGAGCCTCATTTGAAAAAATGTGATCAAAATCATCTAGTCTAGATTTTTCAGCAAATAGTGATATTAATGTTTTTGTGCGATGAACATCCCTTAAAAGTTCAACGGAATCATGAGAGCTAGTCGGGACGGTTGGCTGAACATGGAAAAGAAATTTTTTATAAGCTCTTTTCAACCCTGAAAATGAAATATCTTTATCACTAGCATAGGGCCTAGAAAGTAGAAGGAGATTTTCGATGCTTCCTTTAATTCCAATTGTCCTTAGCATATCGGATGCCTTGTTTTGAAGTTTTGAAAAAATGAAAATAGACCATTTATGCTTAGAGACTGTTCGGTAGTATCACATTTATACCCAAACGACTTGAAAAGTTGTTTGGGTATAAGAACCTATCCCGAAAATCGACGAAAACCTTTATCGGGATAGGTTCAAGTTCCCACCTTGTTTAGCTTCGATTTTGATCCCAAGCGATCATATTCAATTTGGTATAACCATGAATTTTGACCTCTTCATGCAGTGCCTCTGCATTTTCCTGGGCAGACAAAACCTCATCTTCAGCTAAGTCAGAGGCTAATTCATTAATTACATGTTCCAATTCCATCATCTTGGCTCTCCTTTTATGCAACAATGTCCTTTCTGATCAGGTTTGCACGAACTTATTCAAACTCGTGATTCTCAAAGAAAAAATTAGACTTTGAGAACGGTAGGTATAAGTGAATATTAAATTTTCATGCAAGTAGATTTAGCTCAAGAGAATTCGTAGCCCAATCAAAGCCGATTCTTCCGCTACTTGCTCGTCAAGCGAGCAAGTAGCGGAAGAATCAGAAAAGCGCCAGAGAACGCTTGTATTCGAAGTTGTTTGAGTATACGTCGCTATTAGAAGACAGGAATCTCCCTTAAGCTAGCTTTTTGCCTTTATCGAACTTCGCTTCGGTCACTTTGCCATCTTTATCGTAGCTTTTCTTGACGCCGTGTACTTGATCGTCGAGGAATGTTTGTAGAAGGTAGGGTTTGCCATCTTCGTAGTATTTGTTGAACTTACCATGGCGCTGGCCTTCGTTATATTCTCCTTCGAAGGTGAGCACGCCCTGATCCGTCCATTCTTGATAAAGGCCATGGATCTTGCCATTTTTGTAGGGGATGCACTTGGCGAGCTTGCCGTTTTCGAAGAAAGTCTTTTCTTCTCCCTCTTTTTGGCCATGGGCAAAATAGCCTTCGATGTAGATCTGTTCATTGGGATAATATTGGATGCTGCGTCCATGCTGCTGATCGTTATGAAAATCAACGAGCGCTCTGACTTTTCCTTTGGGGGTGAAGATCTGCGCTGTGCCTTCTTTAACTCCCTTCATATAAGGAGTGGAGGAGATTTTAAGTCCTGCTTCATTGTACTCGTAGGCATCACCTTCTGCTAAATCATTGCTGAAGTTGACCTCGAGGGCTTTGACTTTTCCAAAATACTCGTGAGAGGGGTAATACACTTCATGAAGTCCTTCGCGGCGATTGTCTTTATAATGGTAGATGACCTCTTTTCCATCGCGCGTTTTTTCAAAGAAACGCCCATTCATCTTCCCTTGTTCATAGGTGGCTTCTTCAAGCAAGGTGCCGTCTTTATCCCACATCGCTTTGATGCCGTGGAGTTCTCCGTTGTCATAAGCGATTGAAGTTTGCAGGGCTCCATTTGGAAAATAGGTCTTTTGCTGCCCGTGCATTTGGCCTTCATTGTTGAATACGAAAAGGCGGAAGAGTTGCAGGGTTTGTTTTTTTAACAATTTCGCATCGCCTGTTTCACGAAGTAAATCTTCTTTGGAGAAGTATTCTTTATGTTCTCCGATAGGGAGTCCTTCTTGAAAGGTTTTTACGGTACAAAGGGCGCCATCTTCAAACCAAACTTTGATCTCTCCATCCAGCTTGTCTTCTTTATATGTGGCAGCTAATTTGAGCTGTCCGTTGGGATAGTATTCTTCCGTTTTCCCGGAGCGTTTTCCTTTTTCAAACAGGGCCTTTTCTTTGAGTTTGTCTTTGGCATACCATAATTGGACAGTACCGATAGGAAGGTCATTTTCGTAAGGGATTTCGGCAACAAGTTCGCTCTCTTCGTTGTACTCTTTATGGATTCCTTGTTTTTTTCCCAAAGCAAAATCGCCGACAAGGCGCAGCGTTCCACTCTCGTCCCATTCTTTACGGGTTTTATCTAGTTGGTCGCTGACATAAAATTCGTCGAGTTTTTCTTTTCCATTTTCATACCACTGCTGGCAACGCCCATCCTTAAGTCCTTTATTCAAATGGTACACCGAAGCTTGCTGTCCATTTTCATACCACTCTTCAAAGAGGCCATCTTTTGTATTATTGCGATACAGGGCTTTGACTTTGAGCTGTCCATTGGGATAATACTCTTTTTGCTCTCCCTCGAACTGCCCGTTTGCATAATGGAAGTCGATATAAGGCTTTCCATCTTCATACCACTGATGAAAAGGGCCATGGCGTTTGTCTTCTGCAACAAAATACTCCGCTATCTTGACTCCAGTTGCGGTGAATTCCTGGATGGGCTCGAGCAGTTTACCCTCTTTATCAAAATGGGCGAGATATACCATCGTCCCATTTTCCGCTTTGCGCCAGTGTTTACCCAAAGCGATTCCATCTTTATATTCACCTTCTCCGATGAGCTGGCCATTTTCGCCAAAGAACTGTTCTTTGCCTTGTTTTTTGCCGTTTTTGTAGTGCACCTTATAAGCTTCTTTTCCACTGGGATGATAGCGCAGGTGCGTGCCAATCGGCTGGCCTTGATTAAAATCCTGCACTTCTAAGATCGAACGGTCTTCGGCATACATGACGACGGCTGGATTTTTTCCATCGGAATGGAGCACACCATTTTGATAGCGCAAGGTTGCTTTGAGCGCTCCTCCTTCAAACCATGTCATTGCGGTTCCATGCGGAACTCCCTTCTCAAAAGGCATAAGAGATGCGCGGTTGCCTTTGGGATGGTATTTAATGTGCTCGCCAATTGCTTTTCCCTCTTCGAAGACTACTTCTTCTAACTTGGTTCCATCTTCGTAATAAGAGGCCATTTGCCCATGCCGCTCTCCTTGCTTAAACCCGCACTGGCCGCGCAGTTTTCCACTTTCGAAAAAGATTGTCATCTCGCCATGTGCTAGGCCTTGGTCGTAATAGGCTGCTTTTTCTACTTGTCCGTTTGCATAGAAAGTCATATGCATTCCATGAGGCACGATGTTCGACTTCCACTCTTTAGCAGCTGTGCAATCTTCAGGAACAACAATGAGGTCCATCTCTGATTGGACTTGTCCATTGGGATAAAAATTGACTTGCTTGACAGGGGCCTCACCTTCATTTCCTATCTGCTCATAAAACAGGACTCTTTGGGGTTGGCCTTCTTGGTAATTTTCAAGAATCTTAGGACGCCAGTGCGGTTGACGTTGTTTTAGCCCTGGCACCACAGGTTTTATAGGTTCTGGCGCTGCCCATGCAAGGGTGGTTAATAGGGTGATTACTAAAAAGGACTTTAGACGCATAAATGCCCCGGGAAAAGTTTTTACCGGTAGCATACTTTAGAATGCTTTATCTCACAAGTACGGGAGAAAATTAATTTGAATAAGTAAAAAAGGCCCAAGGGAAAACTTAGGCCTATCCGAAATATTACATCGAACCGAAAGCAAGCCAGCACATCAGGATACCCCAAATGAGGATGATGATCCCGCGCACTTTGAGATTGCTAACATCGCTGAGTAGCTTGGAACTGAAAAAGTACTGTGGTGTGAAAAATGCCATCAAACCGCGAATTGTCATCACCCAGCCAAAGACTGTGACCATTAATGTCGGTGCCCATGTCCAGACGTTGAAAGAAGTCAAAACAGTAAGACCGATCAATAAGTTAATTATACCCATCACATATAGGGTCCCTGGGCTGTTTTTCACGGATGTCATTACTTTTGACAAGTTTCCATGATAAAATAAAACCCAAAGTCCAAGAACTACTAAGAACGGACCAAAAATACTGGCAATTGCCAAAGCATTTTGCGTCATTACGCTCTGCGCCATTATCCCTCCAAAAGGTTAATTGTAACACTAATTATCACCTTATGAATTAAATAATATTTTTGTCAACAATGACAAGCTTATTTATGGCGCTTTTCATAACGACCCATCAATTGCGCCTCGGCAATGATATGTCCCTGCATGGCTTTTTCCACCTCTTTTTTGGTAGCGCCAGCTTTAAGATCCAACATCTTGCCCAAAGCGTAGAGTTTGAAAAAATAGCGGTGCTCGCGGTCAGGAGGGCAAGGCGGAAAATAGACTAATCCTCCTTTAGTATTTTGTCCCGGGGTGCCTTGTGGCTGGGAATTTTCTGCGATGGTTTTTGTCGAAGGAGGGATGTTAAAGACGACCCAATGATCAAACATCCTGTCTTTGCGGATAGACTCGGGCACGTCCGGATCGTCCATAATGAGGGCGAGGGAGACCGCTTCTGAAGGAACGTTGCTAAATTGCAACTCGGGGTTGATACTTTCCCCTTCGCAGGAAAATTTGGAAGGGATTTTTCCTCCCTCAGTAAATGCTGAGCTTGTGATTTCCATGGTTCCTCACAGGTTAGAGTTTGGCTTTGTTAAAATAGGCCTTTTAAGAGAAGGCGGTTTGCGGTAAGCAAATTTAAGCAAGTGGCCATGCTGCAGATCAAACCAAAGCGCCTTAGCCCCTTCTTCTGCTTGGCAGAATGCAAGGCTCCCCCGAGGCTCGACCCTTCCGCCTGAATAAATATCAAAATGCAGCTGAGAGACTTTTTTGTCTCCAAACTTGATCCATTTTGTATGGGCCAAAGAAGCTGTCTTGGCAGAAAGCACGCGAGGAGGAAAAGGCTCATCAGAGGTGATCTGATAAGTCAATTTTCCTTCTTTTAAAAAGATATCCAGGGCCAAATCAGTCTGGTAGGTCGCAGACAGAACTTGCGCCTCCTGAAGCCCAATAAATAGATCAGACACTTCCGATTCAAAGCGATGGTTGTCTAGCATTTTTTTCATTTGAAACGCTGTCACAGCTCCGATCACACTTAAAATCATCAGCGCGATCATCACTTCCATCAGGGTAAAGGCTCGTTTAATTCGGGTCATTTTCAGTATCTGTTGTATCTGGAACAAGGGATGAGCCGCCCGATTTGCGGTTTTTCTTGAGGTCATATTTCTTGAGATTCTCGGATCTGACAATGATATCTCCGGATCTTCCTGCTTTAATGTCGTACTGCGCTCCCCATCCATCTTTCAAAAAGGTCTTTGGGTTTTTCACAAGACCAGAATTTTCCAGGTAAGTTTCTGGATTGTGGGTGACATCTTCGATGCTGGCTCCTCTTGCAACCTCAAGCATGAGGATATCGGTGATTTGGTCGATGCCTTTGCGCGTTTTAAAGGCTTTACCCTCCTCCAAACTGCCTTTCATGTTTACGCCAATAACGCTGCCGATTAAACCGATGAGCACGATGACGATCATGATTTCGATAAGGGTTAAGGCTCTTTTTTTCTTTCTGATTTTCATAAGAATCTCCTTTTTAATTGGCAAATGAGCTCACGTCGGTCAGCGGCAGTAAGATGGAAAGGACCACAAGACCGACAATGGCTCCGAGTAAAATTAATAAAGCGGGCTGCAAGAAGGTGGAAAGCTGGGTAAGGTGTTTTTCCAATTCTTCATCGTAAATTTCAGCAAGGCGCAAAAAAGCATCTCCCATTTTCCCCGTCTCTTCAGAAAGGGCCAGCATGCGCAAGACAAGGGGAGGAATGAGGGGAGCTCCTTTGAAGGCTGCGCTCAGGCGCTCTCCCTGCCCCACTTTTTTTTCTGCTTCGAGGATGGAATTTTCAATGAGTGGGCTTTTGACGACATTGCGAGAAAGAGCAAGGGCATCTAGAAGTGGAACTCCACCGGCTAGCAGCATGGAAAGAGCCCTGCAAAAGCGCACAAGGGCGGAGTGCAGCAAAAGAGTTTTGATAAAGGGGAGTTTTAAGGAAAACGTGTAGAGAAGCGTTTTTCCCTTTTTGCTTGTCACAGAGGCAATAGCGCCGCCAACGAGACAGGACGCCGCTAAAGCTAAAAAAACAATATGGCTATTGGCCCAGCCGCTGATGGCGAGAATCATGGCCGTCATGGGATGCAAATCCCTTCCTTCAAATAGCTCTCTCATGGAAGGAACGACAAAAAAGAGAAGTCCGCAAGTCACAAGCACGCAAAAAAGAGCGAGAAATGAGGGATAGGTTGTTGCAGATAAAAGTTGTTTTTTTAGCTTTTCCTGGCGTGCGATGAGTTGAGCGAGTTGATCAAAAATTGTAGCGAGATTGCCGCTTTGTTCGGCAACTTGGACCATGGAGAGATAAATTCTACCAAATGTGCCTGGATAGCGCTTCAATGCGCTAGAAAGGGAGATCCCTTCCTTCAAGTTATCGCACAAATCGAGAAAAAGGGGATGGGCTTTATGGCGGCGGTGTTTTTCTTCTATGGTGAGCAAGCTTTCATAAAGAGGAAGTCCTGCTTTGAGGAGCTGTGCAAGCTCGCGCGTAAATGATAAAAGCGCAGGGGTGGACAGGGTAAGTTGATCTTGCTTTGCAGCTATTGCGGAGACAGCAGTCACCATGACCTGCTGCTTGCGCAGCCTTTCTTTGGCAGTCGTTAAGGAGTCAGCGTCGATCACTCCCTTGATGTTTCTGCCTTCATGGCTTACTGCAACGTAGCGAAATAAAGGCATTAGACCTCTTTCATCACTTAGGGTTCGTCGATTTTCGGGATTATTTTGGCCGATTTTCGATTTTTTTACTGGGGGGTTATATCAACTTGCGTATATTACCCCCCAGTAAAAAAATCAAAAAGCGGCTCAAAAGAACCCGAAAATCGACAGAACCTAAGTGATGAAAGAGGTCTTTCAATCCTCACTCCTCACAGCTGCGCGTGACGCGCAACACTTCGCTTGTCGAGGTGAGCCCTTGGATCACAAGCTGAGCTCCCTCCTGGCGCAAGCTTTTCATCCCCGAGGATGCGGCAATCCTTTGGAGCTCTACGCTATCTGGACTCTGCAATAATTGGCGCTTAATCGCAGAGGAGACGGGAAGAAGCTCATAAATGCCATGCCTTCCTTTAAAACCAGATCCAAAACAATGAGGACATCCCTGTCCTTTACTCAGTTTTCCATCGATGAGCGCACTGCGGTCTATGCCGAGCTCTTTCAGCTCTTGATCTTCCGGGCTGTAACTGATTTTACAATGGGGACAGATGAGTCGTACTAAGCGTTGAGCGAGAATGCCAACTACGGATGAGGTTAAAAGATAAGGCTCAATGCCCATATCGACAAGGCGTGTGAGAGCAGAAGGAGCATCGTTGGTATGCAACGTGCTTAGAACGAGGTGGCCGGTCAGCGAGGCTTGGATGGCGATCTCTGCTGTTTCCTTATCGCGGATCTCGCCGATCATGATGATATCTGGATCTTGGCGAAGGATATGGCGCAAGCCTGTGGCAAACGTCAGATGAATTTTAGGGTTCACGCCGATCTGTGCCATGCCCTGAAGTTTATACTCAGGGGGATCTTCGATCGTCATAATATTCATCTCTGAATTGTTCACTTCGGAAAGAGCGCTATAAAGCGTTGTTGTCTTCCCGCTTCCTGTTGGCCCTGTGACAAGAACAATTCCTTCGCTCAGGTTGATGAGTTTAATAAAAGGCGGCAAAATCGAAGAGGGCATGCCAATTTTGTTGAGTCCGACAAGAACATTTCCTTTATCGAGGATGCGTAGCACGATCCTTTCGCCGAAGACAACGGGGACGGTGCTCACGCGAAAATCGATCTGCCTTCCACCCATGTTCAGTTTGATCCGTCCGTCTTGCGGAAGGCGATGTTCTGCGATATCAAGCCGGGCCATGACTTTGATGCGCGTGATGAGCTGGGATTGCAATTCTTTCGGAGGAGCGTGGCGGGGTTGCAAAACGCCATCGATCCGGTAGCGCACGCCGAGCCCATTTTCCATCGGCTCGAAGTGAATGTCGGAGGCTCCCTGCTGGATGGCTTCCGCAAGCATCACATTGAGCATATGGATGACAGGAGATTCCGCGCTTTTGTCCAAAAGGTCGTACCCGTCTTCCTGATCGATGGCTATTTCTTGAGACTCGACTTGAAGGCTTGCGATAAATTCTGAAGCGGCGTTTTCTTTCTGGTGGTAGCACAGCTCAATTGCTTCTTCCAGAGTAGTTTTGGGAGCAATCGCAACGCGGATCTTAAGCCTAGTCATACAGCGGATTTCTTCGATCAATTCGAGATCAAAGGGGTGCTGCATGGCGACTAAAAGGACGCCTTCTTCTTCTTGCAAGGGCAAAAGAAATTTGGATTTTGCCAGAATGTACGGAAGAGGGGTTTGTTTTTGCTTTATAAAAGGAAACTCAGAAAGATCGGTATAAAAAGACAGATGAAAACGCTCTGCTATCTCTTTGGGTTCTCCATAGCTTTTTTCGCTTGAAAGTTTTGGAGATGGGGAAACGGTCTCGGGAGTAGGTACGGCTTTCTTCCTTAACACATTCAAGAGATCGTCTAGAACACCTCTTATCTTTTGGCTATTAGACATCGCTCCTGCCGAACAAATTCTTAAAGCTATTGTGGAAATACCTTTTGCGCTCTTTCTCCATGGCTTCGACCATGCGCTGCAGATATTCTGGGATGTCGCCCGGGCGCTTTTTCATTTCCTCGTCTCTAATTTTGATCAGCTCGTCTTCAGGCTCTAAAACAAGGGTCGGGGTGATGAAAATATACATTTCTGTATTCTGATTAGACAGCTTCATCGAACCAAATAGTTTGCCAATACCAGGAATATCGCCTAGGAAGGGAACTTTTTCTTCATGATCCGTCGTCAGTTTGCGCCTTAAACCCCCAAGAATGATGGTCTGGCCATCAGGCACTCGAACTTCATTCTCGATATGGCGCCGATGCACAAGCGGCCGATCATCGCTATGATGATGTTCAGGGGTATCAAAGCTAATGTCCGTTTGCAGAGTCACAAACCCTTTGCCGCTTAAGTCCATCTCTTCTTCGTCTGGCATGTGGACCGTAGGGGTCAATTTGAGCGTGATCCCGTACTGGGCCCTTGTAAAGGATTTTTCAAAAGCGATCCCTTTATTGGTATCGACGGGAGCTGCTCCATTGTTGATAGAGATCTCTTCGACAACGGAAATGGTCGTTGGAGTCTGGTTGACGGTGATGACCGATGGCGCTGCATTGAGCTGAATATCTTCTTGCGTCATTAGAAAGCTCATCGCTACGTCATAAGCCGGAAAATGCTTGGACTTTCTGCCGTGCAGAAGAAACTCTAAAACGCCCGAGCCTTTAGGAGCCAGGTCGGATTCGTACTTAATCCCATTTTTTTTGGATCCCAGCTTGAGCATGTTCATGCCGTAGCTGTTTTCATTCTTGATCCGTTTTTCAAAGAGCATCACTTCGATCTGCACCATTTTTTTAGGGACATCGAGTTTGCGAAGCAAATCTTTGATCTTCAGCAAAGCGTCCCTTCGAACAACCATGAGAAGATTGCCCGTCTTGGGATCGGAAATAAAATGATCTGTCCCCTGCTCGAGTTCTAAAGAGGCATTATTGCCCGTTTTCAGTGGAGTTGGTGCGACGATAAGAGGGGGGACTGTAGGAGGATATCCGTCGGGAGGGGCTTTAAACTGAGGCCCCTGGGAATTAAAATTCACCTCGAATTCTTTATTCGCTTCCGTGGAAGAGCTCAATAAAGAGTTGTATACTTTTTCCAGAACCTTTGCCAGATCGTCGGGATTGCTATGCCGGCATTGATAGAGATAGACGGTCATCTCGGCGGGATCTTGCAACTGCTCTTCGGTGTCTTTGATCACCTTTTCAGCGCGGTCGACAACGTCTTCTTGCCCCAATAAAATTAAGGCATTGCCTTGGGCAAGAGGAAAAATACTGAGGCCTTCCTGTTCCGGCTTCCCAAAAGGTGGACGGTTCTTCTCCATCGCTTCATTGAAAAAGGACTGCAGGATCTTTTCCATCTCCTTGACGGCCATCTTACTTACAGGCACGACTCTAGAGATTTTGCCACTGGCTTCTTCCCAAACAGTGTGATAAAGCTCAATGAGCTTTGAGATCTCTTCTTTAGAAGAGACCATCGCGATCTTTGGTCCAATCTGATAGAGGAATGTCTGTTTAGGATCTGCGAATCTCTCAAAAAATTGGAAGGAGCTTTTAATTTGCTCTACAGGAGGTGTAAAGACGTAAAACAGGCGTGTTCGATCGGGTATCCACTGCAACTGCTGAGGCGAGGATGCAATGGCCTGGATTGCAGAAGGGTCCTGTTTTAAGATGTAAAGCTGCCTTACATAGGTGTTCACCTTTTTGGCGCCGATGCCGTTATGAGCGAGAATAATCTCCAGCATCTCGTTCCACGATTCACGCGGGATGGGAACGTTGGAATGCATATTCAATTTGAGATTGGCCATCTCCGGCGGAATGATGAACAAATAATCTTGAGCGCCGTATTCCATGACCAGCTGTGCAAGCGTTGTCTCCTCTTGATCCCAAAGTGCGTATCCGTCTTCATCTATTTTGGATTCTTGGATGACAGAATCGCGCCACTGGCTTTCCTGATCTTGGATGGAGGCTCTTAAGTCATTGACCTGGTCTAAGAGTTTACTAAAGGAGTCCTCGGGAGCATTTTCTGCATGCAGCAGTTTGGCCTTTTGGTAACAAGTTTTGAGCTCATCGCGCATGGCTATCAGCTGCTCATTGACATTTCTTACCCTAACGTCGATGTTTTCAATGCCACCGGAAGATTTCGAAGAATTTCCCATTTTTTCGGCAATGGTTTGGGAGAAGGCTATCTCCCCGCAGAGGCATATTAGCGTCGATGCCAAGAAAAACTTTTTCATTCTGATCTGCCTCCTCGTAGAGGTTTTCTTTTACGAGAGGTCTTCCCCTGAGGCTTCTCTGCTTCAATAGGCAATGTCAATGGAAGTATTTGCGTTCGCGTTTCATCAAATAAATGCCCTTTCATCACAAAACGACCTTGCTCCTTTTCAATCGCATCAAAAATAAACAACTCCCCTTTAAGACGGTGGCTTAAATAGCGCTCGATCTCTTCTTGCCTTCGCAGGTTCCGCCATCCATTAGAGGTCTTGAGGATCCAGTCCCCCTCTTTCAAAATCACTCGCCGCTTGGCTAGCGCACAACTTACCTGCTTGCCGCTTCTAAGACGGATCTTGGAAGGCATCGTCTCCGGTTTAAAGTGCAAGCGAGGCTCAGAAGCAGCCGATATTTTGAAGTGCAGCGGATAAAATCCTGTTTCATCCCAAGCCTCCACTTCAATTCCCTTCGCTGATACAGCTTTCACCTTTGCGACAGGATGATCTGCCTTTAAATCTTCATAAGCACATACCCGCCACTCTCCTTCACTGTAGATGAGATAATCCCCAGTTGAAACAAAGCAGCAGTAGGTTGCTGAGCCGCTGGTAAGCTCAAGAATGCATTTTTCTTTCCATGAAGCGTACTCCCTGCCACCATATTTTGCGATCAAAAGGTCTTGGGAAAAGCTTCGCGCTTCCTTTAGCTCTATAGAAAATAGCCGATGAGTAGGGTTATAACTCGCAGGAATGCCCCCGTGCTGCGAGACAATGAACTGCCCTCTTTCTTCCCCCTCCAGCCCTTCCTTGGATAGGAGCTTTCTCCCCGCATCGACAAGAACAGCGCCATTATCGAGAAGGATCGGCTTCACCCAAAGCCCAGTCTCAGTTTCGGAAGAGAGAAGCCCCTTTCCCTGATCACTTTCTCTCAAAAAGAGGTTGTGCTCATTCAAAACCATCAATTGTTCTTTGCCATTTTTCAAAGCGATAAGGATTTTGGCGTCTTTCGCATCGACATCTGGACGGCTGGTGTACGCAATCAGGAACAGCTCGCTAGCCAGACGGGAGACCCAACCAAAGGCATGGCTTGGGCGAAGGGCCAACCCTCCACTGCCAATCGACTCGTATGGGAAAAAAACTCTGCCGCCTTTTTGCGTAGATCCCATTCCCTGCATTTCCGCAGTGTTTTTGCTGGAAGGCACACAAAAACACAGAGCCAAGCCCGCTGTGACTGCGGCAAGAGTAAACGCCGCACTCTTCGCACTTAAAGCAAGCCATCTGTCAATGTTCAACTTCGCAGGGGGTATGATCAACACGGATCGATTTCCTTCATTGAGAGGTGTGAAGTCTAGGGCATTTCAAAAAAAAACAAAAGGAGGAATTTGTAAAGAGGATTTCCCCGAATTAATTTGCTAAAAAAATAAATTATTGCTTTAATTTGAATTAAGAACGTTGATTGCAATATTGAGGGTACATGGATAAGGAGAAACTAAAAGAAGGGGTTTCTGTGAAAGAAATAGAAGAATTTACAAAAAAGCATCGATTTGAGGTCTTTTTCTGCCTCGCCTTCATCCTCGCTTGCTTCTTTACTTTTGTGATGTGGGGACCTGGCTGGTCTATCGTTGCTGTCACAATCGGTGCTGTCATCGGTATTTTATTGGAAGGAAAGGTCGCTCAATTTTCTGTATCGGTCTTTAAGTTCATCTTTAAGCAAGAGCAAATTACGCAGATGGTACTCGGGATCGTATTCCTCGTCTTGGCGATCTTTATTCCCCCTCTGTATTTCCTGCTCCTCGGCCTCCATGGTGGAAAAGATATGCACCATGTCGCTGCCGAGACCTACAACAAAAAAGGTTAGCGCAACTCTTTTCTTCTCTGCTCGATGTAGTCGAGCAGAGAGAGATCCCCCTGCGTAAAATTCTGAGCTAATGATTCATAGGCATTAGGGTCGTAAACCTTTCTATTCACAGGCGGACCTTGCCAGCCTGAATTTCTAATCAACTCTTCCCAAGCCTGAAGCTCTCCCTCTTTAGAGCCGAGCTGTCTGTGCAAAGCGGCTATTCGCACCAGATTGTAAGCATAAAGCACTGCCCCAGAGCGCACCATCGGATCCCGGCTTTCCCAAAAAGCATCATCTTTTTCCAGATCTGATTTTAGACGAAGAGCCTCTTCTAGGGCTACGGGGTATTTTTTTTGAGCAATAGTCAAAGTATTGTGCGAAAATCTTTCATAGTAAGGAGATTTCAAATCCTGGGATCTCTTGAAAGAGGCACTCGCGTATTTGCCTGCATTGCTGACCTCCCCAAAGGCAAGAAGCCTTTGGGCAATATGGGTACCAAACTTAGCTTGCAGTTCAGGATGGCGGTTTAGTGGTTTTGCCAAAGAAGAGGGGATTTTGGAACTTAAAGCTTCTTCAGAGGTCCAGGCGCTAAAGGCGCTTTGCGCTTCGAGGTAATCCGACTTTCCACTCGAAAACTTTCCCATAAGCTGGAAAAGACAAATAGCCAACACAATCAATGTCGCAAACGATGTTAAAATCATTTTACTATGCTCAGAGATCCAATCTGCGCAAAATGTTTTTGCAAACGCGGCCCTTCCAATAGGCAAATGTCCTTTTGTCTGATTGCTCACATAGCCCCCTTCTTCAATCTGATCCTACCATCATAAGAGCGAGGGAAATTAAGGGGAAGAGACAACGTTTGGCAGCGGTAAGCCAGTGTCCTCTGTCCCCCTGCTCCAAAGAACCCACAATTTAAGTTATGACAGCGAATGCGAACTCCTCTAGGGGAACTGCCTCCTACGCTCAAAAAATTATTCTCAAGAGCGCTCGCATCAGGTTCGCCTCCAAACGTTGAGGTGCGCGTAAAAGTCAAAGGCTCTCTCCCATAGATACAGACTTCTTTCTGGGAAATGATGAGTAAGCAAAGGATGAGATAGAGTGTCGTCCGAGCAGAGAGCATTTCGCAATGATGTTGAAACACAAGCATTTCCTGTTCTTTATGAGTCATACTACGACTGCCTACAAAGACCCCATTAGTAGCAATGACAATGCGAGGCGGCTCTTTAGAAAGCTTACGGTCTGCTTGTAAAATCTCTTCCGATGCCTCCAAGCGAACATTTTGACTTTGGCTATAATCAGCAAGCTCATCCATAGTCAGCCCCTCATCGATGAAAAGCGAAACACCCTCTTGATTTTCCACATGCGGGGACATCTCTTTGCAACACTTAAAAACTGCAAAGGGACTGCAAAGTTCGATTGCATGTAGATGTAAAATAACTAACTCACTAGAGAGTTCTTGAAGACGAGACTCCAGATATTGTGTAATTAGGACATAGTGGTACTTATTCACATGGCTTAATGCCAAAAGATCGCTTAAATCCTCTTGGCTTTTACATTGGCAAAAAACTTGATTGATTACTTCTAAATGACTGCTGATGGTGTCAGAGCCTTCAAAATTTGCTTTTCGAAACAACTCAACTTCTCGAACGGAAACTTCGGAACAATTTAAAGCCGTAAAGCCTATCATAATTGACTCCTGTTGATCTCAAGGGAACCCTGAGATCAACAAGCATAGATAGCAACCGCTTTTAACTCAAACAAGTGGTCGGGCTCTAAACTATTTTTCAGACTTAAAGCCTACGTCTTGCAAGAAGAAGTGAATTGCTAACAACAGACAATGAACTTAAAGCCATGGCAATTCCAGCAAGAAGAGGATTTAACAAACCAAAAGCAGCTACAGGAATCAGAAGACAGTTGTAACCAAATGCGAAGTAGAGATTTTGATGAATTTTCTTTAGCGACAGCTTCGCCAAGATTACTGTCTTAGCGACATCGATCAATTCCGATTTCATTAAAATCACCGAAGCGGATTCCATAGCGACGTCAGTGCCTGCGCCAATAGCAAATCCAATATCTGCAGTAGCAAGCGCTGGAGCATCATTGATCCCATCGCCGACCATTGCAGTAACCTCGCCCCTTTTTTTGATCTCCTGAACTCTTTGGGATTTTGTTTCAGGCAAAACTTCCGCTTCACATCCATCAGCGCCAATCTCTGCAGCCATTTTTTCTGCAATGCTCCTGCGATCGCCAGTTAGCAGAATGACTTTGATTCCTAATTTGTGCAGAGCATCGATGGCAGATTTTGCTCCTGATCTGAGGCGATCGGAAAGTAAAAAGAATCCCAGCGCTTTGGAATCCGAAGCAAGAGCGACGACTCTGTCTACTTCTGTTTTCCAGACCGCATCAAATTCAGAAATATCTACGTTCATTGAGGAGAGAAAAGCAGGAGAACCAAAATAATAGGTTTGGCCTTGATATTTCCCGCTGACCCCTTTTCCTGTAAAGTTGACAAAATCTGAAAGCGAAACGGATGCGATGTTTAACTCTTGCAAATGGTGCGCCACAGTTTTTGAAACAGGGTGATCAGAAAGAACCGCAATTCCGAGTACAAGCGGTAAAAAGTCTTGGGAATGGAAAGCGCTGCTCACTTTAAATTGTTTGACCGCGAGCTTGCCCTCTGTCACAGTGCCTGTTTTGTCGACAAGAAGCGTCTGAATTTTTTGCGCTATTTCGAGCACACCTGCATCTTTAATCAAAATTCCCTGTTTTGCAGCAAGCCCTGTTGCCACTACGACCACTGTTGGCGTTGCAAGACCAAGCGCGCAGGGACAGGCAATCACAAGAACAGCGATTGCATTAATAAGTCCATGTACAGCATTCTGCCCGAAAAATGTCCATGCAACCCAAGTCAGCAGGGCAATCAGTAAAACAACGGGAACAAAAATTCCCGTGACTTTGTCAGCGATTCTTTGGATAGGAGCTTTAGAAGCTGCAGCCTGCTCCACAATCTTCATGATGCTGCCAAGGACTGTATCGGGGCCCACTTGAGAAGCAGAGGCTTTAAGCAACCCTTCTTGATTGACAGTGCCTGCAAAAATTTGACTTCCCACTTTTTTCCCCACGGGAAGACTCTCTCCCGTTAGCAACGCTTCGTCAACGCCTGATGTCCCCTCCTGCACAACACCATCAAAAGGAATCCTTTCTCCAGGACGCACAAGAAATAGACTTCCTTGCTCGACCTGATCTGCGGGCACTTCTTTAACCTCTGCACCCACAATGATGCGCGCCAGCTTTGGCTGCAAACGCATCAGAGCCTGCATTCCTTTTTGCGCTCTCACCTTGGCCTTTGCCTCGAGAAGTTTTCCAAGTAAAATAAAAGAAATTAAAAGTGCGCTCGTTTCAAAGTAAAGATGGGCCCTGCCAGGAAAAAAGACGGAATACAAGCTATAGCCATAAGCTGCCGTTGTTCCTAAAACGACCAAGGTATCCATGTTCGCAGAAAAGCGCTTGAGCCCCTGCCATGTCCCCACATAAAAGGAATAACCGCATCCCAATTGAACAATCGATGCCAGCACAACCTGAAACCATATGGGTAAAAAAGTGCCGAACATTTGCACAATCAAAGGCGCGCTGCATAGAAATGCTACAAGAGTTTGATAGAAAAGTAAGCGGGTAGAACCATGCTCATGTTCATGCATGGAATTGTGACTATGCGCTGGATAACCTAATTCTGTAATTGTTTGGGCAATCTTTTCTTCGGTAACTTTTGTGCTGTCGTAATCGATGAGAGCTTTGCCGCTTGTAAAATTGACGGAAGCCTTGATCACTCCATCCATTTTTGCAAGCCTGCCTTCAATGGTCTGAACGCAAGAGGCGCAATGCAAACGCTCAATCTGCAATGTGCATTGATCATGATTGCTTCTTGCTACCATCTATCCCCAAAATGATTTCTTTAAAAACCTAGGTTAACAAGAATACATGGAATGGTCAATTACTATGGCTTTTGCTTCTTTTATCGATTAATGCAATCCTTAGAAATGCCATGTAAGATAAAGGTGTGCCTCCATAAGCATGCTGAATAGAATTGGGGACAAATGAAGCGCTCCCCAACAATCCTAATCCCCAAAGCGTGTAAGGAATAAAAGGGAATTCAAATATGTAGCCTAGATCGAACTTGCCCACGTGATAAACTTTGTGGTTCTTGCGAAACAATTCATCTTTGGCCACGAATTCTGCTCTGCCAAACACAACATGTTTATGATAAAGTTCTGCCGCAGATTCTAAAAGATACCCATTTAAAACGTGCCCGGGAGAATTTCTATTCTGCCCCCAAGCAGCTGTGGTCTGCCAATTGCTTTTTTCCCAAGCTCTATTGTAACTGATCGAAGCTGTGGTACGATGCGTATTGACGTCAGGTTCTAATTGCTCTGGACTTTTCAAATACCCATAACTCACTTGTGCCGCAATATTCTCGTTGGGATTGATCGAAACACGTGCACAGTACGAATCCAATCGAGGCCGATCAAAATTCCATCGATATTGATCAGGCTCTCTGCCCGTAAAAATCGAAGCGTCTAATTTAAACCAGTCGTGGACATATCCAAGAGTCGCAACTCCAAAAGTGATATGGGTAGAATCCAACCAATGATGGGTAATGGGGGCTTCTGGATTGAAAAATGCAGAAAACCGATTCACGAATGCAGGAGGGCCTAATGCAGGTTCACCAGGATATCCAAAATAGGCAAACATAGAATCAGCTGTTGAGAGACGGATTGTGTAGACGGCAGCTAGTTCCATGAAAAAGTCGTGCGGATGTTGCCGATCGATGAGGAGTGTCTTCCCATTGCACGTTTCTCCCGTTTGCAACAACAATGGATAACCATTGCATCCAATGGTTGCTGGTTCAAGAGAGATCATGCTCCGCAACCCAAATGTGCTTTTTCCAACGTCCTTTTGAGCGGTGAACATAAACATGTTTTCGCTAAAAAATTTGTTTCCTCCGCGCGGCCCTCCTTGACTATCATAGATTGCCATAAGATTTGCTTGCGTCATCAAACTCCAATCATCGGGCATGCGCAGAATCATGGGCATTTGTGTGGAGGACGGTGCCCAGCTTGTTCCCGTAGAATCGCGCTCCATGGAATAAGTGCCGTACATGCCATGCGTGCTCATAGTGTGCATGTCCATTTCACCTAAGGCAAATGTACAGGTAGCAATGAAAAGTAAAAATGCGATGGTCCGAATGTGCGTAGCAAAACGAAGATGCTCAATCTGCAGTATGCATTGAGTTTGATTGCCTTTTGATGACATCGTTCCTCAAGGTTATTTCCTTAAGGACGATGTTAACAAGAATTTTTGGAAGGGTCAAATAGTAAGAAATTGTTCTTCAGGTTACTTTTGTATGAAGACAGGAACAGTATCATTGTGAGCTGGGTATTTCTGTTGGGTGGATTTTTGAGCAAAAAAGGCTTGCGTCCTTTCCTGGTCTTTTGTTTGATCATCGATGACCTTAACGACAAAGGCAGCTGCGAACCAACACAAAAATCCGGCAGCAATCAAAAGTCCCCCTAGAAGCAGGGCCCCAGCAATCAAATGACCGCCAACAGGTATGAGAACAATTCCAAGCGTCAAAAGCACCGGAATAGCAATTCCAGAAATAGTTCGGCTCAAGTTTTCCTCTTGAGCTGACTCATCCAAAACTTGCACTTTCTCGTTTCTATTGTTTTGAACATTTGCAACTCGATACTGTGGAGAAAATAGATCTCCATTAAAGCCGTTCTGAATCCATTTAGTTAAATTAGTCATAAAAAGCCGTCATTTATTTATCGATGTATTACTAATCTTCCTTCGTTTCATTTATTATATAATAAAATACAAATCTTGATCAACAATCATTTTATTATCATAAAATACGCAATATATTGGAAATGAGGATCTTAAGCTGCTTTAATGTAAAATAATTTATTTACGCAGCGAGTGGTGTCCGAGAATGAGGGATCGACATTAAATATCTTATAGCAAGTACGTTATGTACTTTTTCCACTGGGACATTAAATAATAAAAAAATTACACCGAAAGATCCGTTTTAAATTACATTGCGATCTAAACACCTAAAATATTGACCCTCAACATTTTGCAAAAGAGATAGGTGGATTTTTTAAAATTGCCGCGGATTAACAAAATTCAACTGGAATTAAACGAAATGAAGCATTAAAATATATTTAACATAAAGCAATAAATTATCTGTCTTTCACTTATAAACTATATAATACAGGAGATGTTAATGTTTCCACCACCAATTACAATCAATAATATCCAACAGCAAAATATCAATACTCAGCCATTGGGACTGGATCGCAATATCACACAAAATAGCGATATAAATAATATGCTCGCGCAAGCACATCATAATTATCAACACCAAATTTCGATGTGTTTTCAAAACTACATGAATCAGCTCAATTACATATATAATTTACGGACTGAAACTGCCCATAATGGAGTTTCAGCACCCTTCGAAAACTCTGACATACGAACAAACAATAATTCCTCCCAACCTGCCAACACCTCTTCTTTAAAAA
The DNA here is from genome assembly GCA_023269355.1 of Chlamydiota bacterium. GTDB lineage: Bacteria > Chlamydiota > Chlamydiia > Chlamydiales > Rhabdochlamydiaceae > CAJCIW01. Next base: position 14,669 of record JAHFTO010000001.1, on the reverse strand, counting down.
GAAAACGAATAGACGACCATACAACTAACAAGAAGCCACGAAACAACAATGAGGATTCGGAGGAAACTGTAGATGACATTGAGGAAATAATAAACACCCCTTCTCAAAACGTCCCGACATCGAGCACAACTCCTCTCAATACTGCCGCAGATCAGCATTACTTACCGCAAGAGAGCATAAACAACCCACCGAGAAACAACTATGAGGATTCGGAGGAAACTGTAGATGACATTGGGGAAATAATAAACTCCCCTTCTCAAAACGTCCCGACATCTAGCAAAGCTCCTCTCAATATACCCATAGAACAGCATCACTTATTGCAAGAACGTATGAACAACATACCAACCGTTTCAGTGGCTAAGGGTAATGTTCAGATAGAATTAGGACAATATCCCATTGTGGGAGCTGATACTCTCATTTTAACTTCCGACTCAAAGATAGTCGATAGCCAAACTGGAGTAACTATCGCATACTTTTTGAAAGGTGTTCTTCCAAAAGAAAAAGTGCAAGTTTTGACTATAAAATTAAAAAATATTCCCCTCACAAATACACAGGGGGGTGACGCAGCTGGCCCATTTGATTTAGCAAAAATGAGTGAAGCGGCTCGTGAACGAATTAGCAAAAATGGACCTATACAGACGACCGATGCAGCTCACGTACGAGATGGAAGTTATCGAAGAACTAATCCCATCAAATCGACAACAATAGGATTTAACATTGCAGGAAAGAACAAAGAACATGCTGGATACAATGTCGAAATTACGTCGCGATACCCCCTTTTTAAAGAGACAATAGAGCCATTTTTTAATGAAATGTCTGATTATTACTCCATCGTTGCACCTGAGTGGCATCAAGCCCAAGAGCAAATTGTCACACGCTGCAACCGTCGTATCGGAAATTCAGTATTCACGCACGCCCAATTTAATCGCGGAGAACCAAACACTGAAGCGAAAAAAACGAATGATAGCCAAACAGCATGCCATACAGATAAGTCTCATGCTGAGCAAGGACATGAGTTTTTCGCAGTTTTAGGTGATGACTTTGAAGGAGGAAAATTACTACTGCCTGAATATAATCTTGCGTTAGAATTAGCAGCTGGCGATGTCGTTGTATTTGATGGAAAACATCAGATCCATGGAAATACCCCCTTAACACAAGGAGTAAAACTTTCAGTCATATTCTTTGTTCACAAGAAGTTAGAAGAAGCCCAACTCCCTGATCTAGTAAATAATGATGAAGGGAATGCTATACCTAATCTATCAGATCAAGATTGGAGTCGGTACAATGACATGTTACAGAAGCGTCTTTGCCCTGTAACCGATTGCTCACAGCAGGGTAAAGTTTATGCATCCAGAAAAATCGCCTCAAAACATTTGCATAAAATTCATAAAATTTGTGAGAAATGTATGTTGTCGTTTCCAAATCGCGATAGTTTTGCAATTCATGAATATAATAATCACAAACAAAAAAAATAAAGCTAAAGAATCGAAAATCGACCAACTTTTGGGCTCACTTGGGTATACACCTTTTCCATCTCATCGAGGGTATGGGTCAGAGTAAATTTTTCCTCGACGAGCTGTTTGCCCCGGACACCAAATTGTGCTCGCAGAGTCGGGTTATCGACTAGTTTTGCAACGGCTTTTGCAACACTTTCTGGAGAGAAAGGCGGTACAACATATCCCGTCTGACCATCGAGACACACCTCAGGAAGACCACCCACAGTTGTTGTGATCAGCGGTCGCTCGAGGTAGGCTGCTTGCAAGCTCGCTTGGGAAACCCCTTCATGCGCTGTGCTAAGAAGAACAAAAATATCCATGGCGCGGATGGCAGAGTATGGCACTTCTAAATGACCTGTGAATGTCACGATACCGTTTAGGCCCAGTTCTGGGATTTTTGCTCGATAATCATCGACATGCCCGCCGCCGACAATCACCCATTTAATCTCTTTACGGTTTTTAAGTAGTGTTGCAGCCTGGAGCAGATCTTGGATTCCCTTCCACGAACGCACAAAACATGCGGTTCCAATCAGAATATCGCTGGGACCCACGCCAAGAGACGCGCGAAACTCAGCAGCTTTTAAAGGATCAGCCTTTAGAGTTGTGGGATCAATACCTGTTGGAATGCATTGGAGGCGGTAGGGAGGGAGTTTTGCTTGGCGTCCGATTGTGGATAAAATAGGAGAAGATGTGGTCACGACAAAATCGGCCAAACCTTTGTAAAGCAATTTGCTATTGAGGCCTTTGCGAATAGGCGTAGACAAATGGCGGGTTCGAATGACGGATTTTTTTGCTAAACGAGCTGCAATTCCGCCAAGCCATGCATCGAGGGAAGAGTGGGTGTTGATGATGTCTATTTGATGTTTTTTGCAAATTTGAACAAGAGAGTAAATGGTTTTGAGAGCAAAAGCCTTTTTAAAGGAGAGCTCATAGACAGTAAATCCAGCTTCTTTGGCTCGAGGAATTAACTTGCCTCCAGAATTAACTGCAAGAATGACCTCATGTCCGCGCTTTCTCATTCCTTCAGCCTCTCGCAAGATGCGGATCTCTTGTCCTCCCCATCCCTTAGAACTTTCAGTGTGCAATATACGCATTTTGTGTCCTCAAACTTGCTAATATTCTTCTATGACCGGCAGAAAATGGACTCCGCTCGATCTCTTCCCATGAAAGCCACTCGTAGCCAGGAATTTTTACCCTCTCTTCCGTTTGCCATACCGTGGGATAAAGCGTGACTCGATAGCGTGTAAAGCTATGCTGTACTTCGGGTAGCTTGCTTACTTTTCTGGCTTTCAAAGGGAATGGAAACCGAGCTCCTTTTTTGCGCTCTGTATAAGGAAACTCATAGAGCCCTGCCATTACTTTTCCATCTTCTCCCTTCTTAACCAATAAATCTCCTTCATGAGAAATCACAAAAACATCCCGCAAAAGAGAAGCAATTTCCACTTTTTTCCCTTTTTTTGGCAACTCTGCTTGTGTGCCAGCTGCAAAGGCTGCACAGGTTTGCTGCAAAGGACACGCCCAGCATTGGGCTTCTTTCTTACAAACGACAGCTCCAAGTTCGATCAGTCCTTCGACGATGAGCCAAGGTTTGTTTTCGGGTAAAATCCCTTCGGCTAGCGCCCAGATTTTTTTAAGAGTTGCCGATTTCTGCACATCATCTGCGATATTAAAATATCTTGTCAGCACGCGAATGACGTTGCCATCAACGGCGGGAACTTTTTGATGGAAAGCAAAACTTAAAATCGCTCCAATCGTATAAGGGCCCAATCCTTTGATCTGAGCGAGCTCTTCTTTTGTAGAAGGCATTATTCCTTGATAGTTTTCGACGATAAAGCGCGCTCCGGCATGAATATTGCGAGCTCTGGAGTAATAGCCGAGCCCTTCCCACATCTTCATCACCTCGTCCAAAGAACTCACAGCGAGATGTTCCACCGTCGGAAATTTCTGCATCCAACGCTGAAAGTATCCTTCTACAACGGAGACTTGGGTCTGCTGAAGCATGATCTCTGAGATCCAAACGGCGTATGGAGAGGGGTTTTTCCGCCAGGGAAGATCTCGGGCTTCTTCGAGAAACCAAGCTTTCAGGGAATCTGCTTCAAAGGGAATTTTTTGCTTCATAGTTCGTAGTGAAGTGGCAATTTTTTCCATTCAACATACTCAGCTGTTCTATTTAGAACAACTGGCACGCTTCTTGCAACCTACCTATAAGCACCCACTAATAATAAGAGGTAAGTATGGAGAATCCCGAAAATTGGCAGACATTGCACAATGCGCTTAGAGATAGTTTGGAAAGAGAGATTCGGCTGACAAGAGAGCTGCTGTCTAATATGCACCAAGAAGAGGTCTCCTTAATGCTTCACGACGCGGGCAGTCTCAATCAAATCTTACAAATGCGTTCTCCTATGCTTGAAACCTTGAGCGCACTGCGCTTAAACCGGCAAAAAACGACAGAAAAGATTCGAAAAATGGCATCGAACGAGGATCAAACTGCCTCTTTAGATGAAATCCTTCCTCCTGATGAGGCGATCAGTTTAGAGATCCTCTCGCTCAGTGACCAACTGATGGCATTAACTGAGAGAATGAGCAGGCAGCACACTCACAATCAGAGGCTTACCGATCACTTAAGCCTGACTGGAAACGCCCAGCCTTCGGCACAAAACCGCCCTAAAAGAAAAGCTTCTATTGCAACCATTAACATCATAAAATAGGATGTAAAACTGCTTTACAAAGGGATCGCCACCCATGACCCACGACTTTTCTGCCGCTGGTCTGATTTACGGACCTGATGAGCACCATCTCGACCATTTGGGTCCTCTTTGCAGTTTCATGGGTATCCCTCTCATCGTCACAGAGGACAAACTTTGCGATCTTGCCAAGCGCTACTATCCCGGCCTCGAGGTGATTCTGTTTGACTACCTTGCGATCAGCGAGTACTTGGTGTCTCACTTCGATATCATTTTCTACTCTATGCCCAGGGACATTTTCGACGAGGTCTTCTTTCTTCCTCAGAAACTGATGCAAAAACGGATCCGCGCCATCTGGTGTCCCCATGGGAATTCCGATAAGGGGGAGTCGATTTTCTATATGGAAGCGCTGAAGAAGGAAGAGGCTGCCCTTTTGTATGGCAGACAGATGGTGGAAACGTTTAAGCGTAAGGGAGTATTCGATCAACTGAAAGGGCATGTGATTACCGGGAACTACCGCTATCAATACTATCTTCAACATAAAGAATTTTACGATCAAATAGCAGAAAGGGAGATCATGCGCAAGCTGCCTAAAGCGCAAAAAACACTTCTTTATGCGCCTACTTGGCAAGATTATGAAAAGTCGACTTCTTTTTTCGATGCGACCAAACCCCTGATCGAAACATTGCCATCGGAATACAACCTCATCATCAAACTTCATCCCAACTTGACTCTGCAGCAAGATTTTTTGATCGAAGATCTGATTGCAGCCTATCAGAGTAAGCAAAACGTTCTATTTCTTAAGGAATTCCCTCCCATCTACGCGCTTTTGAATCTTGCCGATCTCTACATTGGCGACATGTCATCTGTTGGGTATGATTTTCTTTCTTTTGACAAGCCGCTATTTTTCCTCAATCAGACTGTGCGCGATAGTAAAAATGATGCGGGTCTTTATCTCTTTCGCTGTGGGATTGAAATAAAGCCAGAGCAATATGCTGACATTCACACCGTTATTGCCAACTATTTTCAATTCGAGCTGCGTAACTTCTCAGAAGTGAGAAAAGAAGTGTATGCCTATGCATTTGGCCACCCAAAACCTTTAGAAGCGCTGAAGAAAGAAATCGTGCATCTTTATTCCTCGTTTCCAGAAAGGGAGCTCGATTTTTTTTAATGCGCAATGTAGCCATTCTTACTGGTCCTGACACTCATTTGGATCACCTCGGCGTTTTAAGTGCGGTCTTAGACATTCCCCTGATCGTGACGGATGAGAGGAACTTACTGCTATCGCAAGAGTTTTATCCTGATCTGAAAGCCCAACTTATGGGATTGGATGAACTGACGATGGAACATCTTGCGTGCAATTACGATACCCTATTTGAAACGGGGAAGTTTTTTGCAGCCCAGCTGAAGCCTTTCATCCAGCTCTTGTTTGGCAAGACAATGCGTTTTGTGTTTTGTCCCCATGGCAACTCGGACAAAGGCCACAGTTTGGGTCAGCACGTCGACCAGGATATTTCTCTGGTGTATGGCGACCACCTCCATGATCTGTTACAAAAAAATGGTGCAGCCAAACAGATCCGCCATATCGTTAGAACGGGAAATTACCGCTATCCCTATTATCTAAAACACAAACCATTTTTTGATGCTTTGGCTCAAAAGAAAGTGTTTTCTCGATTTCAAGTTGAAAAGCCCACCATCCTTTACGCTCCCACATGGAATGATCGAGAAAACCCCACTTCCTTTTTCGAGCATACGGATCGGATAATCCAAGAACTTTCTAACTCCTACAATCTCTTGATCAAGCTTCATCCCTTTTTGATTGAGGATCATCCCGCCCACACCTATCACATTATGGCACGTTATGAAGATCATCCTGGCGTTGTTTTTTTGACCGACTTTCCGCCGATCTATCCGCTTCTTGCTCGCTGCGATCTTTATTTAGGGGACTATTCGTCTATTGGGTATGACTTTCTTGCATTTGACAAACCATTGTACTTTTTCAACCATTCCGCAGTCTCTCCTCTGCAGACTTGTGGTCTCACAATTCCTTCGGAAGGAGCGTCAGAGAAGTTTTTGACCTCGAGTATAAAAGAATGTTCTACAAGATTCTCCGAACAAAGAAAAAAAGTTTATAACCATGCTTTTGGAAAAGAAATTTCTCCAGAATTAATAAGAAGACAGTTAATTAGTCTTAAAATATAATACTTCTGTTTTAAAAAGGTATTTATGACTACAGTTTCTAATCCTACCCAGAACAATCAGCCTCAGAATGCAAATGCTCAGCCGGTGATCGACCCTTCTTCTCCAGCGATGCAAACGCTTCAAAAAGTCAGTAAAGTGATTATGGCTTCCCTTCTGACAATCGCTGGGCTTGGAGGTTTAGCCATTGGGGTTACCATCTTCCCATTTTCTCCCGAAATGGCTACCGGAACCCTTGCGGCTTCAGTGGGTTTCTTAGGGCTTGCAAGTTGTCTGTTTCAAAGTATTTTTAGTTCTCCTGAACCTACCGCTCCTGTTAATCCCAGTCAAAGAGTTTAAGAGACTGTCGTTGAAATAAGGCTTCGTAGATTTTTGGGATTATTTTAACGGCACTCTCTAAATCGGTGGCAGTACAAAAACGTGGGAAAGTTCATCAAGATTGCCGGCTGTGGACACAGCTTCGATCTCATAAGAAGAAGCACCCTCTCTGAGGGTCTGAACAGAAGAAACGATGGCGACTCGAAATCCCGGAGGGAAGATCCCATCAAGTCCCGTTGTCACAAGAAGATCTCCAGGACAAAGCAACTGCACTGGGTTTTCTTTAGAAGAGGTTCCATAGGGTTTTCCTGAGCGCAAATCGCGCGCGGGACCTTCAGCGTCTGGAAAATCATAATTAAATCCGATCCCTTTTAAGACTTGGCTTCTTGATCGCCATAATGGATTGCTCGTTCCTCGCAGCTCTCCCTTGGCGAGATAGAGATCCCCTGACTTTTCTTGCAGTGATTGTTTCAAGCGATAGAGAACATGTGCCGCTGATTTGCTCTCTTGCGCGGAAGAGAAAAGGTCGTCTCTGCGCTCTAAGGCAAAGATCAAAAGCTCGAGGTGTTCGAGAAGATAACGATTTTGCTCGCTTCCCCGCACAGCTCTTACAGAAGGAGCTAATCTGCTATCGGTAATCAACCGAACGCGGGATCGTCCGCTACCCACATATTCGACAACGCCAACGATCGAAGTGCCTAAAAGAACCGGGCTATTTTTTCCCACCACTTTCATGCCGATTTTATCATTATCGTTTTCACCGATGTCGATCCAAAATGTACTGCTCCAGGAGGCAGGTTCGCGGAAAATGACCTTGGCGGGAAGAGAGCTGATCTGTAAATCTAAAGCCTTGCACAACTCTTTCGCTCTTCGTTTGAAATAATCTCCTTGAGACGAATATTGGGCCAACGCTTTATAACGCGCAGTCACTTCCTCGATTCTATCTTCATTCAGTAGCCAATCTCTCACATTGTCAATTTGGGATTTGAGCAGTAGATTTTCCTGGGACAAGCGATCTAGTTCGAGTGTTTTGTCGGGAACTCGAAACCCCGAGGCAAATGGAAGAGTAAACAAAAAAACCGATTTCTCTTTGAGAAAATTTAATCCTTTCCAACAGGGAGCAAAAGAACAAACGAATACAGAACGAATTCTTTCTGCCCCATTTGTCGGCAAACTCATCACACATAAAAAGAAAACAATTAAGAATATGTAGGGTCGGTAATTGACTCTACGCATTGGTCTTACCTTCAATGACAGCCATCATGGCATCGACGACAAAAGGGATGTTCGCTTGAGTCAACCCGCTGACATTGATCCGTCCATCGCTTGGCATATAAATTCCATATTCCTCTCTCAAACGGTCGACTTGAATTTTATGCAGACCTGTAAAACTAAACATTCCGCTGCCTTTAAGTAAGGAACTAAAATCAACCGGACCATTTCTTTGCATGAGGCTTTGCACAAATAATTGTCTCATGTTTTGAATACGCTGTCTCATTCCATCCAATTCGGCCACCCATTTTTTTCGAAGTGAAGGGGTTGCTAAAATATGTCCCACCACTTTTGCTCCATGCATCGGAGGATTCGAATAGATCACGCGGATCACTTGCTTGACGCGGGAAGTGATTTGATCGGCAATTTTTGCGTCTTTAGCAACGATAAATAAACAGCCGACACGTTCCCCATAAAGAGAAAAATTCTTCGCATTGGAAACGGCGATGAGAAATTCAAGATCGTTTTCCGCAAAGTGCCGAATAACAGCTGCATCCTCTTCGATCCCTTTTCCAAATCCTTGGTAAGCAAAATCAAAAAAAGGGATAAGTTTTTTTTCCCTTAACAAATCGCTTATTGCATTCCACTCAGATGGACTAGGCTCGCATCCGGTGGGATTATGGCATGCAGCGTGCAATAAAACAATGGAACCGGGAGATAATTTTTCTAAACAGAGCATGATCTGTTTAAAATCGAGGCTGCGGGTCTCTTTATTGTAATAGGGATATTCTTCCACTTTGAGCCCGCAATGGGAAAACACTCCGCGATGGTTGGGCCAAGTGGGTTGTGAGATCCAAATGGGATGAACAGCTTCTTCTTTTAGAAAAGTTCCGCCTACTTTTAGAGCTCCGGTTCCCCCTACGGTCTGGAAGTTTGCAATCCTTCCCTTTTCCCGGCCCCATATCTCACTGCCAAAAACTAGATCCCCCATCTGATCCAAATAAAGTTTTTCTCCCACGATCGGAAGGTAGGCTTTGCTCGATTCCTCTTTCAGCAAAAATTCTTCGGCGAGCTTTACCGTTTCCAAAACCGGGGTTGTTAAATCTTCCGACTTATAGAGCCCAACTCCGAGGTTCACCTTGTCCTTGCGCGGATCGCTTTGGAATGCAGCCGTCAGTCCTAAAATGGGATCAGGAGGAGCTAAAGGAACGCGTTGAAAAAAACTCATATAATTGGACCTGTATTCTATTTTAAAAATACAAGGAATAGTTTTTTAAAGTGGAGAAAAATCTCAAGAAGAAATAGACTATTAAAGATTCTTAATGGGGCGTTAGCTCAATTGGTAGAGCGCAACGATGGCATTGTTGAGGTCAGCGGTTCGATCCCGCTACGCTCCATTCTCTTAGATAAATAATCATCCTCGACGGCTTGAAAGAACACTAAATCACTTATAATTAACCATTTTCTTGATGTCACGAAAATGGTTAGCTACGACATCTTTTTCCCTAACTCAGCAAGCACAGATCGCAACTCTTTCACATCTTCCTCTGAAGTTTTCCAAGAAGTTACGAAACGAATCTCATTTTTCTCTGCATCCCACAGGTGGCAAAAGATTTTTTCTTGAATCAGCGGGACCCATGATGCAGGCGCCTTGAATAAGATCTGATTTGAATCCACAGGATAGCTAATGGAAAGACTGGGAATCGATTTAATGATAGAGGCGATTTCTTGCGCTTTTTGATGTGCGTGTGTGGCTAGGGTGTGCCATAAGTCCTTTTTGAAAAAGGGAATATACTGCGCAGAAAGATAGCGCATTTTCGAAAGCAGCTGCAGCATTTGCTTCTGCAGATGATCACTCCCTTCTTGTAGCTGTGGATTGAAAATAACAAGAGCTTCGGCTCCAATTAATCCATTTTTGGTTCCCCCGAGAGACAGAATGTCTACTTGGGCAGCTTCTGCGATTTCATGTAAGCCCACACCTAAACCTACAGCGGCGTTATACAAACGACTTCCATCCATATGCAAAAGCAGATTCTCTTGTTTGCAGAATTTTGCAAGTGATTTGAGCTCTTCAAGTGTATAAACCGTTCCTACTTCCGTAGATTGGGTGATGGATAAAACGCGAGGAGAGGTAGAGTGTTTCCCAAAGGCTCTTTCCTTTTTTAACCTTTTTACAATTTCTTCCGGGGTTGCTTTGCCTTCTTGATGCGGCACAGTCAATAGTTTACAACCAATCAATGCTTCAGCAGCACCCGATTCTTGATAGTGAATATGAGAGATATCTGTACAAATGATGGATTCAAAAGGCTTGCAGCAGAGTTTAAGCGCGAAAATATTGGATCCGGTTCCTGTTGGAACAATAAAAACCTTACACTTCTTCTTAAAGACGTTTTGGATGAGATTTTGTGCTTCCTCGGTCCATGCGTCAGATCCATACGAAGGAGCGTAGCCTTCATTGGCTTGAGTAATTGCATCTAAAATTAAAGGATGGGCCGGCGCCCAATTATCACTGGCAAGACAAATTTTATTTTTTGACATAGGTCATCTCATCGTAAAGTAAGCTTAAGATTATAGATGAAAATTAAGTGAAAATCAAGAGGCTGCTCGGGCATGAAGAATTTAGAGAAATTACTGAAATAATTCTTTCAGGCAGTCATCATATAGACTAGGAATAAACTCGATAATCGTATGCTTACTGACCTTAGTAAATGGATCATTTTTTAAAATTTTTTCAAATTCTTCTCGCGAGATGTTTTTCGCAATGATCACACCTCCTGTTCTTGGCTGCAGCTTTCCACATATAAGGAGCTTTCCTTGGTCAAGCAAGTCTTGAAGATATCGACGGTGTTCAGAGAGGAGAACATCCACTTCATCTAAAGATTTGGTATATTCCAAAACAGCTATTAATACGTTTTGCATGATTATAGTATCCTTTCGAGTTCTTCGACAATTTGATGGACGAGCGCAGCGGCACTGATAGGGCGACAAAGCGGATAACCCTGACCAGCCCAAAGAGACATTAAGTCTGACCGATTTTTTTGTGCGGCAAGAGACCTTAGTTTGTGCGTAAGGAAATGCTGAATTGGATAGGGTGGAATTGCTTGACCTTCGAGTTTTTGCATGAAAGTATTGACGATCGCTCGGGCTGTTTTTCCCGTGAAGGCATTCGTTAGAGCAGTTGGAAGATGAGGTGTTTTTAAAAGGGCTTCTTTATAAGTTGCGCTAGCTCCGCTTTCAGTTGTTGTGAGAAAGGCTGTTCCGAGTTGTGCGGCACAGGCGCCTATCAAAAAAGTTGCCGCTGCTGATCTGCCATCCATAATCCCGCCTGCAGCGATTAACGACGTCTTCACTTTTTCCTTCGTCAGAAGGAGAAGAGTTAATAGACCATAAAGGGAGTCTTGCGAAGAAAAAGTTCCACGATGCCCTCCAGCTTCCTGTCCTTGACATACAATCGCGTCCACCCCAGCATTTTCAAGTTTTTCAGCTTCTTCAGGAGAGGTTGCAGTACCAACTATCAAAGTATCTTGAGTTTTGAAACGCTCAATAATTGAAGAGGGCGGAATACCAAAAGTGAAACTGAAAACAGGAACTTTCTCTTCTAAAATCACCGCTATCTGATCGTCGAAAGATGGGGGTTTAAAATCAGCAGTTTCAAAAGGCGCGTCTGATAGTTCCTGCCATAAAGGAAGTAAAAGCTTGTTTATGAGAGAGAGATCGTATGTTGAATTGGAATGCTCAGGAATAAAAAGATTAACGTTGAATGGTTTGTTGGTCAGCGACTTGATCTTTCTAATCGTGATACGAATCTCATTAGGTTCCATATAGCCTGCACCTAATGAGCCCATCGCCCCGGCATTAGAAACCGCTGCTACTAATTCTGGAGTTGTAATGCCTCCAGCCATTGGAGCTTGAATGATAGGGATATCTAGATCGATTAACCTACGGGCCATATTTTTATATATTCATCACAAGCGCTTTTTTGTCCGCTCATAAAATAAGCGCATTTGCTTAAACGCTTCTTCTTTCGGTGCAAAGCAGGTTTGCGTGGCGGGAAGGCTTTTTAGGAACTGTTTTCCATAATTCTTTTTGACGATGCGGTGATCTAAACAGAGGACACAGCCGCGGTCGTCTTTTTTGCGCATGAGACGCCCAAACCCTTGTTTAAATTTGATGACAGCTTGGGGCACGGAATAATCGGAAAAAGGATCGAGCCCTTCTTTTTCTAAGGATTGGGCGTAGGCTTCGTAAAGAGGGTCGCTGGGAACAGAAAATGGAAGTTTGGCGATCACGACGCAGCGAAGCGCTTCTCCAGGAACATCCACTCCTTCCCAGAAAGAATCTGTCGCAAAGAGAACGCTGCCTTCTTTTTTCTTAAATTGCTCGAGAAGAAGATGGCGCGATAGGTCTCCCTGCTTTAGAAAGGGATAGCGTGTGGATATTTCTGATTGGGACAATGCGCGGTAGCAGCTTTGGAGCATATCGTAAGAGGTGAAAAGGAGAAATACACTCCCTCTGCTGATTTCAATCGCACTGTGCATTGTCTTTGTACATTCTTCCAAGAAATCGGGACTAGAAGGAAGGGGCAGATCGGTTGGAACAACAAATAATGTTCTCTCTGCATAGTTAAATGGCGACTCAAAAATCTCCTCCTTGGTCTTAGCTTCGTGCTCGACAAGCCCAAGCCGCTTTTTTAAAAAGGAAAAAGAACGCGCTGTAGCAATGGTTGCACTGCAAAGAACTGAGGTTCTTTGCTGAGAAAAGAGGTGTTCATTAAGGAAGGAGGAAATATCTAAAGCTGCATCGACAAGAGCAACATTTGTGCCGGCGGTTTCGAACCATCGCACTCTTTTTTCTTTGGGTTCATCGAGAGTAAACTGCTCAAGAAATGCCGCCATGAGTTCAAGCCTTTGAATAATGGCCTGAACTTCCATGATGTGAAAGGACAGTTTTTCATAAAAGGAAGCTTTTTCAAACTCTTCGAGATCATCAAGCACACCTTTAAGCATCTGAGAGAGGCGCTGCAGCTCTTCAGCAAGTGTGTTTAAGTCCCCAATGATGGTTTCTTTCCAAAAAGGACTTTCAACGATTGCATCTGTAATCCTTTTTTTAGTTTCTTTAGATCCCGTGTCAAAGAATTGAATGAGATGAGCAAAAGCTGTCTCTAATGCAGCTTGGCAATTGCGTTTTTGCGCTGGGATATCGCTATCTAATTTTTGCAGAAGGCGAGGAGGTATGATCTGAAGTACCGAGAGTTCCTGGCGAAGGAGCGTTGTACGAGAGCGCTCCGGATGCGTTTCTGAGTACAACCTTGCCAAAAGGCGCAAAATCGCCACTCTGTCAAACCTCTGTGCAAAGCTCTCGAGGGCAATATCCTCCAAATTATGCGCTTCATCGACAATGAGGCGTTGATAAGGGGGAAGAATCGACTCCTGTGTCGGATTGCGGCGCCGTTTTTCAATATCGGCAAGGAGAAGGTGATGGTTAACGATGAGGAGTTGAGAATCGGCTGCTTGTCTGCGCGCTTTAAAGAAGAAGCAGTTTTTATAGTGAGGACATTTCACATGGTTGCACGACTCTGCTTCGGCTCCTACTTTCTCCCATGTTGCTGGAGCGACTGGAAAAGGGATATCAGAGCGCGATCCTTCGGTTGTTTTTTCCGTCCAGCGCTCGACCGCCTGTACTTCCTTGGTTTCTTCTGTAGAGAATAAAAGAGGCTGGTCTTGCAGCTCTTGGAGTTTGCGCAAACAAAGATAGTTTCCCATCCCTTTGACAAGGCATGCTTTGATCTCAATATCCATTGTTTTTAGAAGAAAGGGAATGTCTTTATGAAGGAGTTGTTCTTGAAGCGCAATGGTGTTTGTCGTGATGACGGTCTTTTCTTGGTGCTTGAGAGCCCAATAGACGGCGGGAACCAGATACGCTAAACTCTTGCCCGTTCCTGTTCCTGCTTCAATGAGCGCAATGGCGTCATTTTCATAGGCCTCGAGAATTTTTTCAGCCATCTCTTTTTGGCCGATGCGCTCTTCGAAATTTTTCAGAGCGCGGCTTAAAAGACCATCTTTGGAAAAAATCAGAGAAAGAAGCTGGCTTTTTGAGTTAGTTGCGGTCACAGCAGTCTTCTTAAGAGAGTGTTTGGAAATTAAGCCTATTCTTCTTCGAGAAGATCTAAGAAGGCCTGCAATTGTTTTGCGCGTGTGGGGTGGCGCATTTTGCGAAGCGCTTTTGCCTCAATTTGGCGGACGCGTTCGCGTGTTACTTTAAAACGCACGCCTACTTCTTCCAAAGTTTTTGGCTTGCCGTCGAGCAAACCAAATCGCTCGATCAACACGGTGCGTTCACGATCGGTGAGTGTAGATAGAACCTCGCCCATCTTGTCTTTAAGGATCGCATACCCGGTTGCTTCCGCGGGAGACTCTATGCCGGTATCTTCGAGGAAGTCGCCAAATTGGCTCTCTCCGCCATCTCCGACTTCTGCTTGCAAAGAGATGGGATGCTGAGCGATCTTATAAATTTCACGGACGCGCTCTGGGGTCAGCCCAAGTTCCGCTGCTAATTCTTCTGGGCTTGGCTCGCGGCCAGTTTCCATCATCAACTTTTTAGCGCCGCGTAACACTTTATTGATCGTCTCGATCATGTGAACAGGAATTCGGATCGTGCGGGCTTGGTCTGCAATTGCTCGTGTCACCGCTTGACGAATCCACCAAGTCGCATAAGTAGAAAACTTATAGCCTCGGCGGTATTCAAACTTTTCTACCGCTTT
>JAHFTO010000059.1 GCA_023269355.1 Chlamydiota bacterium | reverse complement strand
CACATTTTTCCCAGAGCTGAGTCCCCAGCGCTTGGCGCAGCGATGGATGTGCGTGTCGACGGGAAAAGCAGGTTGATGAAACGCTTGCGACATCACAACGGATGCTGTTTTGTGGCCGACGCCGGGCAGCTTTTCTAAAGCGGCAAAGGAAGCGGGGACTTTGCCTTTGTGCTTTTCGATGAGAATCTTGGACAAATTCCAGATCGCTTTGGCTTTGGTGTTGCTCAGGCCGCAGGTGCGGATGAAATCAGTAATTTCTGGAATCGTCAGCTGGATCATCTCTTCGGGAGTGGACGCTTGCGCAAAGAGTTCGGGAGTGACCAGGTTGACCCGTGCGTCAGTGCATTGAGCGGAAAGAAGCACAGCGATGAGTAGGGTGTAAGGATCGGAGTGTTTGAGTGGAATGGAGGGATTGGGAAATAGGTCGTCGAGGATTTTTTGGATTTCTTTAGCTTTCATTTGCCGATACAAAATTTGGAGAAGATAGCGGTGAGGACATCTTCTGTGATGTTTGTGCCAATAATGATTCCGAGTTCGCTGAGAACTTTGCGCATGTCGGAAGAAAGAAATTCAGGAGATACTCCACTGCTCAACCCATCGATGAGAGTTTGCAAGCTTTGAATCGCGTTTGCAAGAGCTTGGGCGTGGCGCAAGGAGGTGATCACAACTTCTTCTTTGCTTGGAGGACCTTTATGCCAGATAAGTTGACCCAGCTTATGCTGAAGATCTTCAAGACCGGTTCCTTCTTGAGCGGATACGGCTGTAGTGAAAGGAAAATCGGTTTCAAGCACCTCACTATTTGGTAAATCAATTTTATTCCAAATGAGCAGTGTTTTTTCTTTGGGAGCGGAGTAAAGGAGTGCTTGGGATTCTTCACAAAGTCCGCGCGATGCATCGAGGACAAGAAGAATGACATCGGATTTTTGCATTGCTTGCTTAGATCTGCGGATTCCTTCTTTTTCGACGATTTCTTCTGTGGAGCGAATGCCTGCTGTGTCAATGAGTCGGAAATGGAGATTGCCGATCTTCATCTCTTCTTCGAGAAGATCGCGCGTTGTGCCAGCAATCTCTGTGACAATGGCGCGGTCTTTGCCAAGGAGCGCATTCATCAAAGAGGATTTTCCAACGTTAGGAGCTCCTGCTAAGCAAAGAGAAATGCCATGGCTTGCGATTTTTCCATCGTCAAAGGTGCGAAGAAATTGCTGCATTTCTTGGAGCGTTTGCTTCAAATGATCGACTACTTCGTCCATCGTTGCAAATTCTAAATCTTCCTCGGGGAAATCAACCCAGGCTTCTAAGATGGCGGCGATATCGACAAGATTTTTTTGGAAAGAGAGGATCTTTTTAGAAATTTTTCCTTGCAGCTGTTGCTCGGCGATTTCCATCGCGAGGTCATTTTTTGCGCCGATGAGCTCTTGCACAGCCTCTGCTTGGGCAAGATCGAGCTTGCCATTGATGAAGGCCTTGAAGGTAAATTCTCCCGGCTGAGCGGCCCTTGCTCCTGCTTTTAAAATCACTTCGAGCACCTTGCCGCTGACTAGGCGTCCGCCATGGCAGTGGATTTCGACGGTGTCCTCGCCTGTGTAAGACCTTGGGGAGATCATCACAAGAGCTAGGGCTTCATCGATGATATTGCCTTCAGAATCAAGGATTTTACCAAAATGGGCCGTGTGGGTTTTATACGAGCGGATAGGCCCGGAGAAGACCTTTTCGGCAACCGAAAGAGCTTCATCTCCAGAAATGCGGATGACAGCCACACCGCCCTCTCCTGGAGGAGTGGCAATAGCGGCAATGGTTTCTCCTTTCTGATAGGGGCGATGAACGTATTCCATATTGCAAGCAGTATACCCTATTTTGGAGTGAATGACAATGATGACGTTGCATGAATTGAAATATTTAATTATAGGTTAGGGAATATCTTAAATGGTGCGGATGATGAAAACCAAAGAGCATTCTCGGTTGGCTGAAAAAGTGGTAGGCGATGTTCCTCATTGGCAGAAATGGGGGCCTTATGTCTCGGAAAGAGCATGGGCATCAGTACGAGAAGACTACAGTGCGAATGGCGATCCTTGGAGCTATTTTCCTTTTGAAGCCGCCAAATCAAAAGTCTATCGCTGGGGAGAAGATGGGATCGCAGGATGGTGCGACCGCTATCAGGTTCTTGTTTTTGCGCCTGCATTTTGGAATGGGAAAGATCCGATCTTGAAGGAGCGTTTCTATGGTCTTTCGACGCCAGAGGGTAATCATGGCGAAGATGTGAAGGAGTGTTACTTTTACATCGATGGAACGCCGACGCATTCCTACATGAAGTATCTCTACAAATATCCCCAAGCAGAATACCCCTACGAGAAAATTAGGATAGAAAACAGCAAAAGAGGCACACACGACACTGAATACGAACTTGTCGATACGGGGGTTTTTGAGAACAATCGCTATTTCGATATTTTTATCGAATACGCCAAAGCCTCTGCAGAGGATGTTTGCATACGCATTGAAGCATTTAATCGCGGAGATCAAGCAGCCACGCTGCACATTTTACCCCATCTTTGGTTCCGCAATCAGTGGGCTTGGGGAGATGAGCGTGCTCCAGAGCCTCAAATTGTTAATCGCACGCAAGGAAATTCCGCGCTTTGCATCTTAGCAGACGATCAAAAACTGCTTTCTCCTCCGCAGCTTCAGAGCGATTACCATCTCGGCAAGCGCTATTTGTATGCATCACTGGGTGGAAAGCCTTTGTTTACCAACAACGAAGATGCCAAAGGCCAAAAGTATGTCAAAGATGCCTTTCATGAGGCGGTGATTGGAAATAAAGACACCACAAATCCTGAAGAAAAGGGAACCAAAGCCTGTTTTCATTACCAATTTGAAAACATCCGTCCAGGGGGCAGCGTCATCTTGTATTTGCGGCTCACGGATAAGGAGATGAAATCTCCTTTGGAAGACATAGAAACGATCATTAAAAACAGAAAAAGCGAAGCGGATGAATTTTATTCCACCATCCATCCTAAAAACGCAACTCCTGATGAGCGTTTGATCCAAAGGCAAGCCTTAGCTGGAATGATGTGGGCCAAGCAGATTTATCTTTACGATGTGAATGTGTGGCTCGAAGGTGACAATACCTATTACAAACCGCCGGAGTCGCGCAAAGGGATCCGCAATGTCCACTGGCGCCATTTGAATTCGATGCGGATTTTATCCATGCCCGATAAATGGGAATACCCTTGGTTTGCGGCATGGGACCACGCCTTTCAGTGTGTGAGTTTGGCACTGGTGGATATCGAATATGCCAAAGAACAGCTTTGGCTTTTGCTATTTGATCAGTTTCAGCATCCCAATGGCGCTATCCCTGCCTATGAATGGGAATTTTCCGACTTGAACCCTCCTGTTCAAGCCTGGGCTCTCATTCAGGTTTATGAGATGGAGCGCAAACAAAAAGGCAAGGGAGACGATGAGTTCCTCAGAAAATGTTTTCTTAAACTCCTGATGAATTTTTCATGGTGGGTTAACAAGGTCGATTCCTCAGGAAACAACATCTTTGAGGGCGGATTTTTAGGAATGGACAACATTGCACTGCTTGACAGATCGCAAGTTTCCATGGGTGGTGCAGTGCTCAAGCAATCCGATGGCACAGGATGGATGGCTATGTTCTGTCTGAATCTGATGCGCATTTCCTTAGAACTTGCCAAGACCATGACGGGCTATGAATCCATGGCAACGAAGTTCTTCCAGCACTTTGTCTACATCGCCGATGCGATGAAAAAAATGGGCAATAAAAACTACGGTCTTTGGAACGAGCAGGATCATTTCTTTTACGATGTGTTATCCTATCCCGATGGGCGCTTTTCGGAGTTCCGCGTACGCTCACTCGTTGGAGTGATTCCGCTATTTGCCGTAGAAATTGTCGATGAGGAAGAGCTCGAACAATTCCCAGAGTTTAAACGCAACTTTGAGTGGTTTGTCAAACACCGCAAATCGCTGACGCAAGATTGTGTCATTCCGATTCAGAGGAAAAACAAGAAAGGATATGTGTGCACTCTTGTCGATGAAAATCACCTTAAGGGGATCTTGCAATACATCTGGAATCCTGATGAGTTCCGCTCCGACTTTGGGCTGCGCAGTTTATCCAAATTTCATGAGAAAAATCCCTTTGTTTACGAAGGACGCCGCGTGGGATATGAAGCAGCCGAATCGATCGATCGGGTCAAAGGAGGAAATTCTAATTGGAGAGGTCCTATCTGGACGGTTCCCAATTACGTATTCACAGTGTCGCTGAATAAATTTGCTCAGGCGTTTGGAGATGACTTTAAGATTTCTTTTGGAAACGAGCCGCCTGTAGATTTACGCGCGATGGCCAAATCTTTTGCGGATCGGTTGATCACTATTTTTGCGCGCAATCAAAACGGCGTTCGTCCCGTATACGGTCAGCAATCTCCATTTGTCAGCGATTCTCTTTGGAACAACTATGTGTTGTTTTACGAATATTTCGATGGTGATACGGGCCGAGGCCTGGGAGCTTCCCACCAAACTGGATGGAGCGCACTTGTTGCCAATCTTATTTCTGAGTATCGGACTTAGAAATAGTCTCTGTAAAGACATACATCCGAAGTACAACAAGCAAGTAAAATTTTTATTCAGTGTCTATGGAATAAGAAGTTTAAATCTATGGCGTAAAAGTGCTAACCTTTATACTGTGATTTAACTTGAGATGGAAATATGCCAGAAATTTGCAGGTTTTTGGGGATTATTATCAGAATGTATTTTGATGACCATGCCCCACCTCATTTTCATGCTTATTATCAGAATTTTAAGGCTACTTTCAGCATCAAAACTGGACAGATGATTGATGGTCGTTTCCCGTCAAAGCAAGCTACTTTTGTAACAGCATGGACTCTTTTGCATCAAAAAGAATTGATGGATAATTGGAAAGCGCTTATTGCTGGAAAAGATGCGCATAAAATCGATCCATTAAGGTAATGCTATGTTGCACATTATCAAAAAAGCAAAATATTTAAGCGATTACAAGATAGAACTGCACTTTGATGACAAAAGTGTAAAGATTGTGGATTTAGGGAATCTGCTGAAAAAAGCAAAAAATCGGTTCGTGCCTCTTCGAGACATTGACTATTTTAAACAAGTGCGATGTGACGGGATATCAATTGCTTGGCCCAACGGTGTAGATTTATGCCCCGACGTGCTCTATAAAATGGGAAAACCAATATCGAAATCAGTTCGAAGAGTAAAGTCTTCTAGACCACGAAGGTTAACAAGAAGAAAAACTGCATCTAGAATACGCGCATAATTTTCTTAAGACATTCCTACTAAATTTGACGCAGAGCTGCAGTAATCAGCTTGGCGAGTTCTGGTTCGCCTTGTGTCTTTTCTAAAGCAGCTTGGATGGCTTTCTGCGATTGCTGGTTATTATATCCCAGATTGATGAGCGCTGAGATGGCATCTGCCACAACGCCTTGCTGACCTTGGGAGCCTTGCAAAGGATGCACGGAAGAGGCGCCGATCTCTTTTTTCATCTTATCTCGCATTTCAACAACAAGTCTTTCCGCTGTTTTTTTGCCGATGCCTGGGATCTTGCAAATGCGTTGTATATTGCCTTGGCTAAGCGCTGCTTGAAGTTCTCCTACTTCCATATGGCCCACTAAACAGAGTCCCGTTTTAGGCCCTACTCCAGAAACTTCGATCAGGCTTTCAAAGAGGTCTCTTTCATGGCGTGTCAGAAATCCGAATAATTTTTGAGAATCTTCCCGAACGACAAAACTCGTAAAAAGGGTCACTGTCTCGCCTGCTTTGGGGAGCTTTGCAAAATGATTAAAAGGAATCAGCAGACAAAAACCAATGCCTTGGGTCTCAACAACTGCTTTGCAAGGTGTTGCTTCGATTAATTTCCCCTTAATGAACTCGTACATAGTTCTACCTTTTTTAAGTAGCTTAGTGAATTGGCATGGCAAATAGCAAGAGCCAGAGCATCGGCTGCATCTTCAGGTTCAGGTAATACGGGTAATTTAAGCAAGAGCTGGATCATGGTTTGCACTTGAGATTTGCTTGCGTTGCCATTGCCGACGACAGCGAGTTTTGCTTTTTTAGGCGTATATTCGGCAATGGGGATGCCTCGGCGCGCAGCAGTCACTAGCACCATGCCTCGGGCCATTCCCAGCTTCATGGCGCTCTGGATGTTTTTATGGACGAACTGTGTTTCTACAGCTACAGCATCTGGAGAATACAGATCGAGCAGTTTTTCTAGGGCATTAAAGAGCGCTAGGTACCTTCCCGGCAGCTCGAGATCGACCGGCGGCCTAATGCAGCCAAAATCAATGGGTGTGATGTGGGGATGGCATGCTTTAATGACCCCATAGCCAGTGATCCTCGTCCCTGGATCTATGCCTAAAATGATCTGTTCTCGTTTTGACTCTAGGGGCATATGGAAGGACTCTTGGTGGAGGGCTATTGATTAAAAAGCCCTATATACCAAAAAGAGGCATTTTTTGGGGTGATGATTATGGGGGGTAAGGCTCTGGGAATATAAGATTAAGGGGAAAAATGATAAGCCACCAGTTTGCCGATGTTGGCAAACTGATGGCTTAAAAAGAGGATCGTTTGATTTTGGATTCTATTACTTATCTACTTTTCGGACTGTATTATTGTTATTCACTGTATTAATCAAATCCATATCGAGCTCTGGTATAATATGTGTTATACCGAAAAAACCAAGAATCAATCCTTTCAAACTATTCACAAACTCAGCGTTAATTTGTTTGATTTTTTCCTGGATCACTTGAGCATATTTATACGCGTTCTTATCAATTTCAATCGAATAACGCTTTTTGATACTATCACTTGCACTTTCATAAGTTTGTGCAATTTCTTCACGTAAAGTAGCGATTTTAGAGCGCTTTGGCCTTAAATGCATTGAGCCATTAGCGTTGTGTTCTCTAATTATGCCATTCTCCATGTAAAGAAATTTGTCTTTCTTTTTTCCGTAATCTGAATACTTCGGCTGACTTTGTACATCTCTGATGTGCTGAATGGGGCTATTTCCAGAAGATTTATTATTTTTTGAAACAAACGTCATTTTATCTCCTTTTGTTAGACTTTTTATATCGTTTATAATATTTATTCTATCAAATAATGATATTATTTTGAAGTAAAAACCATGAAATAATAATTTATTTTTTTTAACAACTTAAGTCATTAATAGTAAATAATTTATATATATAGCCCCATTCAAAAACCGCCATTTT
>JAHFTO010000031.1 GCA_023269355.1 Chlamydiota bacterium | reverse complement strand
AGGGGAAACCTTCCACTGCTGGGTGACGTCTTGGCAGACCCAAGTCTGTTCAATACCTTCAAAATCCTCAGTTAACCGTTTTCCAAGGGCAATAAATCCCGGATCCCTCTCCAAAAGTGTCGCAGAAATGAGGTTTGGAAAAATATCGTAAGTCGCTAAGAGAGAAGCACCTGGGCCGGCGCCTATATCTAGGAGGGAAGTGAGGGGATCGTCCCCAGAACGTTTGATTAACTCCTTAAGTACTTTATAAATAGAGGTATAGGTAGCTGGCAGCCGGGCAGCGATATAGGCGAGTCTTTGATGGTCAGAACTCAGGGCTCCCAGGCTGCCCATATTATTATTTTGATAAAAGCGCGTTAATTTCTCTCTTTCCTTAGCTAGATAGTTTAAAGAAACGCCATTTAAAATTAAATCTATTTTGTCTTTTATCAATGAAAAACCGATTAATTTAAATTTATTAATATTACACAATTTAAAGAATGAATAATGTATAATAAGTAAACAAAAAACATGAGGATACTATGATATCATTTGACTCAATTAAATCAAATCTTGAAAGATTAGAGAACCAGGCCGATCAGCTCTTGCAGGGTATGGCAGAAATGGAGCATGCTCTCCAAAGCAGACAAGTCTCCATCATAGAGGCAGAGAAATACCATCAAAAAGTTCAAAATGTCTTCAATGAAATTGTCCAAAATGTAGTCCATGTTGGCAAGAACATCGAATCAATAAAAAACTATTCTAATCAAGATCAAATCTACCCATACGAATCACAGGCAAGTGCTATCGACGAAAAAGCAAAAACAGCGCTGAACAACTTCAATGACACTCTTTTGACCGTGTACCCAACAGCTAAAATTGCTTATGGCGATTCTTGTATTAATCCACAAAAATCGACAATCTATTCTCCTACAAAATTACCCAATGGCAACTATACATCGATGCGCGAGATTCGCGGCGATGGAAACTGTTTCATCTCATCTTTCATCACACGCTATTTAGAAGTTTTAGCCAAAGAAGGCAAACTTTCAGAATTCCTCGACTCTATCTATAACGATGGAATGGGTCACTTTGATCTTAAGGGTGAAATCGTAGATACATTAACCCAATTTTTGGAATACCCATCTCAGAGGGAAAAAATTCTTCAAGACAACGCAAAAATGCTTCCTCTCATCAAATACTTCCGACTTCTGACAGCGGCTGAAATGATCAATCGTCAAAAAGATACTGAAGATTTTTTCATAGGAGATATTGAAGGCAATTTCAATGAATCAACATATGGAATATCTTATCCAGATCTCATTGAGAAATATGTTGTCCGCATGGGAACCGATTTCAGCCATACTGCGATCAAATCTCTTTGCTCAAAACTCCAATTCTCCGTCAAAGTGCTCGATCCTAAACTTGGAGATGCTGATGGCCTTAACATTCTGGAAGATTATAATCTACAAGCACAAGCCACTTTCTGTAGAACAGGGGCGCATTATTTTGTGCTCTATTCTCCTCAAGAATCAAACTTTGTTGACACATCACCCGTCCAGCAAAATAACAACATCAACAATTCACCAATACGCATTATCAATAACATTTCCCGACATCGTGAAATCATCATCCAATGTCAAGTCGCTAACCAAGGCGACACTATTTTTGTTCGCGGCGATGAAAAGGCTGGACTGAGTTGGGATAAGGGAACGCCTTTGACACAAATCGAGGACATCTGGTCTTTTGAAACTAATGCTCATCAAGGAGCATATAAATTTCTTCTCAATGATGAGATTTGGGAAGACATGGACGGCAATCGAGAATTTTCTCAGGAAAATACCGCAGTTCCAAAGTTCATACTTCCTGAGAATTTGAAAATTGAAGAGAAGCCATACACACCTATAATCACAATAAATTCCAACATATCAAGCACGACGACAACAACTACAACCACCACATCTCAAATACAACCATCAAACAACCTAAACCCATCCTATTATTCTTCTTATATCCCCTCTGTATACAAAATCTTCGGCTACTTTTCTTCCCCTCAACCCACACAACCTATCGCAAATAATATAGAAATTAAAGAAGAGCCACACACTCCCGTCATCACAACAAAGATCACAGTTAAATGTGATGCTGGTTTTGGCAATACTCTCTACATATTAGGAGAGGGGCCAGGCATGAGTTGGGCGAAGGGGATCAAACTCCAGAAACTTCCAGGAGACTCCGATTCTTGGATCTTTGAAACTCAAGAGAATTTCCAAAATTGCAACTTCAAAATTTGTCGAAAAGCGGATTCTGAAAACGACAATTATGAATTTGAAGCAGGCGAAAACCGCTCTATTAAGTGCGGGAATGAAACAACAATTCATTTAAAATTCTAACATAATCTCAGCCCCCACCTCTTGGAGGTGGGGGACTTGTTTATTGACAGAAACCTATCTTTGGCGATACCATTTCAGGCTTCCAGAACAAGGGAGATGCTATGCAAGACCTCGCTGAAAACAACCTCGTGCGCTTTAAAAACATCTCCAAAAAGAAAGAAGCGATTTTCGCTAATTTCAAAGTGAAAGGGGTTAAGAGGGGAGTTAACTTCTCCGCCTCGATCTCCGTCGATATCTCAGCTGCTGAGGTTCATGCCGGAGATGTTCTGGAAAAAATCATCGAGGAATGTGCTCGTATCGGTGTCAAAGAGTTCAAAAGTGCCGATTTCCAGTTTGAAGGCTTGACGTCAATTTAATTTTCTCTATCTGGGTGTAGCGCAGCTTGGCTAGCGCACAAGCATGGGGTGCTTGGGGTCGGAGGTTCAAATCCTCTCACCCAGATTTTCTTTTCACAAATTCATTTTATACTGAGGTCCCTGCCCACATCACACTGTGGAAAACTCTGTCAACAACCAGAATACAAGATTGTCAACAAATTGAAGATTGTCTAAAACCCTACTCTTAATCAACGGTGTGTCCACAAACTATGAACAAAGACTTTTCCCTCTTCCATCTCATCAGTTATCAACACTTCCACAGCATAAGAAGACTAAGAGATCTATATCTATACCTATACTCAAAGAAGAATCAAAGCCTTCCAATGGGTGTGTTTTTAAATAATCATTGGTATGTAAATAATTTTTCACTAAAAAATTCTCTCTTCAAATAAGTCTCAGATCCTTAAAATGGTACCTTTTAAGCAACCTACCTTAAGACCATGTCGTTTGACCCTGCACAGTTTTTTTCCTTAGAAGGATATGAACACGCCTCATTGTTCGAAGGATGTCAGTATCCTTGGGAAGCTTTAGAACGTTTAGAAGAGTATCTCAAAGCACTCAAGCTTGGAAACATCGAGATCGCTATCTCACCTAGCGTGCACCTGGTCAACCCCGAACTCATTTCAATCGGTAGTGGAACCGTGATTGAACCTGGAGCTTATGTCCAAGGGCCATGTTTTATCGGGAAAAATTGCATCATTCGCCACGGCGCTTATCTGCGTGGAAATGTAATCACTGGAGATTCTTGTGTGATTGGTCACAACACCGAGATCAAGCACTCTATCCTTTTCAATCGAGCAGCAGCTCCGCATTTCAATTATGTTGGAGATTCCATCCTCGGCAATGATTGCAATCTTGGAGCGGGTGTCAAGTGTGCGAATTTTAGGTTGGATCATAAGCCTGTTTCTGTGCGTCTTCTGAAAGATAAGATTCTGACTCGGTTGCGTAAACTAGGTGCCATGGTTGGCGATGGAGCTCAAGTGGGATGTAATTGCGTGATTAACCCGGGGGCGATTTTAGGAAAGAATTCCTTTTGTTTCCCTTGCACGAATGTCGATGGGTATGTTCCTGAAAATAGCAGGGTGAAGCCTGCGATGAAGAATATTGTGGAGTAAAAAATGGTATTGCAAACACCGGTGAAAAGATCGTCAACCGATTCTCATAAATATGAGAATTCTCATTTTTTCTTCCATCGGGATAAGATTGAACAAGAGATTGCTAAAAGCATTCTTTCTTTTGGTGAAAAAACAAAACTGCGCGATGCATGTGAATATGCTCTTACTACGAGTGGCAAGCGCTTTCGCCCCCTCATCGTTCTTTTCATCGCAGAAGCTTTAGGAAATGGCTTGAATGTGTATGAATCGGCTCTTGCGGTGGAGTTTTTCCATACCTCTTCTTTGATCGCGGACGATTTACCCTGCATGGATAACGATGATGAGCGGCGCGACAAACCTTCTTTGCATAAAGTTTATGGGGAGACGATCGCTCTTTTAGCAAGCTACGCATTGATTACTGCGGCATTTGAAAAAATTCACTCCAATGCAATTGTCATGCAGAATTCCGGAGCCCCTTTTTCCCACTTCAGCGATAAAGCTTGCACGATGGCACTCGCATCTGCAACGCATTGTGCGGCGATTTTAGGTGCGACTGGCGGCCAGTTTCTGGATCTTTTTCCGCCCAACCAAAATTTAGAAACCGTCAAACAAGTCATTTACAAAAAGACAGTGACGTTATTTGAAGTGTCTTTTGTCTTAGGGTGGTTATTTGGCGGCGGCGATGTCAATAAGTTGGAAAAAGTCAAAAAGGCAGCTTATCACTTTGGGATGGCTTTTCAAATTGCTGACGACCTTGCAGATTTGCTTCAGGATGAAAAGAAACAGCGTGAGATCAGTATTGCGAGGTTGATTGGAAAAGAGCGCGGCCTACTACTCTTTGATGAAGAAATGCGCCATTTCCGGGGTGAGCTTGTGGAGCTGAATCTTCTTACTCCTTCTTTTGAAAAAATGTGCGATATCTTGATCCGATTTGCCATTGAGAATTCAAAAGTTTCTCATTAAATGGTATCCAGAGTAGCTTTACATTCCCCCCCTTTACAAGGGGCGTCCTTTAACTATTCCAATCGCTTGCAAGAGATTCACACAAAGTTACGGGGGTTTGAGAAGAGAATTGGGCTGCCATTTTCTGTGGATGTTTCCATTGTTCGTAGTGAAGAACCCCCTTCTACTTTTCCCCATCGCAGAATTATTCAGATCCCCACCTGGTTTTTGTTTAAATTAGAAGATATCCCTCACCACTTTCGCATTTCAGATAGCAATGATCCTAGATTGGATAATCCTGAATTTTTAAATCATTTTGCCTTTTGGATGAATGAAAGACTCAAAGAACAGGGTCAGGCTCCTCTTTGCCATCAAACGGTAAATCTGAATTTGAGGAAGTTTCTTAGGTTACTTGAGAATCCCGATCTTTGTGAAAAAGCAAAAGAATTTAGTTTGGGCCATGAATTAGCGCATGTCCTTCATGCGTATAAAACAGAGGAACAGTTAGATCAAAAATGTGAGACCGTTTTTAGCATGGTGGGTGGATACTCTATCATTTGTGTTTCTCTTTTATATTTAGCCTCTGGTGTCAATATCATTGTGATTTATGGGTTGGTTGGAGGTGGTGTCACTTTGATCATTAGAGGTCTTGTTATTTTAGTTCCCTTTGTCATCGAAGAGATCCAGCACTGTCCGGTAGAAGATGAGAAAAAAGCGGATTTAGATGCAGCAGAGATGTTAAGAACTGCAGAAGGGGGCATTTATTCTTTCAAAATGAGCTTGCGTACGAACATAGCCCTTTGCCGCGCGTTTCCCTCATTGCGAAAAAATTACGATACTTTAGGAAACTATCTAGAAGATAAAGACCACCCTCCCCTTTCAGAGAGGGTAAACTATTTGACACACTGGCAAGCAGGACGGTCTAGGTTACGCTTCCGCTAATTCAGCTGCGTTTTCTTTGACAGGGACCGCTTTTCCTTCAGCGACTTTATCAAAAATCGCCTTCTCAATTTCATCGACGAATTTAGGATTTTTCTTGAGTTCATCGCGCGCAGCTTCTCTGCCTTGTCCAAGGCGGTTGCCATTATAGCTGAACCATGTTCCCTTTTTCTCAACGATTGCAAGATCGGCGCCGAGATCGAGAATGGAGCCGATGCGTGAGATTCCCTCGTTGAACAAAATATCAAATTCAGAGGATTGGAATGGAGGAGCCATTTTATTTTTCACCACTTTTACTTTCACGCGGTTGCCAATGTCTGTGTTGTCAGGTCCTTTGATACCGCCGATGCGTCGAATGTCCAAGCGAATGGAGGCATAGAACTTCAGCGCCCGTCCACCGGTTGTTGTCTCCGGATTGCCGAACATCACTCCAATTTTTTCCCGAATTTGGTTAATAAAAATGGCGCAAGTGTTGCTTTTTGAAAGAGAGGCTGTGAGTTTGCGCAATGCTTGCGACATCATGCGCGCTTGTAGTCCCATGAATGAGTCCCCGATCTCCCCTTCCAGTTCATTTTTAGGAACTAGGGCAGCAACAGAGTCAATGACAATGACATCAAGAGCATTGGACCTTGCCAGCATCTCCGCAATATTGAGAGCTTCTTCTCCTGAGTCGGGTTGAGAGATCATCAGCTCGTCTAAGTTAACGCCGATTTTTGCAGCATAGGAAGGATCCAAAGCATGTTCCGCATCGATATAAGCTGCAAGTCCGCCATTTTTTTGTGCATTTGCAACGATATGGGTAGCAAGTGTGGATTTTCCTGAAGATTCAGGACCGAAGATTTCGACAATACGGCCACGAGGAACTCCGCCGATGCCAAGGGCGAGGTCTAAAGTAATTGCTCCAGTTTTGATCACACTCATTTCTCGCGCAGCAGAATGCTTGCCGAGCGTCATGATGGAACCATCGCCAAATTGTTTTTCAATTTGAGCAATGGCTGCCTCGAGAGCTTTTTTCTTTGCTGAATCGTTGGGATGGGACATGCGAATACCTTTTTTTAGGGTGGATCTATTTTCATCTTACCAAAAAAGGCAAAATCTTTGGCTTATTTTTTAAGCAATGGTGCGTTATACAAAATTTAGAGATGGAGAAATCAGAATGATACTTGCTGGGGATGTCGGGGGAACCAAGGTGAGGCTGGCTGTTTATGAAGAGCGCGGCGGCATCACTTGTGTGGATGAAGAAAAATTTGCAAGCAAAGAGTTTCCCAATTTAAGCGAATTGCTTAAAAAATTCTTGTCGCACGAGCACCGAAAAAATATTTCAGAAGCTTGTTTTGGAATTGCAGGCCCTATTCGCAATGGGGTGTGTAAAGCGACGAATTTACCCTGGGAGATTTCAGCAACGGTTCTTTCCGCGGACTTGAATATTCCCAAGGTATATTTAATTAATGACTTGGAAGCCAATGCTTGGGGACTCCGCTGCCTGGGGAAAGATGAATTTTGTACGATCAATGAAGGAGAGGAACTGGCGGGCAATCAAGCGTTGATCTCGCCTGGAACTGGTCTTGGTGAAGCGGGGATTTTTCGAGAAGGGGGGATTTTTCGTCCCTTCCCTAGTGAGGGAGGTCATTGCGACTTTTCTCCAAGAAATAATGATGAGATTGCATTGCTCCAATATCTCAAGCAGCAACACAAGCATGTATCTTTTGAGAGGATTCTATCTGGGTCGGGCCTTTATCGCCTTTATCGATTTTTGATCGACACACAGCGTGAAAAAGAAGATCCGGCAATTGCGGCTCTAATGCAGCAGAATGAACCGCAACGAGTCATTAGCGACAAAGGGATGAGCGGTGAATGTAAAGCGTGTGTGAGCACCTGCCGCCTTTTTGCCAACTTGCTGGGAAGCGAGGCGGGTAATGTGGCTTTAAAATTTCTTGCCCTCGGCGGAATGTTTATCGGCGGAGGCATTGCGCCTCACCTTCTCCCCTTTTTTAAAGAAGAGGGATTTTTGCAATCTTTTGTGGATAAAGGCAGGTTATCAGCAGTTCTTTGGAAAATTCCCGTCAAAGTTGTTTTAAATGAAAAAACAGCTTTATTAGGCGCTGCCCGTTTTGCTCAAGAGCATAGGTAAATATGATTGCATTTCTTGCTCTTCTGCTTGTGACTTTAGGGCAATTTGCCATTGATATGTATTTGCCCTCCATGCCTTCGATGGTCGCCGATTTAGAAACAACCAAGAGCTTGGTGCAGCAAACACTCACTTTTTTCCTGGTTAGCTTTGCGCTCTCTCAACTCATTTACGGTCCTCTCTCCGATCGTTTTGGAAGAAGAATTGTTCTTCTCTGCGGTCTTTTTATTTTTATTTTGGGATGTGTAGGCGCCTATTTTGCCCGATCGATCGAATTTTTAATTGTGATGCGCTTTGTTCAGGGAATGGGCATTGGAGCAGCGAATGTGCTTTGCAGAGCGATTTTACGCGATCTTTACCACGGTCATGATTTAGCCAAGAAAGTGACGTTTTTAGGGATTTTGTGGGTCGTTTCCCCAGTAATAGCTCCTGTTATTGGAGGATATATCGAGGAGTTTTGGGGTTGGAGAATGAATTTTGCATTGCTTGCATTGTTCGTCTTGCTGATTTGGATCTGGGCTTTTTTCTTTTTGCCCGAAACGAAAGATCGCTCGCATCGTCAATCGATGCACCCTGTTGCAATAGGAAAAAATTATCTTCTCTTGCTGAAGAGCAGATCTTTTATGGGATATGTTTTAGCCGACTTTTTTTTGTATGGGGTTCTTTCATCCTTCTATGTAGCTGGACCGTTTTTATTGCAAAGGACATTAGGGCTTTCGCCGGTAATTTTTGGATGGACGATGTTGATTATTTCAGGAGGATATCTCCTGGGTTCTGCTTGTAACATTCGCTTAGTGCATTTTTTTCAGCAAAAAAATGTGATCAAAATAGGAGTCGCTTGGATTCTTATGATAACGCTCGTAATGGTCATAGCTTCAATGCGAGGCATTTTTAACTTACCGGTTGTTGCTGCGTCTCTTTGTCTTTTATTTTTCGGAATCGCATTTATCTTTACGAATTGTATTGGCCTGAGCCTTTCTATCTTTCCACAAATTGCCGGCAGCGCAAGTGCGGTGTGGGGTTTTTTCGCTTATATGGGAGGGACATTAGCAACAAGCGTTATGTCTTATTTTCCCGAAAAGACTTTTCTCCCCTTATCTTTTGCTCTTTTAGTGCAATGTCTGCTGACTGCGCTTGTTTTGATGATCGGGATGCCATCTGCGAATAACAAATGAAGGTCCATGAGAAGCCTCCCATTGATTGACGGGCTTTTTCTCTTTCATGATCTCAGACAAGCGCAGATGGGCATCGCATTTGATCACTCCCTCTGGGCGTTTACTTTCAATGGTTGTTGTGGGATTTAAAATGCAAACGACATGCCCTGGCCAGACGATGATATCCAAGGGTTGAACTTGTTTTAAAATTTCAGATGCAGTCATCCCCTCAATGTCTACTGGTTTTCCAAAGTGAACAAGTGATGAAGTGTTTCGCGGCGTCCATCCATTTGTCGCATAGTGGAGAAGTCCTGAACAATCTACACCCCTCAGATGCCAAGTATCTTTGATCAGAGGTTTGAGCCGATTAAGTTTGCGCTTGCTCGGATAGAATTTAGGCAATAAATCGATTCCTTGAGGCCAGTTTCCTCCCCAGATATAACGGGTGTTTTCTAATTGGTTCATCGTTTCCAAAATCCTTTCTGGAGGAGGAAGTGCAGCTTGTCTTTCGATGGGAGTGGTTTCTTCTCTTGCGACAAAGCGCTCATCGATGAATAAGTCGATGGGATAGGGATATTCGCTTGTTTTTATTTTCCAGATGTAAGGCTGTTTTACAAGTTCTAGGAGTTGCACACGCGCTCCTGGAAACAGAACCGTTTCTACTGCAGGCATTAAATTTTGCTCATCGAGGTGTAGGACATCTCCTTCTTTGCCGCCAAAATAAGAAGTGATTTCAGGAGTGTTAAAAACGGGAGTTGGGTACTGAGCAATGGCATAATAAACAGTGTTATTTTGAATCATAGACAAATCAACGGTGTTGAGATAAAGTTGAGGTATACCAGGAGAAATTTACTTATGCGCCGCCTCATTATTGGTCTCATTTTGTCTGTGATTGGTTTTGGATGTCAATCTTCCTCTTCACAAAGTGCAACGAAACACTCTGTCAGAAGTGCAAAAGTTAATATTGGAGCTGAGCCTCAAACATTAGATCCCAGAAAGGCTCGTGATTTGAATGCCCAAGCGATTGTTCGCATGCTGTTTGAAGGGCTGGTTAGAATCGATCAAAATGAAAAACCCGAATTGGCTGCTGCGGAAAGTGTCGAGATCTCTGAAGATTTAAAGACATATACTTTTCATTTAAGAGCAAGTAAGTGGACTAATGGCGATCCTCTCAAAGCATCTGATTTTGTGTATTCCTGGAAAAGAGTTCTCTCTCCCGATTTTCTAACCGATACTGCATTTCATTTGTATGTTATTAAGAATGCTAAAGCAGCTAAAGAGGGAAAAACATCTTTAGATGAGGTAGGGGTTCGGGCCATCGATGAGCAAACGCTTGTTGTGGAATTAGAAAATCCCACTCCTTATTTTCTCAATCTTGTCACTGTACCCGCATTTTTCCCAGTGAATCAGTCAGTTGATGAGGCAAACCTCACTTGGTCGCAAAATGTTGCTACCTATGTTTCTAATGGGCCTTTTCAACTCGTCGATTGGAAGCATCAGGATTATTTACATTTAGATAAAAATGAGCGGTATTGGGATCAGGCTTCTGTCAAATTAGCCTCTTTAGAATTGCTAATGGTTCATTCAGAGACAGAATTTAATCTTTTCCAAATGGGGCAGCTGGATTGGGCGGGATCTCCACTTTCGACCGTGCCTGTGGATGCGATAAAAAGTTTGAAAAGCCAAAACCTTTTAAAAGCGAAAGAGTCGCTCGGGACCTATTTTATTCGGTTGAATACAAAGAAGCATCCTTTCCAACACTCATCGATGAGAAAAGCATTTGCATTTGCGATCAACCGTCAGGAGATTGTCGAGCATGTCACGCAGGGAGGGCAGCGCCCAGCAACAGGACTTGTGCCGACTTCATTGCAATTGCAAACAGCTCCCTATTTTCAAGATGCAGATATTCTTGCAGCAAAGAATTCATATGCTGAGGGATTAGCAGCACAGAACTTGAAAAACGATGAACTATTTGAACTCACCTTATTGTGCCCTGCGAACGAACGTTCTCACCTGGTGGGACAGGCATTGCAGCAACAATGGTTTGATGCTTTTGGCATTCGTGTCAAATTGGAGAGTGTGGAGATTAAGGTTTATCTCGATCGCGTTGCCAAGCAGGATTTTCAGATGGCGATTGGCGCTTGGAATGCGGATTTTGCAGACCCGATCAATTTCTTGGAAGTTTTCAAATACAAAAATAGTGGGTCCAATAATACCCATTGGGAAAATTCACGCTTTGCGGAACTTCTCGATCAGTCTTATTTAACGACGGATAGATCGCAGCGTTTGGACATTTTGCGTCAAAGCGAACAAATTTTAATGGATGAAATGCCAATTATTCCCGTTTTTTATTATTCCATGTTATATGTCCATAAACCGGCTCTGCAAGATGTTGTCGTCACTTCCATGGGCCAGATTGATTTTAAATGGGCGTCATTGAATGAAAGATAGGTAAAATCGCATGAGAAAATTGTTTGTCTTCGCTCTATTTATTTGCATCCAAGGTGTGTGTTTTGCTAATTCCATTTCGCTTTTCAATGATTCTCAGTACACCCTAAAAGCGATGATTTACGATGCCAACTCGACTATATTAGGAGAATTTATTCTTAATCCTCGGGATGCCATCGAATGGAGCGATGATCAGAATAATTTTGGCACAGAAATGCAATATGCCCCTCAAACTCCTTATAGTGTGAATTGGTATTGTATGGGCGGATCGCCTTACGGGATCTGTAATAACGTCGCCGCAGGAGCTACGGTCACTGCGCAAAGTTGCGGCGGCAATCAAGAATGTAGGCAACAGCAACAGAATGGGTATTGAGATGAAGCTTAAACTTTGCGTTTTTGTATTTTTAGGAGCTTTGTTATTCCCCTTGCTGATCTTTGCTGGCTCTGTTCGCCTGATCAATAACTCTCCTTACGATCTTAGAGCTGTTGTCCGTGGTGCAGATGGAACTTATTTGTCTGAGATCATTGTGAAATCGCAAAAAGAATCGACTTGGACAGATACCTATGGCAATTATGGAACGTACGGCGGCGCAAATGCTCGGGTTAATCAAAACTACCGCTCGAGAACTCCTTACACAGTTATATGGTACTGCATGGACGGAGGAGATTATGCCGTATGCGATATGGTTTCAACGGGAGCTGTTGTGACCTCCCAAGGCTGCATGGGCAATAGAATGTGCAAGCCTAGAAAGCAGGAAAAATATCCTGCTGAGCCTCCAGGCAACTACCTCCAGCAGGAAGAACCTCAGCCTCCGCCGTTAAATCAGTGAGAAGAGTTTCTTAACAGCTCAACGGCTCGCCTACCTCTTCCTCTTTAGCAGGTTCAGAGAAATCGGCTTCGTGCCAAGGATAATTGCAGATCATTTCTCGGATTTCCGGAACCGATAGCGATCTGTTGATCGCTTCTCTAAGATGGCGCATGTTTTTTGCGCCGCGTAAAAACCAGCATCCGACTCTGCGAAAGTCTGTTAATGCCTTCTTTTCATTTTGATAAGAAATGATGTGGTCCAGATGCTCTAAAAAAATGTCGCGATAGTCAAGTCCATTTAGATTCATGGGCTCTTCCCCAGAAAAATGGCGGTAAATCTCTTCGATCAGCCAGGGTTTTCCCATCGTCCCCCGCGCAAGCAAGATGGCATCGCACCCTGTATGCTCAAACATTTTTTGAGCGCTTGCAGAATCCGTGATATCACCGTTACCTATGACAAGTATATTTCGAGCTGCTTGTTTGCAATCGCGGATGTGATCCCAATTGGCTGGGCCTCTATAAGCTTGGGCACGGGTGCGTCCATGGATACAAATCGCAGCCGCTCCGGCTTCTTCAGCGATCCGGGTGACCTCCGTAGCGACAATATGAGAGGAATCCCAGCCCACTCGAATTTTGATTGTGACAGGGATCTTGACCGCTGCGACCATATTCGAGAGGACTTCCCCAATGAGGTCGAGGGTTTTTAGCATGCCCGAACCGCTTCCATCTTTTGTCACCTTGTCCACTGGGCATCCGCAATTGAGATCGACGACGTCAAAACCCAAATCTTCAATGATTTTTGCACAAGGACCTGCGAGCTCTGGCTTGCTTCCGCAAAGCTGGCCCCCGATGGGATGCATAGAGGGTTCAAAGTCGAGCAGGCGGAAGGTTCCCTGGTCGTTGCGGATGAGGGCATCCATTTTGACCATTTCACAATAGACAAGGCCCGGGCGGTATTTGACTGTCATGCGCCTAAAAGGCACGTCAGAACAACCGGCGAGAGGAGCGCAAAAAACATTCGAGGGCAGTGTGAGCTTGCCTAGCTTAAATGGGCGTTTTAACACGGAATAAACTCAGGTTAATAAAGAAAATAGGATGGTTTGCAAGATCCTTAGAGCAATAAATGCGATGATGGGGCTGATGTCGAGCATTCCCCCAATCGGCGGGATAAATCGGCGGAATAAATTTAAGTAAGGATCTGTATAAAAAGCGACAAAGTGCATAAATTTGCTGCGGGCAAATTCAGGAAACCATGAGCCGAGGACCCGAACTAGCAGGAGGATATAGTAAATATTAAATGCATAGCTAAGGATGGTCAATAAAATCTGTGGCATACAAACCTAATATGTTGGTCAAACATTTTATCCTTTTTCCCTCCCAGTAGCAATCAGAAACATCTTCTTTTCGGTAATCTTTCCTCGGGGTAAGATTACCCCTTAATTATAGGCCTGCAGAGTATGTTTTATATCGGCATTGATTTGGAAAAAGACGCGCTTCGTGTCGCGATTTTAAAAAATGAAAAAAAAACTATATCTATCGAGTCTTTGCACACCCTCCCTCTTGGCCCCGACAATGTAAAGCTATTTTACAATCTGCCTCCCTTTCACACAGGGAAAGAAACAAAGGTGATCTCGGGCATTTCTAGTTCCGATACCTTTATTCGAAAGCTACATATTCCTCTTAAAGAACAAAGAAAGATCCTTGAGATCCTCCCTTTTCAACTGGAGTCTTTAATTCCCTTTTCAACAGAAGCTCCCGTGATTTGTCCTTTGTTTAAACCCTTGAGCAAACAGATGACAGCGGTTACTGTTCTCGCGATTTCTGAAGAGACTTTGACATCTCATTTAAAGGCGCTTAAAGAGCTCGATATCGCCCCTGATACAGTTTCTTGCGCACCGACTGCCTTGATGCGTTTTGGAAATTGGAAATTGGGGAATGTGAAAAAAATTCTGCATTTTGATGTTAGAGAGGGCAAAGTTTCCTGCGTAGTCTATGAAAAAGCAGAAATCCTTTTATCGCAAGTTCTACCCGATTGCGAGGAAGGCAACCTATCGAATGAGTTAGAAAAACTATCCATTTTCTTAAAACAGAAGGGAGTTATTGATGATACCACGCCATGGCTGCTTACTGGCGAGGTTCATTATACACAGTTTTTTGATGCGATTTTTTCTGGTGAAAAATTGGAGATAGACGAGCAGCAGGCGGCTTTTGCTGCTGCCATCGGACTTGCTTTAGATGCTCTGGCAGAAGATTCTTCTTCTGTACAATTTTGTCAAAAAAAGTTCATCGCACCGCATACACTGCAACGCAGGCAGAAGAATTTACTCACGTATGTCGCATTCTGTCTTGGAGCTGCAGTTCTTATGGCGGCTGGAAGTTCTTTGATTCTGGGAAAAAAGCAGAAAGCGCTCGGAGCATGTTTACAGGAATATCTGCTTCAGCCAGCTGGTGACACGCCTTTTGCCTCTTTAGGCGATATTGAAGACAAGCTTTATGATTGGGAGAGGTCTTTAGCGGGGCAGAAAAACACATTTGCCTACCTTCCCAATGTACCTAAGGTGAGCGATGTTCTTGCCTGGCTTAGTGTACATCCTGCTTTTGCAAGCGAAGAAGGAGGGCAGAAATCGGGGATCGAGATTAAATCATTTCATTACAGCCTAACTAAGTATCCAAAGATTGGTGATCCTTCGGCTCCTTACACAGGCCAAGTGGAATTGGAGTTTTCTTCGCAGGTTCCGCGATCAGCAAGGGATTTTCATGAAGCGCTGCTCAAAGGTGATCAAATTGTGAACGCAAAAAAAGACGTGAAATGGCAAACGCAAAACCAAACTTACTACACCTCTTTTGAACTTAATAAGGTTAATTCTCGATGAAAAAGATTAACTTATCCAATACAGCGCTTTGGCTTGTTCTTGCTTTAGCTCCCCTTCCTCTTTTTTTCTGTTTATTTCATTTTTCTTCAGGGCTGCAGAAGATCAATCAACTTCAAGAAGAGATGGAAAGGATTCATACGAAGGTTTTGCATTCTCAAGAAATGCAGCGCAAACAAAGTTCTCTGCTCGCTTCTTTAAAAAATCCAGATCCTCATTATTTGGATAAAAACATTGAAACGCTGACATTCCTTCTTCCCGACATGAAGAAATTGGAGACCAATCTTCTAGAAAATCCGCATGATGAACAGAGCGCGATGCGTCTGCAATTTCTGAAAAATGGTGCTAATAGCCTTATTTTTTCAGAAGAGGGCATCCGAACAAATGACATTTTTCGTGAGATCGAAGAAAAACAACAGCATCCCGTCGAAATGAATGAAGAAGATCTAAAAAAGCTACTTTGCTTCATCGAAGGGGTTACTATCTGGCCTTACGGTCCCAAAGAGGGGCGTCCTCAACTGATCGTTACGGATTTTAGACTTTCTAAAAAAGAGATCGCGCCTCAGGAAAAAGTGTACGTCGTTTCGATGCAGCTGATCAAAAGAGAAAATGTGGAGACTTTCCAATGAAATCGATAAAAATAATTTTTCTAGTTTCAGGGTTGGCCCTTCTTTGCGCATGTGGTTCTAAGACTTCAACCAAGCAAAGCGACACTGTGATGAGCATGCAGATTATCGATCGCAATGGATTCACAGAAACCATCAGCAATAAAGACAGACTTTCTTCTTTTGAGACTACGGACTTTTTAACCCCTCAGCCGTTTCAAAAAGTTCTGCGCGTTTATTCTAAGGCATCTTCAGGCCAGACTATGTCTAAGATCACTAGTTATCACGATAATGGACAGCTCTGGCAATACCTTGAGGCTGTCGATGGAAGAGCGCATGGCATTTACCGCGAGTGGTTTTCCAATGGTCAGCAAAAGGTGGAAGCAACTCTGATTGAAGGTGTAGCTGATATTCACGACTTAGCGCAATCGACCTGGGTCTTCCATGGACATTGCAAAGTATGGGACGATGAAGGGAGCCTGATGGCTGAGTTTGATTATGAGAAAGGGCTTTTGCATCAGACAGCGCGTTATTTTTTTCCGGGCGGTAACCTTGAAAAGATGATTCCCTATACCCAAGGGGAAATAGATGGAACAGTCCAAGTTTTTGATGAAAATGGCTTCATGGTTGAAGAGATCCCCTATGTTAAAGGGGAAAAACATGGAAAGGCTGTAGCTTTTTGGAAACCTGAGCAACTTCTTTCGAAAGAAGTCTTTGATCAAGGAAGGTTAGTAGAAGCATCTTATTTTGACATCTCTGGCGCAAGTAGCGCTGAAGTCAAGAATGGTCATGGAAAACAGGCCCAGTTTCAAGAAGAGCGTCTTAATGCTCTTTATAGTGTAGAAAATGGACTCATTGAGGGCGAAGTACAGCTTTTTAATGCCACAGGCGGGTTGCATTGTTCTTATTTTCTTAAAGACGGTAAGAAACACGGAGAGGAATGGGAATACTACTTTTCAGCCAAAGGCGAAGACTTGAAGCCTAAGCTCTGTGTGCATTGGAATGAGGATAAAATTCAGGGCCAAGTAAAAACTTGGTATCCTAATGGGAAGATGGAAAGCCAGCGAGAGATCAATAACAATAAGAAAC
The DNA here is from genome assembly GCA_023269355.1 of Chlamydiota bacterium. Lineage (GTDB taxonomy): Bacteria > Chlamydiota > Chlamydiia > Chlamydiales > Rhabdochlamydiaceae > CAJCIW01. The sequence goes on along the minus strand of JAHFTO010000031.1, from coordinate 9,942 downwards.
AAGGAATTGCATTTTCCTGGTACAAAAATGGCGATATGATGCTTGTCGAGGAATATGAAAGTGAGCTTTTGATCAAAGGCTCCTATTTTAAACCTGGAGACAAACACCCTGTTTCAAAAATTGAGTCAGGGAAAGGAACCGCTACCCTTTACACAAGCGATGGTTTTTTTCTTAAAAAGATTCCCTACGAGAAAGGGAGGCCGCAGCAAAACCATGCTGATTTGCGATAAGAAAACACATCTGCGCTCGATGCTCAAAGAAAAAAGAGCAGCGATTTCAAAGGAGCGAAGAGAAGCTGCAGGTTTGAAGCTGCTTGAAGAGTTGCTTCCGATTCTTGGGCCTTGTAAAAAGGTTCTCTCTTTTCACAGCATGGAAAAGGAGATCGATACTTCCCTGGTCAATGAATACCTTGTGAAAGAAAAAAAGCTATTGCTTCCAAAAGTTAGCGGGGCTGTCATCACGATCTATCATGTCAAAGAACCCTCTCAAGAACTTCAACAATCTTCTTGGGGAATATGGGAACCTAATCCTGTTCTATGCGTTCCTGCGCAGTTTGAGGAAATCGATTGCATCCTTGTTCCTGGTCTTGGGTTTGATCTTTACAAGCAACGAATTGGTTATGGAAAAGGACATTATGACAGACTGCTTGCAGAAAGGATAATCAGAGCAAAGTCGATTGGAGTTGGGTTTAAAGAGCAGCTTGTGGAAGAAGGTCTATCTTCTGAAGCTCATGATATCCCTCTCGATGAGATTCTGCTTGTGTAAGTAGACCTCTTTTAAAACATGGAATTTGTCGAATCTCGGGATTATTTTTACTCAATATTTTTAAGCCAAGCTACCAGCGAGTGGTCTACCACTCGGTTTGTCCGACTATCTTCCCAAGGAATGGAAAAAGTGAGATCGTCCTGTTTAATAAATCCCATCTTGTTCCAGAATTCTTCAATGGAAACATAACCGGGAGGAGCGAATTCATTTTCCAGTTGCACTAATTCATAGACAAGAATTTGGTTGTAGATTTGCTCTTTTTGAATCTGTTCTTCGAGTTGTTTATACATCTTCTTTTGTATTATTTCATTTTCATATCCGTTTTGAAAAACAAACTCCCCTAGACAAAATACCTTATCAAGATCCCTGTTGTTATCGATGAACGGTCGTTGATAATGCTCAGCTGACTCTGTTAAAGGACATCCAGTTAATATTCCTATTGATTCCTCCCCTGCAACGACAAAAAGCGTATTGGGGCTGATGGAATACGTTTCCAAATATTCTTTTTCCGCAGATGGGTTCACCTGATAAAAATAAGGATATTCCCGAAAATAAGAAATCCGCAGGGTAGCAAGATCACTAATATACCTAGTAGTCTCCTGTCCCTTTAAAATCTGAGTTTGGACCCTATTTTCCCCTGAAAATAAAGTACTTGAGATGATCGAAATAAATAACAGTATTTTGAGCATTATAACCTCTCTTTGGAGTTGAAAACTATGCCACCTGCAGAAAATATATTGCCACCAATTTTAAAACAGCGTTGTGCTCGTTAAAAATCTTCCATCTCATCATTTAGTTGTTCTAATGTCTTTTTTTCGAAAATCATCAAGAGTCTTGTAAATTCAGAACTCGAATCTCTAAACACCCTTTCGGTGGTTCTAGCAGCCTTTTTTCTTTTCGTTTTTTTCTTGATGACAAAGGTAATAAATTCATCGATAGACATCGTTTTAGCTCGGTGGCTGCGGCATCTGGTAGAGAGCTCACGGTCACTCGTGACAACGGTGATTTGAGAGGGAGATTTTGCATGGATGACTCTGTCAGAGATGTATTCATCTGCAGTCATGGATTTGGGCGTATATACGAGCTCTACTGCGTCAAAATGTCCGCGGGATGCATAGGGTAGGTGGTCTTCCGCTCCATCGAATACAAGGGTGATTTGCATGTGAGCATGGAATGCGGCTTCGTTGAGCTCTTCAATCACCTTTTGACGATTTTTTTCTAAGGAGCCGCTTTTTTTTAAAGTGCGGAAGAGTAGGTTATATGCATCAACTAGGAAGAGCATTGGCAGCTTGCAAGATCGATTCTAATGTTGGCAAGAGCCTATCTAATGCTTTACGCCTATGCGAGATGCGGTTCTTTGTTGCTTCGTCGAGTTCCGCAAATGTTTTTCCATATTCGTGCTTGATGAATAAGGAGTCATAACCGAAGCCGAGGCCGCCTCTTTCTTTCTCAAGGATTGTTCCTTCTGAAACGCCTTTTGCAGTTTTTATCACCCCTGACGGTGAAGCAAGTGCAATCCAGCATTCAAAGTATCCTTGCCGATTGGGCTCTTGAATATGGGCCATCTCTTTTAGAAGTTTCTGTCGGTTTTCTTTATCTGTCGCATTTTCAGAGGCGTATCTGCGCGAACGTATTCCAGGTGCGCCGTTCAATGCTGGGATGACAAGGCCGGAATCATCAGCGATGACTAATAGATTGAGGATTTTCGCTGCTTGCTGCGCCTTAAGAATGGCATTTTCTTCAAAAGTAACGCCCGATTCATGAGGAGGAGCGTACCCTGGAAAATCGAGAAGGCTCAAAAGATCAAATTTGCCTATTTTTTTTAAAATAGCGCGAAATTCTCTGATCTTATGTACGTTATTACTGGCAATGACGAGTTCCATGAGGATGCTCCTATGAAAGGAGCCCGCAAAGAGGACTTTGCGGGCTCCTTAAAACATAGCTTATGTGTGAAATATATACCAGCTTTCAACAATCTAAAGGTAGCTGTGGATAGCAGTAATAGTGAGCTCTGATCCTTGAGTTGTGAACTTATCCCCTACTTTTTTCCCTTTGATAGTCTGTGCAAATTTTGACTGAAAGGAAAGGATGTTTCTATCAGGGTCTGCATCCCAGGGACCTAAAAGTGTGTAGGAAACTTTCCCAGCTTTAGAATCTGAACATTCGACAATTGTTCCAACGCCGACTTCTTCGGTTGAAATATCATCTTTGGTGATGACACGGGTGATATTGAGCTGATCGGAAAGGAGCTTGAGCTCAGATTGAAGGCGATCTCTTTTTTCAAGAGCTGCTTTGAATTCCGCATTTTCCCTTAAATCGCCATGCGAGCGCGCAACTTCAATTTCCTTGGCATTCTCCACCGTTTCTACAGTGGCAATTTGTTGGATGCGTTGTTGAAGTTTCAGGTATCCTTCTCGCGTTGTCCAAATGATCTCAGGTTCCTGAGAAGTTGTAGCTTCTTGCTTTTTCATGGATTTTGCAATCGATGGATGAGCAACTTCAGCTAAGGATTGGAAGATTTTTTTATCGTGGTCGCTCAAGGAATGCGCTTTGGAGGCGAGAAGGATAAATTCTTTTGCCTCTTCTGCCGATCCGCTCGCCATCATTTCTCTCACGATAGCAAAGCGCCCTCCTGAGAGAAGAGAGTGGATTTTTTTGACCATTTCTCGCTGCTCAGGGTCGTTTTCTACAAAGCTTAAAAGAATTAAAAGCCCTTCAAAGAAGCGAATTTTTCCTTGCTTGTCGCTAAACGGGATCGCTTTCTGTGTCTGCAGTTTTTGGAAATACCACATGAAAGCTTCTGGATGGCGCGAAGGATGCGTGTAGAGGTCTTGAAACATTTGCGTTAATTCTGCGTCCGCTTTGGCGGCGGTTAACTCGGAGAGGATATAATCGCGCAGGGGGGCTTGAGAAAGTTGGAACATCATGTCCAAGAAACTTTCTTTCCAGTCTTGCCGCGTTTTTCTCGCTTCCATGAGGACGCGTTTTTTAAAGCTTAAAATCTCGATAGAGTCGACGATTTTTTTAATCGATTCAAAGCGATTGATCAATTCATTGATTTCAGGGGAATCTTTGATATTGTTCAAATCTTGCAGGAAAAAGTGGATTTGAAGTTCTTGAGCAGGACTGATTTCTTTATAAGAAAGCACTTCGGTCATTTTAGACAGAAGCGTTGCTTTAAATTCGTTGTTTTTAAGCGTTTCTGGAAAGTCTCTGATAAAAGTATAGACCATCTGGATCAGAGTGTTTGCATCGGGTTTATTTTCCAGTACGCGCTGAAGTCTTTCTTCATGGGAAAGCTCGCTTTTGCGCAAGAGGAAAGGATCTTTGATGTTCTCAGGAGTAGCGATCATTGTATCTTTTTTGATCTTGCTACGGGTGTTTTGCCACCAACGAGTCCATTCTGCAGCAGGAATGACTAAATCGCAGAGCTCATCTTTGATTTCGGCTGCATTTTTTGGCCCCAAGTCTCTCAAAAGCATCCGGATGATTTCGACAGGATCTTCTTTTGCTTTCTTTTCGAGAAGGTCTGGACTTCCAAAACGCAGCGCGAGGAAGTGGTCGTTCGGGATGGGCACCAAGGTTTTGAATGCCGTTGCAAAGGAAAGCTCTTTTTTTCCTGGAACGTAGTCAAATTCTAAGGTGAGCTGTTCGCGAACGAGGGAAACGTCTACAATTTCTCCCACTCCCCAGCCTCCAGTATGAAAAACGAATTTTCCTTTTTCCATATGCGCAAGCAGTTCGTAATTGCTGATAGCGCCTTGAAACTTCTCTCTGCCTCTCAATCCGATTAAGCGGATTCTGTCATTAAAATTTTTTTGATCGGAATAATGCTTTTTAAGATATTGATAGGCCAATTCTGCTAGGTGTTCATTGTTGACTGTTTGAATATCGATGATGAGCTTGAGAACTTCGCGGGATCTTGGTTCTTCGGGCATTTTTTCCCAAAGCGGAACGATTCTTTCTACGTGGCGTCCCACTGGTTCGGCGATGTCAGAAGCTTTGACAGCGCGAAGGATTTCGCAGACCTCTTCTGCTTCCAATTCATCTGCTGAGCAATACTCTTCCCAAAGCTTTAAGAAGGAGGGATAGTCGTGGTTAGAGATATGCGTCTGAAAGTCCTTAAGATAACCCATGAATGTTCCTTGCTGTGATTGAATGTCAAATGCGAAAACATTTTTCCTTTGTGCGCTATTGAGAAGAAGCGGTGATTAAGTATGAAGCGCAGGCACAACAGAAGTTTTATCCATTAGAAACTTCTCAAATAGTCACATTGGTGTCTTTAGCATTCGCTGAGTATAGGTCTGACTACAATTATCTTCAATGGAAACATCGATGAAATTTCATTGGAATAGGTTCTGAGCTTGCTTAAAAAAAACTTTCCCTCTAATTTGCTTCATTTTTGGTTGGATCATTGACGTGAAATTATTCCTTTGATTTGTGATTAATATTTTTTTTATTCTTTTAGTTTTATTAGGTTGGGTCGCTCTTGCTTATTCAGAGAGTAGCCGTTCATTAGAAGGAAGAATCGGGCAAGATTTTGACGAAGGAGCTGCGCTTTTTCGCGACCTTGAGCTTGTGAAAAAGATTGGGGAAGAAGTGGGCGACAGACTTCCCTTCAAGTACAATTATTCGATGATGGGCGGGTATTTCAATATGCCGTCTGCGCGCATGCCTAAAGATGGAGAGGCTGCATTTGGAGCCGCTTTCGTCAAACCTTACACCGTCTATGGCCTGAACTTTCAGATGTACCAAAGATTGGAGTTTTCTTTAAATTACCGCATTTACAATGGGGTTGTAGAGCATAATTTTGGGAAAGAGGGATTTGGCGATGATGCTGAAAGAATTGGCAACGTCAAATTAGGGATCCTTACCTTGGAAGATGGGTTTCCATCGCTTCCAGAAATCTCCATTGGTGTCGAAGATTTTATTGGCACGAAGAGGTTTAATTCTAAATATGTCCTTGCCACCAAACAATTTCTAGATTGGAACTTAGAATGTACGCTCGGTTACGGGAAGGGGCGCATTAAAGGGTTTTTCGGCGGAGCATCTTGGAGCCCATTTCGACATTTTAAAATTCCCGTTCTAAAGGATTTTTCCGTTTTAGCTGAATACGATGCTATCAACTATAAAAAGCATCTTCACGAACACCCTTCCGGGCGGACCGTAAAGTCCCGGATTAATGCCGGGGTTGCTTTCACTTTATGGGATGCGCTGCAATTTTCCTTCAGCTCTATTCGCGGGACTGAAGTAGCTGGTTCGGCTTCTTTGCGCTATCCTATCGGGTCGACGCAGGGCTTCTTTCCAAAAGTGGACGATGCATCAACATATAATTCTCCGATTGATACTGAGCCGCTAGGCGTGGTCCGCACGGAAAGAGATTTTGCTCAGGAGATTGCTTATGCGCTCAGCGATCAAGGCCTTGACCTTTTTACCGCGGCCCTGGGTTACGATCAGGAAGGGCGTAAAGAATTGTATTTAAAAATTGTGAATAACCGTTACCGGGAAGAGAGGGTTGTTCGCTCTAGGATTCAACATGTTCTTGCAGCGCTGCTACCTGAAGATATCGAAAGTGTCCTCGTCACGGTTGAGGCTGATGCGCTACCTTGTCAAGCTTATCGTTTTCGAGGCGAGGACCTCCAGCGCTGGCGGCGGGGGAAAATTAGCGATTTTGAGCTGGAAACGATCTCTCCGATGCTGGAGGCGCCTACTTTTGTCAGTGAGTATGACGCTGCTCGCATTTTTGAAAGGCACAAACCGATTTGGACGTTTACGATCCGTCCACGTCTCCTTACCTTCTTTGGCAGCACATCGGGCAAGTTCAAATATAATATCAGCGCTATTGCCTCTCCTGAGGGCTATATCTGTGACCAGGTCTATTATAAGTTTCAGGTTAGCTATGCGATTAAGTCCAGTATGCAGGGGCTCGGTGGACCCGATCGGGCTAACCCTTCTCGGGAGCTCATCGTTCGGACAGACACCTTAAGGTATTTTAAGACCGACTCGTTCTCTATGGAACAGGCGTTTTTGCAGAAGGGCTGGAATCTGGGAAAAGGTTGGCATTATCGTTTTGCGCTTGGATATTTTGAGCCGGCATACGGCGGGGCTGCCACCGAATTTTTGTATTATCCCGTGAACTCGAACTGGGCTATCGGGGTGCAGTTTGCCGCTGTCCTCAAAAGACATTATCACGGTGTCAAGTTCCGCACGTCGACGTTTCAGCTCCGAGGCGCCGACTATGTCAAAGTTCCTTTTGTCGGCATTCAATACTTTTTAGATTTTTACTACGATTTCAAGCCGTTGCATATGGATTTTTTGCTTAGCGGTGGGCAGTTTTTGGCAAAAGATAAAGGCGCGCGGATCGATGTCGGCAGGTATTTTAAAAGCGGGATGCGCTTTTCTCTTTGGTGTACCTTTACTAACGGTCATGATAAAGTGAATGGCCATACATATTTTGACAAAGGTTTCGCTTTCATGATTCCTCTCGATATGTTTTTAAGGCAGAGCAGCCGTAACTACATCGGGTACGCGATGGCTGCCTGGTTAAGAGATGTCGGAGCAAGAGCGGAAACCGGAAAAAAACTGTACTGGACGCTTGAAGAAGAAAGGTATGCTTATTAGGGAGAGCTATGCGAGCTTGGTTCTTTTTTATTTTTACGTGCAGTGCATTCACTTTAGTTCAGGCAGATGAGGTTTCGAGAAATCAATATCTTGAACTTATCAACAGCTGTCCACAATTAGTCCCTCATCAAGGAGATTACACTCAAGGTGAAATCCAAATTGTACTCGATCCTCTAGAAATGGCAGCGATTGAACAAATGACGGGAAGGGATGTGGGGATGATAGCGAGGGATAAGTATTGGTTATGGATCAATGACGCCTGTGTATTTCCGAGTGGCAACCAAGGTGTCTACGGAAGAATCATATGGGTCCCTGCATTAAAAGGGATTGTTGGAGTTGCGGTGATGCCAGTGACAGAGGATGGCAAAGTGGTTCTCAATTGCAATTTTCGCCATGCTACGCGCTGCTGGGAAATAGAGCTTCCTCGAGGAGGGGCTAACTTCGGAGAAGATTCAGAAGCTGCAGCTAGAAGAGAGACTGCCGAAGAAACTGGAATGTTGGTCGGCGATCTTATTCTGCTAGGAGAAATGCCCCCAGATAGTGGGTTGACTCATACAATTATCCCAATTTATATGGCGAAGGTGATTGGGGAGCAAGAATCTCAACAGGAAGACTCAGAAGCGATCGAAGAAATTTTATTCTTAACAATTTCAGAAATAAAACAAGCTTTTCGACAAGGATTTTATGAACATAAAATCAGGGGCGAGCAAAAAAAAATTCCATTTAGAGACCCGTTTCTAGCTTATGCGCTCCTTATGTATGAACTTGGAAAATAGACACCTTTCATAACCTGGGTTCTGTGAACCCTAAGATATGAAGGGGGTCCAATATTGAGATTTTCTTGATTGAACGGGCAGAATATGAGATTCTGATGAATTATAAGTCGAAAAAGAGGTCGTTGAATGATTGAAGGCTATGAAGAGTTTACAGAAAGCCAGATAAAAATCTTGCAACGCTATGTCACACATACTTCGAGCAACATTTTTGCGCTACGCAACCTCCCAGAGGTCATCAAGGGAGCGCTTTTTTCCAGATATTCCCGCTCGAGCCTAGGGTTGCGGTCGCTGCTTTTAAAAGATTTTATTCTCAATGAAGAAACTGCCTTTGGAGCAATTAGCGGAGCGCAAACGCATCTGCAGCAAGACGACAGCGAGCTCGAAGATCAGATCACGGCGATTAAGAAGGCGCAAAATTTTTACGACAGGATCCTCGATGGTTATGGAGATGATTCGATCGGTGAACTTGGCGGCGCGCATTTGGCGATCGAAAATATTTCGATGATCGCTGCAAAAAATATTGAGGACTGCCGCATTGGGGGGTCCCCACTAGAAAAATCCACGCGTTATATCTATTTCGATCAGAAAGTGGATGGCGAGTATTTATACTATCGCGAGCCCATCTTGATGACGTCCGCATTTCGAGACGCCTACATCAATACCTGTAATCATCTTTTTGAAACTTACTCTACTCTCATTCCCCCACTGACGGAGCTGATGGAAAAAAGATTTCCTAAAGAGCACGATGTTTCCAAAGTTGCTTACACAGCCGCTTTGCGGGCAAAGGTACTGGACTGTTTAAGAGGGCTCTTGCCGTCGAGTGCGTTGACGAATATGGGCATGTACGGCAACGGGCGCTTCTTTGAAACCCTCATTCAGAAGCTCAACAGTCACAATCTCGCAGAAATGCAAGATGTGGGTAGAAAATCTTATCAAGAGCTTTCGAAAGTGATTCCTTCATTTATCCGTCGCGGAGATCCTGTCCATAAATATCAGAAAGCGTTTACGCAATTCCGCGAACAGATGGGTAGCGATCTAAAAATCCTTTCTGAGCGCCACACTTCTTCTATTTCCAGAATGGATAGCGCAGGAGTACGTTTGATCAGTTACGATTTGGAAAGCCCTATCAAGGTCGCTGCAGCTCTTCTTTTTGAGCATTGTAAAGCAGGTTTACACGAACTGCAAGAATATTGCCGTTCACTGCCAGAAGAAGAATTAAATCGGATTTTAGATTCGGGTTCTAATTTCAGAGAAAACCGCCGTCAGAAATCTCCGCGTGCGCTGGAGCATGCGATGTTCACTTTTGAGATTGTGGCAGACTTTGGGGTTTATCGCGATCTTCACCGTCACCGGATGCTTACGCAAGAAAGGCAGCTTCTCTCCTGCGATTATGGCTATTTTATTCCTCATGAGATTGTCGGCACCGAGATGGAAAAACTATACCGAGATGCCATGGACGAGGCGAAAAAAGTTTATGAAGCGATCGCCGAAGAACTTCCCGAAGAAGCGCAATATGTCGTTCCCATGGGATGCAATATGCATTGGTATTTTCATGTGAATTTGCGCGGTCTTCAATGGCTATGCGAGCTCCGCTCTGCTCCCGCAGGACACCCCAATTACCGGTTCATCGCCCAAGAACTTGCCAAACAAGTTTGCAAAGTTTTCCCCTCTTTTGAAAGATTTTTCAAATTTGTCGATTATGAAGGCTATGAGTTGGGACGGCTAGGACAGGAAATCCGTATTATCGAAAAACGCTTAATGAAGAGTGCCCATGAGTGAG
>JAHFTO010000030.1:16377-27240 GCA_023269355.1 Chlamydiota bacterium | reverse complement strand
TTGGAGATGAGGTTGTTTTTAAGAATGAAGACTGGATCGCTGGGGTGAGAGTCCGTTGATGTTACTCCTCCGATTTCAATGGCTGAAGAGGAAATGTCGGTGAACAGATTGCTTTGAATCGTGTTGTTTTGACTTCCGTAACCAAATTGCAGGCCGACTCCGCCGAGGTGTTGGAAGATGTTGCCGCTAAAACCGATGTTGGATGCAAAAAAGAAGGAGATATTTCCAGGAGTTGGTATGACATTTTGATCATGTCCAATGATATTTGTCGGGTGTCCTGAATCCACTAGAAGCTGGCCGCTTTGATCGGACACATAGCCATCATTGCTGCTGGATCCAAGCCATGTGGCGTAAGCAAAGGTCAGTCCTTCGAAGCGGATGTTATGAATGGGTTGATCGATGGTGCCTTGTCCAACGATTAGAGCCTCAAGAATGGGCAGTTCGACATCGGCGGTGAAGATATCTTCTCCAGGCAAAGGGATGTAGTACAAATAGTTGTCCGAATAATCCAAATACCACTGCCCAGGCTCCGTGAGAAACTGCAAGGTATTTTCAAACCACGTCACTTGCCAAAAACTCCATTTTCCGGGCAAGAGCGTAAAACTATCTAAGTAGACATTGGCATTGTTCCAAGCAGGTGTCTGCATGGTGATCAAGCCGCTTGTAGGGCTAGAAGGAGTAATCGCACTTAAAGGCACTCTCATCATTTTCCACTGAGTCTGGATCACAGCTTCGATATTCTGAGGATTTTTCCATGTGGTAGGATCTTCCCAGGCAGGCGGGTTTAAATTTGTAGTGATATATTCAATGCCGCCACCTAGCCAACTCGGTAAAAATCCAGCTGGATAAGCCGTTGTTCGTGCACGCACTGCGCGCTTGCCATTCACGTAGAGTTGGCGCGATTGATAAGGGCCAATTTTTGTTCTGTAGATTCCAAGCATTGCGTTGAATAAGCTCCAGCTGCTCGTAATTTGAACGGCGCCCGAAATGGTTGGATCTTTATTTGGAGCTGCAGAGTAAACGACGTCGTAGCCATTGCGACCTGAATCCATTCCGCTGAGAATGAGAGGTTCTTGAAGCCGATAGGTACCCTCTTCAATGAAGACATAAACATCTTGGTCTTTGAAGGCATTGTCGGATAAATCTCTCACAGCATCGCGCGCTCTTTGCAGTGTCAAAAAGGGTTGTTCTTCTGTGCCTGGCCAAGCATCATTACCATTTGTGGACACCCAGAAGGTGACACATCCCCCAGTCAAGTGAGCAGCAGCGAGCACTTGTTTTTCTTCGCAGAGAAAACCATCATAAAATTCTGTCAACCGATCTCTGGAAAACGGGTTTTGATTGGCATGCATTTCTAGAGAGAGAATACAGCATACTAGAGCAATAAAAAATCTCATCATGATCTCAGCTATCTTCCTAGACACATTAAAAGGTTAGTGTTATAGCAAAAAACAATATGAATTGAAATATTTTTTTGAGTGCAAAGATGAGATTACTGCCTGTTCTTGGCCTTTTAATTATGGGAACCTATTCAGTCTACGGCGATATAGAACAACTTGTGGATTATGAACAGGAAGAAACCGAGAGTGAGAGCCCGAGTTTTTGTCTGATCTCTAGCGATATTCCAAGTAAGCCGAGCGTGTTCTCCGGGGTGGGTTTTCGTACACAAATTGCCACACCTCAAAGTCAACCTTTAGAAGAACCCATTGAACATCATTCCCGCTTCCAGATCGGAGCCAATTATACCCATGCGAGCATCAAGATTCATGACCAGCCTCTTTTCCATGGGAATTTAGGAGGAGCGCAAGGAAGCTATGAGTATAGGCCTTGGGACTATCTCTATGCAGGTGTCAATCTGACTTGGAAACAAGGTGAAACCGAAGGTTCCAATCAAAAACGCGATCTAGTTTCTATCGATGCTCAGGAGAGAATTGGTTATACCGTCGCCTTTCATCGGAACTTGTGTTTTTTCACATTATTTGCTGGAGTAGGTTATCGCTATTTAAGCCACAGACTGAAACAGCATGGGGAATCTGCGATCCGATTTTACTACAATGAGATTTATATCCCTGTCGGTTTCTTGTCGGATTATTTTGTTAAACCTTGGTGGTCGATTGGACTTAATTTTACCTGGATGCCGCAAGTGTATCCTACGGTCAAAATTGCTCCGCTAAAAGGAGCACGGTGGATTTTAGAGAAAACGTTAGGCAATTTTCGAGTTGAAGTTCCCTGGACTTTCTATTTCACAAAAGCCCAAAAATACTCTCTTATTTTTAAACCGTTCTATGAGTATTGGGAAGATGGCCATTCCACAGCCAAAATGTCCAATGGCGCACCTTTAGGTCTTCCCGGCAATGATTATAATTTCTGGGGAGCAGAACTCAATTTTGCCTATTCATTTTGAGCACCAGCAATCAACGAGATGATCATCTACAAGTCCAACTGCTTGCATAAAGGCGTACATAATTGTCGAACCTACAAAGGTCATCCCTCGCTTTTTGAGGTCTTTGGAGAGGGCATCGCTTTCAGGGGTGGAAGGAGGGATATCTTTTAGGGTTTTGCGGCGGTGAACGATCGGTTTTCTATCCACAAACTTCCACACATACTTATCAAACGATCCAAATTCGTTTTGAATTTGTAAGAATACTTGTGCATTGCGGCGTGCTGCAAAGACTTTTAATCGATTGCGAATAATCCCTTCATTTTTTAGAAGCGCATTCAACTCCTCATCGGTCATTTTTGCGACCTTAACAGGATCAAAATGGCAAAAGGCATTTCTATATCCTTCTCGTCTTTTGAGAATGGTCTCCCAGCTCAGGCCGGCTTGCGCTCCTTCGAGGATGAGCATCTCAAATAAATGTCTGTCGTCATGGACGGGTTTGCCCCATTCTTTGTCATGGTATTCGGCATAGAACTCTTTGCCAGGCGCAGAGCCAAAACAGCGTTGTCTATCTTCTTTCATGTTTCAAAAGCCATTCTTTGTTGTGAATGCCTCCGCCATAGCCACCAAGAGCTCCACTGCTGTTGATCACGCGATGGCAGGGGATGATGATGGCGAGTTGATTGGCCCCATTGGCCAAAGCGACAGCGCGGAAAGCGGTGGGTTTTCCGATGGCTGCAGCTAATTCTGCGTAAGAGCATGTCTGACCAAAGGGAATTTTCTGCAGCTCTTCCCAAACTCTTTTTTGAAAGGGAGTGCCAAAGGTGGCAAAGGGGGTTTGGAAGGTTTGTAATTTTCCAGAATAATACTCTTTTAGCTCCGCCTCGATTTGTTCTAAGGGTTGGGTTCTCCCGTGGAGGATCTGTTGCCCAGTTTTTGTTTGAAGGCGCTCGATTTCTTTTTTCAAACCTTTGCGGTCTACAAACTCAAGCAAATAGAGCGCCTTTTCATCAGCGATCGCGCGCATTGGGCCTAGAGGAGTATCGATCTGGGATTCTTTCAAAACCACTTTTTCTCCATAGAAACAGTTTCATTTTAGTACAAGGCCTCATTATTCTCCATTTGAGTCTTTCTCTTGGATCCATTCCATGGATCTTTGGTAGGTTGTGGTTGATGTGTTGTAGGCGATGTGGGCGGCTACTGCAGAAGGGACACCAAATTTGGCTGCGGTCACGCCATAGAGAATTTCTCTGCAGGTCTTATTGATCGGTGGGAACAACGAACCATTAGGGTTAGAGCAATGTTGGGCAAGTCCTTGGAGCGTTGCCATTCCAACAATGGATATGAGCGTGGCACGGCTAAAACTCGTCTTCAAGCATTGCCGTGCAGTCGCAGGAAAAGTAGAGGAGATGATCTCTGCAACTTTAGGCTGCAGAAAGTCTCGAAAAATAATTTCATGAACAATAGGGATGAGAACCGTAGTTTGAATAGGGTGGTTTTCGTAGTACTCGTCCAATGTGGTTGCTCTATCGCTCCGGATTAACAACTTGTAGTGGCGCAAGACATGAGCAGTTGCAAGAACACCAGTAAAGTATGCTGCTGCAATCGTTATCCCGGTGGGGACTTTGGGAAAATACTTCGCATGAAAAGCAAGTGTTCCAATCGCCGGGATAAGATAAGACCATCGTGGGGATCCTCCTCCCCCAGAGGGTGGGAGGGGATCAGACCATCTGCTCAAATCGCCCTGATAAAATGTTAAAGAGAAAGATCCTGGTCCTGACATACTCATTTTTAACCTCCTTGGTAGTCTTCGAGTGTGAAATCATTGGCCACTTTGTGGATGCGTTTGGTGCTCCAGTCTTTGAGAAAATGGACCCATCTCTGAGGTAAAATTTTCGATATGAAATCATGCAACCAAGTGAACCACCCTCCTTTTTCTGTCATCACTGCAACATTCAATTTGACTAAGGCTTGATTCTTTTTTACGAAGGGGAGCAATTTCTTTTCATATTCAGAAAAAGCTAACGCATAATCGCCCTGCGCAGCTGCGAGCTCGCCTGCAAGAACATAGGCTCCCACAATTGCAACACTTGTTCCTTGCCCAGATACTGGAGATGAAGCATAGCCAGCATCTCCAACCAGAGCAACGCGCTCTTTGCACCAATGGGGCATATGCACTTGCGCAACGGAATCAAAATAGAAATCGGGAGAATCATTCATTGCTTCAAGCAGCCGAGGAACTTCCCAACCTACCTGTGCAAAAGCCTCTTTTAGCAGCTGTTTTTGCTCAAGGGTATCATAGGGATTAAATCGTAAAGATTCTGAAGAAAAGGCAAATCCTGCTTTTGCGTCAGCTTCTCTGTTTGTTCGATAGACGTTTACAAATTTCCGCGGCTCAAAATACTCATATTCCCAGCGATCCAAATTTAAAAAGTTAGGAATGGAATACACAGAAACGTATAACCCAAGTTCCTTCAAAAATTTGGATTCTTCGCCAAAAGCCAATTTACGCACCGTTGAGTGCAGCCCATCAGCTCCGATGACTAGATCAAAAACCCTCGGCGCAGCTTGATCAAATTCCACATAGGCACCATTTTCATCCTGTGAGATTTGCGTAATAAAATCCCCGAATAGACATTCCACATCTCCCATTTGCTCAAACAAAATCTTGCACAAGTCGCCTCGCATGATCTCTAGATCTCCTTTCACTCGAGTCCCACATAGATCTGCATCCATATTCGTTTGTGTTACCGAATCACCTGAGGGAACGACAATAGTGGCTCCTTGAATTTCAGTTTTTGCTTCTACGATGGAAGGATAAGCTCCAGTGCGCTGCATCACATCAAGGGCAACACCGCGAATATCGATCTTATATCCTCCTGTGCGCAAAGTAGGATGTCTTTCAACCAGAGTAGGAACAAATCCATACTGCTTCAGCCAGTAAGCAAGGGTTAACCCTGCGATCCCCGCACCTGAAATAAGAACATGTTTATTTTTCATTTTTTCACCTTGTAATATCTTTTCTTCTTTTTGCTTTGAGTGTGTCACAAATGGAATCGAAACGAATAAAATCAGTAATTTTAAATATTTAATTATCACAGTGTTTCTCTTGGTTAGATTGTTTAAGTCTTTCAAAAGAAGGAGAGAATACAAAACAGACCGACCGTCAGTCAACAACAAAAATAGGTTGACCCTGAGAGTAGGTCTTCTATAATAGAAGCAAATAAATAGGCAGAGGCATGGCTAGAATTGTAAAAAAATCTTCAGAGCGCAAAGCAGATATTATAAAAGCAGCAGGGCGGCTATTCAAAAAGAAGGAATACGAAAAAGCGACCATGCAAGATGTGATGGATGCCTTAGGAATTGCCAAAGGCACGATTTACCATTACTTTAAATCCAAGGAAGACCTGCTTGAGGCTGTGATCGAAGATATCGTTGATCAATATATTGGGCAGATGCAAGCCTTAGCCAAAGAAGCAGAAGGCGATGCATTACAAAAAATGCAGCAGTTGATCCAAAAAGGCCGCATTGCTGAAGAGAACCAAAACATTTTGGAGTATCTTCATAAGCCAGGTAATTATGCGATGCATTGCCGGCTTCTTGCAGCCATTATTCTCAAACAAGCGCCTTTGTATGCGGAAGTCATTGAGCAAGGTTGCAAAGAGGGGATATTTAAAACAGAAGCGCCTCTCGAATGTGCCGAATTCATTATCTCTGCCGTTCAATTCCTTACTGATGTTGGAATTTATCCGTGGACGCAAGAGGATTTAAAACGACGCATTCAGGCCTTTCCTAACTTGATCGAGCAACAGCTTCTAGCTCCACCAGGTTCTTTTAAATTCCTGACCCAGCAAATCGCTGATAATTGAAGAACCCGATTCTTAGTGGGACGGGTTCATCTCTTGATATAAAGAACATTTGCGCTGAAATCGATGTAAACAATGTGTTCTTCTAAGAAATCCATCCCTAATATTCCATCGAATAGCTCTGAATGAGCCATCTTTAAAGAACATAACTCTATCTCACCAAAATCGTGACCACCTATTTTGAATTTGGACGTTTCATAAATCGGTATCTCGGGAACAAAGCTGATCAGGGTTTGTTGGGTCAGCAGATCGGAACGGAGAAAGGACCATGTGCATCCTGTATCGAGTATAAATTGTTTACTTCCGATATCTAGTTCGATCGAGAAAAGGATAAATTCGTCTGACTCTTGAAACGAGACCTTCTGAAACTGATCTAGGTCATATCCTAAAAGATCTAAAAGATCATGGCTGTCTGTTGCAAAAATCATGGGCTTGGAAAAATCTAAGAGTAGATTCTTAAGGGATAGAAGAGGAAGACCTACGCTTCCATCTGTTTCAGTATCTGTTAAATCGCCATTGGATGAATAAACTAATTTATATTCTTCTTCCTTCGTGACCATGTTCTTAACAAGAATATCTCCTGCTGTGATTTCAGGAATGATGTATACAGGTGTTTCATATTCGATACCAAAAATATCTTTCGATTGAATGGTTTCATAAAAAGTTTTTTCTAAATTTTGCAAGATCTCCTTCCGTAGAGCAAATGGAAATTGAGATCCGAGATCGATTAGGATCGAATACTTTTCATTTTCTATTTCAACAGTCATGTAGGGAGTGCTTGACTTCTCAGAAATGGATATGGGCACTTGATAAAAGTACGCTTCTATCGGAACTGCAAAAATCGATAGAAGCGTTAGGGTAAAAATCAGAACAGAGTGCATTTATGTTCCACTTCTATCCTTGCACCACCAGAGGTTTTGCCATTTTGATCAACTTTTCCCCCAGCGGTGATTTCAACGCTAGTTTGTTTTCCATTTTTGTGAGTAATATCAACTCTGGCTTTACCATTTGCTTCCGCGGAACTGTTGCCTTTAGAATCTTTATTTATGCCGTAGCTGCCCTTTGCTTTTCCCTTTACTTCAGTTTTTTTGTGTTTTGACTTACATAAGATGATCTCGTCTTGCTGTGGATGATTATAATGCATTATTTGATTCGATCTGGTGAGACTTTGTGAGTTTCCTGAAGTGAGAGCAAGTCTCTGTATGGGGCTATCCATATGCCCTCCTCCAACGACCACGTGTCCTGGAATAATATGTCCTCCACCTACAGGGATGTGTCCAGGTATCATTTGATGAGGTATAGAGGGGCTTGTCGTATTTAGTCCGCTCATTATGCTCCCTACTGTAAGAATCATTACTCCTCCAATAGCAGCGGTGGTAATGATAGTTCCTTGATTTTGTTCCCACCAGGATGGTTCTATTTGTGATGCTTCATGTTTATCAATGAGATCAATCGCTAAGTCAATTGCACGTGCACGATCAATTGAAGTTGCGAATTTACCATATTCCCTATAAAAAGCGTGTCTCCCATATTCTGGGTCGCCTTTAGGTTGATTATGTATAAGATATAAGAAATAAAAGGTGATATGGGCGTGCTCAGGGCTTTTGGATTCACACATTACAAAATTATATATTCCGGATGATATTCGATGATTTTTGAAATCATTTGATGCTGTTGATAATAGGGATTTTGCATCTTTGTTTAAATGGATGTCATTAGAAAAAACGATGGTGTTACAAGTAGCTCTTACTGACATGGGTATACTCCAAGGTAACATAGTTATCGGATTGAGCCATTTATTTATTAACCATAAAGCTTTCATTAAGCGTATGTTAAGATTTGCGGAGCTTAGCAAATTGGCTGAATTTGATGACACAAAAAATATTAAGTTGGCGGAGCTTTGAACTTCATGATAAATTCTTATAGTGTCCTGGATCTTGCTTTAGATGGGACCGTGAACCTTATGATGTAAAGATTGTAGATTACCATTGATGGAGGAATAATCATGCAACGTAAGCCCACATCTCCAGGAGAAATTCTGTTAGAAGAAATGCTCATTCCTCTTGAAATGACCCAGGAGGAATTAGCAGATTATCTTCAATGTGATTATAAGGTGATCAATCGCATCATCCATGAGAAAGCAACTGTCACGCCAGAATTGGCCTCGAAACTAGCTTCTGTTTTCAATACTACTCCAGAATTTTGGCTTAATGCGCAAATGGCACTCGATGATTTTCGAAAATGAGCTTTAATTTCCTTGAATATGAGAAATTTAACCTCACTTACTCCCCAACGCCTCATACTCTTTCAGAGCAGGCTCAATAGTGCGCAACGCTTCTGCCCAAAAATCGGGATTAGTAAGATCTACGCCTAGTGTGTTGCGTGCCACTTCTTCACAGGTATTACTTCCAGTATTTGCAAGAAAGGCTTCGTAGCGGGGGAGGAAGGCAGCGCCTTCTTCATTAAAACGCGCATAGAGCGCTTGACTGAGCAAGTAGCCAAAGACATAGGGGAAGTTGTAGAAGGAAACGTCTGTGATGAAAAAGTGCATTTTGGAAGCCCAAAAGAAGGGATCGGTTCCGTCTGACAGAAGTGTATCTCCATAAAGCTCGCGCTGAGATTGCTCCATCAGTTCACAGAAGCGGGAGACGGACAGTTCTCCGCAGGCGCGTTCTGTGTAGAAGGCTTTTTCAAAATGAAAGCGCATGGGGATATTGATCAGATATCCGTGAGCGCGGAGCATTTGTTGGTCGATGAGAGTTGCTTTTTTCTCGGGGGAGATATCTGGGTCATCCAGGAGGCTGTTCAGTAAGATCATCTCTCCAAAATTAGAAGCTGTTTCGGCAAGCGTCATGGGACAATGAGTAGCCATGGATCTCTTTGGACGCAAAACACGGGCATGCCAAGCGTGGCCGACTTCATGTGCAGTTGTTACGACATCATGCAGCGTTCCATGAAAGGACAAGAAGGCGCGTTCTTCGAGCTTAAAGCGGGAGCCAGTGCAAAAAGCTCCAGGCAATTTATCGGCTCTCGGCTCTGCTTCAATCCACCTATTGTTTAACATATCGCAAAAATACTGACCGAATTTTGGGTATGCGGAGCGGAAGGATTGCTCGACAATCTCGCAGGCGTTTCCCCAGGAAAGGGGTTTTTCTTCAGCAGCTACAATCTGCGGAGCTTCCAAGTCAAAATAATGCAGAGCTGGAGTCTTTTGTAAACGTGCGGCAGCGCGTAGTGCTCTGCGGGGGAGTTCTAGATTTTTATGGATAGCGTCAAGCATAGCCTCAAGCGATGCACGGCTTAAAGCGCTATCAAATAGCGGCAGATCTAAAAAATTGGAGATGTTGCGATGCCGATATAAACTCAGCCTTGTTCCTGCAATGCCATTTAAACATGCGGCGAGCGTCTCTGCATGATCCTGCCAGGGCTTTTGTCCGTCGTGAAAAGCGGCTTGCCGCAATGCGCGGTCAGGACCAGCCATGAGGGCGCGGCGTCTTGACATGGGTACTATCTCTCGATGGCCATCGGGAAACGTCATTTGAAATTCCATTTGACCTGCAAGCGTATCGTAGAGCCTTCCCCAAGCGTGCAACCCATTGATACCAAGATCAGCAGCCAAAGCTTCCATCTCCGTATTCATCAGATGCTGACCTTCTTCTCTCATGCGTTTGACTTCATGCTTTGCTCCTTCCAATAGCTCATTGTTGACAACTGTTTCAAAAACAGTGTCGCTCAGTGCAGCAAGTTTTGCTTGAAGAGAGGTTTTCAATTTGGTGGCTTCTGCTTGGAGTGTGGCAATCCATGCTTTGTCTTTTTTGACTGGCTCATTGCTCACGTTTTCCGCTTGAAGGCATAGAATGTAATTGGAGAGATGTTCTAAGCGATCACAGAGGGTTTCAAAGGCTTGGATGGCTTTAATGATGGCTTCGGGATTGTTTTGAAGTGCAGAAACCTGGGTTTTGAGGTTTGCGATGTCATGGACTAAAGTTTCTTTGAATTGTGTGTAATCCGTATTTCCAAATCCTGTGAACCATGTGTCGAAGGTCCAGCGATCATTGCTTTCAGCAGTTGTTTGCATCATATTCAGCCACCGTGTTTTTAAATTGTTTTTTTAGGTCTATTATAGGGGGAATAGAAAAATTTCTCTATTAAAATCCTAAGTGATACAATAGGGGCACTGTTGTAACCCCAGGATTCGTATGTTAATTGCTATCAGTTCCGATGAATATTTTCCACTCATCGATTCTTTAATCGAAGAAGTCGAAAGAAGAGGGCATCAGGTGCGCTATTTTGGTCCAAGCAAAGGGGAAAAAGCTCTCGATTGGCCGGATGTTACCTTGAGAGCGATGCAAGAGATTAAAGAAGGAAGAGCTGAAGAGGGGATTGTTCTTTGTTGGACGGGGACAGGGTGCGCTCTGATCGCCAATAAATGTGCAGGAATCCGGGCTGCTCTTTGTATCGATGCAGAAACGGCAAAAGGGGCTAGGATTTGGAATCACGCCAATGTACTAGCTTTGAGTTTGCGCCTTACCTCTTTTCCCGTTCTCAAAGAAATTTTAAACGCTTGGCTTGAGACACAATACAGCACCGATGAGTGGAATCTTCTTCAGATGCAAA
>JAHFTO010000030.1:0-16367 GCA_023269355.1 Chlamydiota bacterium | reverse complement strand
CGAGGAAGAAGCTTTTCAATTCGGCCCTGTAAACGGAAGTGAATAATCAATGGATTTTGATGGGAGATTGCGAGAAAAACTGGTTTTTAATGAAATCGTAAATGGGCAGAAATGTGAAATAACCGCTGTGACCATCTACGTAATTCGTATAGTCCATGAGGTGAACATTTTTAGGAAGCTGATCGGGGTGTTCCGCTCCTTCATAGCCCAGAGCTCTATCGAGTTCTGCAACATTATAACCCCACTTCAGAACGTCATCTCGCTGAGAATAGAAAATAAACAAATTCCCGCAGTTCTTTGTCGATTGGTAATATTTTTCCTTTTTTTCTATGGATTCATTGTCCACAGCAGGCGCTAGGGCAAAGAAATTTTGTACCAATTTCTTGTGATCGTGAATATGGTAATCGAGCGCTTCAAGCATCAAAAAATTACCCATGCTGTGCGCCAAAACATCGAGCTTTGCAGCGGAATTCGCAAAAAATTCCAGATGGGATCTCATGGTTTTTGAAAGCTCTTTAGCATGATGTTTAGCTTTAAAATAATCCCACGCATCATCATAGGCTGGCCATAGATACCCAATCACGTAATCGTAAGCGGATGTAGAAAGGTTTGTGTTAATGAGACGGTAGCGAGATAAGGCATCTTCAGCAGTTTCATTATAACCGTGCACAAGAAGCAAAACATTTTTCCCTTGAATTTCCTGTTGCAGCGATGATGTGTCCTGCTGCGTCTGATCTGAGATGTTATCGGGATCCCAAAATGATGCGCGATCTGACATGAGCAATAGCTGAGAAACAAGTAATAAACTAGTGAGCATATTTTACCTATGTAGGAAAAATTTTAATTTCATGTTAGCGCTCAGAAGAAATTTACGCAATAAATAGCAACTTGCGTAAAACGATTTTTTTTTCTAAATTCGGCAACATGAAGAAGATAGCTTTTACACTTATTGCATCAAGCACCGCGCTCTTAGAAGCGTCGGATTTGCCACAGGATTTCTATTCTCAGACACAACTTGCTTCTCGGCAATGGTCGCTTGTTCCGAAGAAAAATTCTGAGGACCCTTCTTGCCAAATTCCCAATGCTTCAAATGGTTTGGATAAATCTCTTAGAAATTCCTACCATCCCGCTGTGAAAGAGGGAATGAATCTTTGGGTTGAAGCAGATGTTCTTTATTGGAAACCTTGGGAAAGAGCTCTGGTCGCCACAAACAAAAAATCCGATGTCTTTACAACGGATGATTTTACTGAAAAGCCTGCGATTCATCCGAATTTTGAGTGGAGTTTAGGTTATCGCGTGAGCGGTGGTTACATCTTTGGTTCTGAAGTGTGGGATGTACAAGCGAGTTGGACGCATTTTAGTTCTCATGTTTCGCAGCATCGCTCTTCGCATGGAAGCGCTTTTGTGGGGATGTTTCCCATTTGGTCCCTTGCGGATGACGTGATCGCAGGCGACTATGTTTTTGAGTCGGATCTCAAGTGGAAAATTTCCGTCGGTCTTCTCGATTTACAGTTTGGAAGGGATTTTGAGGTGCTAAAGTGGCTTGATCTCGAGCCGTATTTTGGATTGCGCTCAGCCTGGATCAAACAAAGCGGCACTGTGGATTACGAAGGAGGCATATTCCTCATCGGGATTTTAGCGCCGGGTGTTTCTTTAAACGGCACGGATCAAATCAAGATGAAAAATAATTATTGGGGAATGGGCCCGCGCGTTGGCTTTGCACCCCGGATTATTTTGGGAAAGGGATTTAGCATCAATATGGATGCAGCAATTTCCGGG
Organism: Chlamydiota bacterium; assembly: GCA_023269355.1. Classification (GTDB taxonomy): domain Bacteria; phylum Chlamydiota; class Chlamydiia; order Chlamydiales; family Rhabdochlamydiaceae; genus CAJCIW01. The sequence goes on along the minus strand of JAHFTO010000030.1, from coordinate 14,588 downwards.
CTGTATGGTTTTTTCAACGTTCGCCAGAAAGAAACCTATCTCGATAAGACCCGTTTTTCCCATCATTCCCATCCCAATCGGTTATGTTGGATCGGCGATCTAGCTGCAGGATTGCAATGGAAAACCTTTTTTCATCATGAGCGCTATGCGCTCACTTTGAAAACAGATTGGGAGTATCATATCTTCTTCCATCAATTCGCGCTAAAAAGAGATCATTTTGGCCTTGTTTCCAAAAATCGGGACCTCTCTATGCAGGGAGTTACTTTTGCTAGCCGTTTTGATTTTTAAACACTCTCTCCAAGGATACCCATGAAAAAATTCTTTCTCTTACTAGCGATGCTGTATACGGGAGCAGCATACACACTTCCTGCGCAAGTCATTATCGTTCGCCATGGAGAAAAAAACACCGTCACGGGTGAGCTCACGGGAGCTGGAATCGAACGTGCGGAGGCACTTTCTTCTTATTTAACCGAACCTAATAGTGGTCCTGGTTTTCAAGGATCTGCAGGGCTTACTAATGTCGTCCTTTTCAACTATGGAGAGCCTGCTGCGCTTTTTGGATCTCGCCCGGTTCATCACTCCGATGATTTTACTGTGCGCTGTATTCAAACTCTTGTTCCTACCGCTTTGAGGTTAAATCTCCCGATCCATTCTCCTTACGGTCCTGGACAGGAGCAACAATTGGTGCAGACTATTTTCAATAACTCCCGCTTAGATGGGAAGAACGTTGTGATTTGTTGGCATCACACCTTTATCGCTGCTCTAATTACAGCATTTGGCTATTTGCCTCCGGCCGGCATTCTTCCTTCTTATCCCAATCGGTTTGATCTTGTTTGGGTGCTCACATTCCCAGCACCAAATCCTGCGGTTGTTGTGAATCCAATTTTACAAGAGCTGCTTTTTGGCGACCCAACGACTTTTCCTTAGGAATTTATGACACGCGTATTAGGACAGTTTGAAGCGATCGACCTCACACACGTCTTGGACCATACGGCGCCTACTTGGACAGGAAGCTGCGGTTTTAAGCATGAAGTCAAGATGGACTACGACCAGGGCGTTCGCGTTCTGAGTTACAAATGCCATGCTGGAGTCGGCACGCATATGGATGCACCAGCCCATTTTTTTAAAGATGGAGCGGTGATTGCTGATATTGCTCTAGATCAGATGATCGTTCCGGCATGCGTGTTGGACCTGTCTCGCAAAATGGATGGAGATCTTTTTGTGATGCCAGAAGACATCTTAGAGTATGAGAAAAAGTGGGGAAGGATTGAAGCAAATGCTTTGGTTTTAGCGTATACGGGATGGGAAAAGTATTGGAAAGATCCCGATCGCTACCGAAATGTCGATGCAAAAGGTAAGATGCATTTTCCTGGTTTTCACGTGAGGGCAGCGGAATTATTACTTAAGAGGGATATCGCAGGCATCGGCATTGATACCTTGTCACCCGATGGGTCTAATAACAAGCCCGAAAACAAATTCCCCGTACACGAAGTGATCTTGGGCGCGGGGAAGTACATCATCGAAAATGTAGCGCATCTTTCCAAGATGCCGGCGAAAGGAGCGTTTGCGCTTGCTTTGCCTTTGAAAATTGCAGTAGGGGCAGAAGCCCCCATGCGTCTTGTTGGCTTGATTCCTTGCTAGAATTTATATCTAAGAAACCAGGGCTATTTTTCCTCGCTTGAGCTAGAATCGTGCAATAGCGAGTGGGATGATAGTTTTGTTATCTTTTTGTTATTATTTAAGCATCCTTGCGGCTCGAGATCAGCCTGAGCCTCAGAGTGCATTGTTTTGCTGGCTGTTTCAAGGAAACTTTCCAAAGTTTTAGTCTTCTGTTCAGAAGTTTCTTGTATCTGACGGATAGGTTTGGCGTGCTTTATTTTGAGAAACTTACTGTTTGACGTTACAGGGTTGCTCATTATTCCATAATTGCCATCAGAGTACTGCTTGTCCTGAAAGAGAGTCTTCTTAATGTGCTTTTTTTGGGCTAACATGTGAATTTTGGAGATCTTATAGTTTTCTTTTTTCTTTTGTTCAATGAATTGGTCTGCATCGACTCCCTCTAGCAACATAGACTTCAAGGCGTTAACGCAGTCCAATTGGAGCTTGAGGATTTCTTCTTTGATGTTTAGATCCTTTTGCGCAAGTATCACTTGGTCGAGGAGATCGATCAGACGAAAACAAAGGATAATAGAGGTATCTTGATTTGCTTCATCTGTAGTTAGATCATGAGAAGCAATCCAATTTTGTATGATTTCTGTTGCAGAAGGATGAAATGAATCTTTCATCTTCTCAAGAAGCTGAGAAAGCCTTTCTTTGGCTTCTTGTTTTGTAGGTGGGAGAGATTCGGTTGGATTGTGGATTGTTGTGTTTCCAAAGAAGCCGTGCACGCGCTTGATTGACATCATAGTTTTTTCCACGTTTTTCGTTCACTTTTGTGACCTTTAGAGAAAAGTCACTACAGAGAATATATTGGAATTCGTGCATGTTTAACAGCGAAAACTCACTGTTAGTTTTTTGGATCAAACATTTTTCGGACTTGACTCATCAGTAAACAAAAGGAATCAAGCGGAATGGGACGCGCTCGCAATACTTGTCCCAATCGCTTCCGTATTTGATGGCACATCTTTTCTCGTGTCTAAACGATCTGTCGAGAAGAAGCAGGAATAGGAACGTCAGATAAAAGTAGGGAAGGTAGTAGTTAAAGAGTGCGGGCACGCTCCAACAAAATGCTCCAAGCATCTCAGGAAGATAGTGGAAATGGCGAGATATACCCCACCAGCCAGAAGCTAGAAGCAAGCTTTGCTTTTCTTCACCCCATTCTGTTTTGTAATTAGCAAAGATCAGATCAGGCTTTTTCTTCCAGATGGTGCATTCGCCATTTTTGCTGCGGACATACTGGCGTTGTTTGTCAGCGAGGTAGTTAATGAAGATGCATACTGTTCCTGCAATGAGGATTGCTGACGCAACAATTGTTCCCAAGTGGTTAGGGTGGTTAACGAGGAATAGCGTGGGGGAAGTATAAATGGCCGGTAACCAAACCATCGCACCCCAGCAGACGCAAAAACCTGCTCGATCGTACATGATATCCATGGATCTTAAGTAGATGTTCTCCGCCCAGAAGAATTTTGTGATGTAGAGAAGCTGCAATGTGACAGAGACCAGCATGGCATCAGAAATTCCATACAGTTGGTTTTGCTTGTAGGCAAAAGATAGAATGATCAAAGCCCAGCCCATGATGCCGAATCTGCAACTTGAAAACATTTTCACATCCCATCCAAAAAGCCTTGGATAGAGTTCCATGCCCCAAAAATAGTCAGAGATGGCATCGCCTGTTGTTCTTGAGTCAGAGCTAGAAGGTTTGTACCTGCCTTTGAAATAAAGGAAGACGCAAAAGAGCAGGCTAAAAATATTCAAGGCGCCAAGAATCCCACCGAAATTGTCATAGATGGTCGTGGGTGAAAAAAAATGAAAATGGGTCGATCCCAGATAAAATAGGACTAAGGTACAGATGAAAGCAGAAATGCCATTGGCTTTGTAAATGGGAACATTGCCTTTAGGTGTTACGGGTCCAGAGATTTTTTTCCCCGGCAGAGCTTTCATGAGGAATAATTCAACGGCTGCAAAAACAGTCAAGATTTTCCAAGCCTTTGCTGTCCCAAAGAACACGGGACTCCAAATGCGATAGATAGTAGAGAAAATGCCATCCGCGGAAAGCAAAGATCCTAGCTTCTCAATAGAGCCGTCGAGATGGACATTGGTGTACCATACCAGCATAATGAGAGGCGGGCAAATGGTGATCAGCAGCAAAGGTCCCAAGACGCGTTTGATCCACTGCACCCTACTAAGGCTTGAGGGTTGAGAGCTCATTTTTTCACCTCATTCAAAGAAATATCGTATTATGACTATCATTTGTATTTAAATAGAAAATTGACGGCTTTTTTTCCAGAAAAAAACACTCGGTGAGTTTTTTATTGGAATGAGAATTTAGAACCTCTCCCGATAAAAATCGCCTGAAATTTTTTATCAGGAGAGGTTCCTGCTTGGAAAAATGGGGAGCGTTATGTATGATGAGGGATTTGAAGGGATATAGATAGCAACCCAGGCATGAGTAAAGAAAAAAAGGATCATTTTGGCCTGCTTCGATCAATATTCTGGCCGGTTCATCGGTCAGAGGTCAAAAAAGTTCTTTCCATGCTTTTCCTTCTTTTTCTCCTCTGCATGAACCATGGGGTTCTCCGCAACCTTAAGGATGTCATCATCTTAACGGCAAAACACTCCGGCGCGGAAGTCATTCCATTCATTAAAGTTTGGGGCATGCTTCCCGGTGCTTTTGTGGCCATTTGGTTTTACACAAGGCTAAGGAGGCGGTTTAAAAAAGAAAATGTTTTCTATATCATGGTTTCCTGCTTCATCGCCTACTTCCTGCTCTTTGCTTTCTATCTTTACCCCAATAGCGAACAACTCCACCTAGATAAGCTAGGGTCTTGGCTAAGTTCGGTATTGCCCCAAGGATTTCAAGGATTTATCGCTCTTCTGCGCAATTGGACATTTACAACTTTTTATATTACCGCTGAACTGTGGGCCGTCATCAGTCTATCTATTCTTTTTTGGGGATTCACAAACGATTGCACCCAGGTCGGTGAGGCTAAACGCACATATGGGATTCTCAATATAGGCTCTAACGTGGCCCCCATTATCGGAGGGGCGCTTGCCTTAACATTCAGCAGCTCCATATCCATTCCATTCCTCTCCTTTGGAGGGGACGAGTGGGGACAAACAATCCGCCAACTTATTATTTTGGTTTCGGTGCTCGGCGTTGCAGCGATGGGATTATTTTTTTGGATCAACCGACGCTTTGTGAAAGAAGACAAAGAAAAACCCGAAATAAATGATCCAGAGGCCGCTAAAAAACCCCGTTTATCTTTGCGCGAAAGTGTCCGTTATATCTTAAAATCTCCTTATCTCGTCCCGCTTGCTGTGATCTTTCTCTGCTACAATATCAGTATTAACTATACCGATGTTCTTTGGAAAGAGCAGCTCAAGAAATATTTTTCAGATCCCAATGATATGCTCCAGCATATGAACATGATTACGATGGGAATTGGAATGCTCGCAACCGTTGGCGGCGTGCTCTTTTCTTTCATGGTCACAAGACTCGGCTGGACATTTACAGCGATGATCACTCCTTTAGTGATGACAACGCTTGGCATTGGATTTTTCACCTTCATGTTCTGTGCAGATACCATGAGCGCTATTTCTTCAGCGCTCTTTGGTCTAACCCCATTTGCCATGACAGTGTATTGCGGATCGATCCAGAATTGCCTCAGCAAGGCGAGCAAGTATTCTGTTTTTGATGCGACTAAAGAGCTAGCATTCCTTCCACTTAGCCCAGAATCCAAACTCAAAGGTAAAGCTGCCATCGATGGATTTGGATCGGGACTTGGTAAATCAGGGTCATCGCTTACTTACCAAGGATTTATCATCCTATTCGGCAGCGTCGCTCTCTCTGCGCCTTACATCGCAGGCATTCTATTCTTCGTGCTTTCAGCGTGGATTTATAGCGTCCTGTCTTTAGGCAAACAGTTTAAAACGCTCACTGCGGGCGAGCAGGCCGTCTCTTCTGGTGAACTCGTTCAGACTACCGAATAACTACTCGATCAGAGTCACTTTCCCTGATGTCATTTCGTAGTAAGCACCAACGATTTTGACTTTGTTCTCTTTGAGCAAAGGAGCAATGCTTGGTGAGTTTTTCAGCGTTGCCACTCCCATTTTCACATTACATTCGATAGCATTGATAAGTACATCTGTTCCTTTGCTATTGCACTTTTTTAACGCTTGATCGAGAAGGGGATAGATATTATCTAATTCGGGGACGTTTTTTCTCCCCAGCAGTGCAGCTCCCACAGCGCCGCAGTTTTGATGCCCCATGACAATCACAAGGGGTACTTTAAGCGAGATCACTGCAAATTCCACGCTGTCCATTTCAATGGGGCCGATGACATTCCCCGCATCCCTTACGACAAACAGCTCACCCAGGCCACGATCAAAAATCAGCTCAGGAGGCACCCGAGAATCAGAGCACCCCACAATAGCTGCAATGGGGGTCTGTTTCTGCAGCATCGCATCTTTGGCTTCTTCGAGATAGGAACGATGGACATTCTCGTTGTTCACGAAATGGGTATTGCCCTCGACGAGCATTTGAAGGGCTTGATCGGGATTTGGCATGGGGGTGGCGGTGTATGAGAAGGGTGCGTGGGTGAGGGTTAATACCCCTAATATATTAAAAATAAGTTTTAACATCTAATACTCCTATGACGGTTTTATTAACCCATAGCACGTTAAGTTATTATTTTAAAGATGAGCTGGGTTAGATTGATTAATAAAAGCGTAACATGTTATTATTAAGCATATTATGGATATTTTTGATGTTTATTCGTTTTGTTTTTTGTTGTTATATAATTTCATCTTAAACATCTGTAATTTAATTAATTAATAGTATATAATAATTATATAAAACATAAAAAAATGGAGTAAAATCATGATTCATTTTAATACTACTCGTGGTCCTATCACTATGCCCAATCGGGATCCAGAACATGCTACGATTTCTGGCTTTATTAACTATTTGATCCAGCAGGCACACTTATCCGACCAAAGCGAAGATATTAGCCTTTTCTTTGAGGATAGAAAGATTGAAACCGATCAGCAATTGCAAGAGAGCATCCTAAATGGTTTTGCAGGCTGTATCCATGACCCGATTCAGGTGATTTTTAATAACAATATTAACGCCACTAATACTCAAAGCAAATGCATTGAGAAGGCACCTGACCTTTTAGATTTTTTCCAGTTCCATGAGAATCAAAATCCCCATGCCATAGCATCTACTTATGGTAAAACATCGTTGACTAATTCAGAGCTAGACCAAAGAGCCAATCAGATGGCTCAATTTTTGAGAAAAAACTACAAAACTGGGCCGAATATCCCCATCGCTATCATGGGCTCTAATAAGCTGGAGAGGCTTATTTGTATGCTTGCCATTTTAAAAACAGGGAGCGCATTTGTTCCTTTTGAGCCAGATATTCCTAAGGAACGCTTAACCTATACGTTAAACAATTGTAAAGCGCAGGTGATCATCGTTTGCGATGAAAATAGTAAAGAATGTGTGGGAATATCTAAAAAAATCTCTGTACTGAGTTTAAACGAGAAGCGAGAAAAAATCCTTGCTGAGTCTACGGATAGTTTTTCCATTCCAAAAACAAAGCCAAACGATTTGGCATACATCTTATACACCTCGGGTTCTACAGCAAACCATCCCAAAGGGGTTATGCAAACAAGAGCTGGACTTGCAGGGCAAATTAGGAACTACACAGAAAACTTAAATCTTACTTGCAAGGATCGTTTTTTACAGCTAGCGCCTTTTTCTCACGATCAGGCGATCGTGGATATTTTTGGCGCGCTTTTAAACGGCGCCCAGCTTCATCTCTACGACATGGATGTCGAGCATTTTAATGTTAACTCCCTGCAGGCATTCATTATGGCAAAGGAAATTTCGATCTTTAGCTCGATTCCTAGCGTCTTTGCCATGCTCTTTGAAAATGTAAAAGAAGGTATCACTTTTCCTTCTTTGCGCATTGTGACCCTAGGAGGAGAAACGGTTAAAAAAAGCCACGTTCAACTCTATCAAAAGATAGCTCCATCCACATGTCTATTTGTGAATGGCTATGGGGCTACAGAATTTTCATGGATCAGCTATTTTATCATTAAGAAGGATGATCCCCTTGATCAAATGGACCAGATTCCCCTTGGGATTTTGTCGACAGGGACTCTCGCCATGTTAGATACTTCTCAAAGCGATGATCCGCGCGTTGGGGAACTCTGCGTTGCTTCTCCGCATATGTCCATCGGATATTGGCAAAACGTCAATGCGACTAAGAAAGCATTTGTAACGCATAAAGGAGTAATCTATTATCGCACGGGGGACCTTGCCTTTAAGGATGAGAGCAATGTCTATCATTTCAAAGGACGGTTATGCTGGCATGAAAAGATCAATGGAAAGAGAGTGAATTTAAAAGATGTGGAAGACTCTATGCTCAAGACCTTTCCTTTCGCCGAATGCGTGGTCGTATCATATGGAGAAGACAATAAAAAGTTATATGCCTTCTACACAGTCAAAAAAGAAGCTATTTTTACTCTGAGCGAAATAGAAATCCGAAAAGTATTGAAGGAATTTTTAAAGTCGCATGAGATCCCTTTTAAATTTTACGCCCTGGATGAATTCCCCATACTGCAAAACGCTAAAGTCAATCGACAAGCCTTAAAAAGAAAAATTGAGGCAGAGATCAAAGAAAAACAAGAACAGTTTGTATATTCTCCTCAGTTAACGATTGTCGATCAGCTCTTTTGCGATTTCCTTCAATTGTCACCGCCATTGAACGAAGAGTTCAATTTCATAGAAATGGGCGCTAATTCTAGGGATGTGATCCAATTTCTTAACAAATTGAATGGTCATTTAGAAAAAAGAAGACCGGTCATTCAAGTAGAAGTAAATGAGTTTTATGCGGACCCCACTAAAAAGGGACTCGAAGATTTGATTGTGTCGAAATATCAACAGGTTAAGGAAGATGCAGAAGTGGCGATGGAGCAATGGTCGAATAAACTTTTTGAAATAAATAGAACTAAGAATGAATTAACGAAATATCAATTACGAGAAATTTTCAATTATGATTATTACTTTGTGCAATCTTCTGTATATAGAGACGTAGAGAACAAAACGGTGGATTTTAATTTTGCCGGATTGAAGGTGATCGCAAATCACTATAATGAAAAACATGGCATTAAGATCATGCCTTGCGAATCGTATTATGAATTTTTCTATCATGTCAAAGAGTTCATTAAGTCGGCTCAAGCGGGGCAAATCGCTTTGACTTTACCTCGAAAGGATAAAAAAGATGACCATCCTACCTCTTGTATTTTCCAAATCACAGAGGGTGGAAAGCGCTATTTATTTATTGCAGACTCTGTGGGTTATGCGGATTTTGGTCTGTCTTATCCTCTGAGTATTTGTGAGAACTTAGACGGGCTTGACATGCATTTTCTTGTGGATCCCTATAGAAGACAAAAAGATGACTGGTCTTGCATGATAGAGACGATGGAATACTTAAAGAATGGCCTTCGTTTGGATATGTCCAAGGAAATACTGATCATTCCTCGCTATCAAGTGAGTCTCGAGGTTCAAAAGAGATTCCCGGAACCATTCCAATTTTTTCAAAGCCCGATTGAGCTTTTAAAGCACACTCAGTCGCTGGATTTTCCTCAAGGCCTCTATTATCCCATCGATCAAACAGCCGTATTAAAAACCTCTTCTAAAAAGATCACTTTGGAAGAGTACCGCAAAAAGAACATCCAACCTACCCGGTTTGTGTTACACAAATCCTCGAAATATTCCACATCCGGCCCGGCAAATAACGAGATTCAAGAAGAGCAAAATAACTCTCTCTACAAAAAGACAGAGAAATACATAAAAATCTTCGATGAGCACAATAGCCGCACAAAAAAATAATAACCTATCCAGCTAAAAAGTTTCAGTCGATTTTCAGGTTCTTTTGAGCCGCTTTTCGATTCTTTTGCTGGGGGTTATATCGACATGTGTATATTACCCCCAGCAAAAGAATCGAAAAGCGGCCAAAATAATCCCGAAAATCGACGAAAAATTTTAGCGGGTTAGGTTCATCCTTTGATCACGAGATGGGGCTTGAGACGCGCAACCGGATTTGCGCAAGCCCCTTTCTCAACGGCAGCTACGACAGCATCGATATCTTTGTAGGCGTCTGGCATCTCTTCAGCGATAGTGCGATGGGATGCAGCAAGAACAGTCACGCCTTGCCCTGCCATGTGCTGGACGGCATCTCTTCCTTTCCACGCAGCCATCGATTTGACGCGGCTGCGGGCGCGTCCTGCGCCATGGCACGAGCTGCACCACGTCAGAGGATTGCCAAGACCCACCATGAGATAGCTGGCTCTGCCCATGTCGCCAGGAACGAGTACAGGCTGGCCCGTTTTGCGAAATAGGGGAGAAAGCTCTTCTGCTCCTGGCCCATAGGCACGCGTTGCGCCCTTACGGTGCACGCAGAGGCGTTTGGGCTTACCGTTTACAAGATGCGTCTCAAACTTGGCAATATTGTGGCAGACATCGTAAATCAGCCGAATGTTCTGCGGAGGAATTCCCATCACCTCATGAAACGCTGAGCGGACCTCGTGGAGGATTTGTTGGCGGTTGTTGAAGGCAAAGTTTGCTGCTGCCGCCATCGCATGGAAATAATCCTGGCCAGCAGGGCTGTTGATGGGTGCAGCGACGAGCTGGCGATCGGGGAGGCCTTGGTCGTAGCCTTCTCGGATAAAGCGGTTCAGAGCATCCTGACAGACTTGATGTCCAAGACCGCGCGAGCCAGAGTGGATCAAGATGTATGTCAGCCCTTGTGAGATCCCCCAACTATCAGCAGTATCAGAAAGGAAGATCTTCTCGACCTCGCCAATTTCTACAAAATGATTACCTGAACCAATTGAGCCAAGCTGATCTTTGCCGCGGAATTTCGCCTCTTTGGAAACTAAAGAGGGATCGGCATCCTCAATTTGCCCATTGCTTTCCATGTGCTCAAGATCAACGGGAAGACCAAAACCTCGTTCAATCGACCATTTGGCGCCTAGTTTTAAGAGCTGGGCATAATCGCGATCGCTTAAACCTTTTGCATGGCGATGTCCTCTACCTACTCCAGAAGGGACAAATTCATAAACGCGTTTGATCAGTTCCTTTTTGATGTTCTCTTTGAGTTTGGAGAAGGGTTCAGGAACAATGGCAAGCCGCACTCCGCAGTTGATGTCATAGCCCACTCCACCCGGACTAATGACTCCCGTTTCTGAATCCATTGCGGCAATGCCCCCGATAGGAAAACCGTAACCCCAATGAATATCTGGCATAGCAATGCTGTAGCCAACGATTCCAGGAAGGTAAGCGACATTGCGCACCTGCTCGAGGGGTTTTTCAAGCTCAGCATCTTTGAGTAATTCGTCTGTAGCGATGATTAGGCCAGGGACTTTCATCCCTTTTTCTTGGGGGAGAAGATAAGTTGCAGGCGCTATCTCTTTTAAATCAAACATCTACAATCATCTCCCAATGCAATAGGTTATCTTCAGCTTCTTTGACAAGTCCATGGAAGCTAATTGCTTTGAAAGGACATCCATATTTTGCATCTGCTAGGCCTACTATTTCATTCAAAGAGATGATGATCTCTTCCAATTTCTCTTGCAATGTGGAAGAGAAAAATTCAACAAGCAGAGGAAATTTGAACGCTAGTGCAAGCTGTGCATTTTGGTGCAGCTGTTGAAGCGAATTTCCATAGATATGAAAGGCGATATCTGCCGTGTGCTCGAATTCTTCAAAGGGAAGCTGCAGCAGAATATTCCATAACGATCTGTACTCAAGGTGGCCGACACTTTCGTAAAGATGAATGGCGCTGACAAAGAGCGGCAGGGGAGTAAAGTGTTCTTCCCACGCTTTTTTTTCAAAAGGAGCTCTGCTAATAGTCACATGAGAGAGAAAGGATCTTTGATCCATGGGGTAACCATGATTTTGAAGCCATAAAGAAAGTGCATGCTGATAGGTTTCCAAAGAAGATGGAGAATCTAGCCACTCGATGGAAAGGGCAGCGACTCGACTGCTGCCCGGCGGAAGAAATAAAAGCTCTTTTCCGATTCCAGCGGGAGCGATGCGAAATGGAGGCAGTGGAACAGAGGGCAAGAGCTCTTGCAGTTTGGAAAGGGATTGTTCTCCGAGGAAAGCAAGTGTCACATGGCGCGTCTCTTCCGGAATCATCCTTGCAGGGGGATAATCCTGAGGCCACGGCGCCTGAATTTGCGCTGCAAAAAAAAACCGTTTTTTGTCTGAGTCCATCATTTGAGATCTTGCAAAATTTTCCAAATGTTATACAGTGAAAATTTTACGAGGTTATTTATGAATGACGGCAGAGAGGTGATATTAATCACCGGTGCAAGTGGAAGAATAGGGTTTAAGTGCGCCGAATATTTTTCCAAAAAGTACCAAGTTGTCGGGTTCGATATCTTTCTCGTTGGCAGTTTGCCAGAAGTGGAATTCATTGCTGTCGACATGGTGTCCGATGAAAGCGTGAAAGAAGGATTGGATTATGTTCTCCAAAAATATGGCGATAAGATAGCAGCGGTCATTCATCTTGCGGCCTACTACAGTTTTGCATCCGCTCACAGCGGAAATTACGATCGAATTACAGTGCAAGGAACGCAGCGTTTGTTAAATGGACTCAAGCGTTTTGAAGTGGGGCAGTTTATTTTCTCTTCCACCATGCTTGTGCATAAGCCAACAGCACCTGGAATAAAAATTACAGAAGACAGTCCCTTTGATACTTCTTGGGGATATCCCGAGTCCAAAGTGAAAACAGAAGCGCTGCTTCACCAGCAAAGAGGAAGTATTCCTGTTGTTAACCTTCGCATTGCAGGAGTTTATGACGACCAGTGCAACTCCATTCCGCTTTCAAACCAGCTCCAGCGCATCTATGAAAATCAATTAGAATCCCACTTTTTCCCAGGAGATGTCACGCATGGCGCCTCTTTTGTTCACATGGATGATGTCGTAGAGGCCATTGCTCTTTGTGTTGAGAAGCGAAAAACATTGCCCCCGGAACTCACATTGCTCATCGGTGAAGAAATCACTTTAAGTTGCGACGATTTACAGCGAACGATGCAAAGGCTGCTTTTTGGCAAAGAGTGGAAGACCTGGAGAATTCCAAAACTTGTTGCCAAGATTGGAGCATGGGCCCAGGCGCACCTGCCTTTTATGCATCCGAGTTTTATTAAACCTTGGATGATTGATCATGCAGAAGACCATTACGAACTCGACATCACCCGCGCAAAAAAAATTCTCGGATGGCAGCCTAAGAATCGGTTAGACAAAGTTCTTCCCAAATGGATCGATGAAATCAAAAAAGATCCTCTCATGTGGTTTGATGAAAATAAATTAAAATTGAAACGAAGGAAGAAGTGAAAAAGAATCAGATCGCTCTACTCATTGCTGCACTCGGTGTTTGGCTTATTGCTATGCCGCTGACTTTTGGTTATTCTGGAGATGCTGTCGGAATCAGCGATCTTATTTCTGGTTTATTGCTGATTGTTTTTGGCCTTCTTTCTCAAGCTACAAACCGCATGTGGTCGGGCTGGTTTGCCGGCATCATTGGTCTATGGCTGCAGCTAGCTCCAATTATTTTTTGGGCGCCCAATAGTCTTATGTACATCAATGACACGTTGATTGGGGCTATTAGCATCATTCTTTCCTTTCGGCTCGTTCAAAAAAAGACTGTGGCGAAGGAAGCAGAAATCCCGGCTGGATGGTCCTATAATCCTTCGGGATGGTCGCATCGCGTCCCCGTTGTTGGACTAGCCATACTGTGTTGGTTCTTTGCTCGCTATATGGCGGCCTATCAACTTGGGTACATCGACGCGATTTGGGACCCTATCTTTAAAAATGGGACATTGCATGTGATTACCTCCACTATTTCCATGGATTTTCCGGTATCGGATGCAGGCATGGGGGCCGTTTGCTACACGCTTGAAGCTCTCCTGGGCTGGCAAGGAGATACCCGGCGCTACGCTTCAATGCCCTGGCTTGTCTTCGCCTTTGCCTTTTTAGTTATCCCTGTGGGCATTGCGAGCATAACATTAATTATTTTACAGCCTGTTGTTGTCGGCGCATGGTGTTCTTGGTGTCTGGCAACCGCCTTAAGCATGCTACTCATGATCGTTCTGACCGGCGGGGAGCTTGCTGCTGCTTGCCAAGTTTTGAAAGAAGCGAAGAAAAAAGGGGAGTCTGTCTGGAAAGTTCTCTGGAAGGGAACAGATGCAACTCCAGGAAAACAAAAAAAATCTTTTCACAAAAAGAGCGGTGGGTGGGGCGTGACTCTTCCATGGAATCTGTGCTTTTCTTTTCTATTAGGAATATGGCTCATGGCCAGCTCATCCGTTTTGGGAATTGATCAAGGCCTTGCCACGGTAAATTATATTTTAGGCCCGCTCGTTGCGGCAATTTCTATCATTGCGCTCTCAGAAGCTTTGCGTTCTGTTCGTTATTTCAACTTTTTGCTTGGCGTATGCTTAGTAATAGCACCATGGTTTGTAGCTCATTCCGGAACCTTAAGCATCGTCAACAATATCCTGGTTGGGCTGATCATTTTAGTCTGCGCCTTTCCAAAAGGGCGCATTTCAGAAAGATATGGAACATGGCAGCGACTGATCTTTTAAGGAAATCACAATTTTCCATAGGGAAATTGTGATTTTTCTGAAATCTATTTGCGGAAAATTCAGGCAATTATGTATGTTCTTACTTCCTTTTGAGAAAATCCTCAAGATGACTTAAAAGGAAGAAAGTCAACGAGATTGACTTAGGTTATTCTTAACATCAGAAGTGAAGTGACGTGCAAGCAAAATAGAGCTTGTAGCGGATAAGTGAGTGTTAAAGCTTAACTTATTTGCCTGTAAATTTTTTTGTTTTATATATTTAAGGCAAATTA
>JAHFTO010000029.1 GCA_023269355.1 Chlamydiota bacterium | reverse complement strand
AGTCCAACACCATGGCGGAATTTCTCCTGCCTGGCCACTCAGCTATCATGATTTTGAACCTTACTACCTCGAAGCAGAAAAACTCTACCACGTCCATGGCGAAAGAGGCATCGATTCCACGGAACCTCCTTCCAACGATCCCTTCCCTTATCCCGCTGTTGCCCATGAACCCCGCATCGAAAGGCTCTATGAAGGCTTGCAAAGAGAAGGCTATCATCCCTTTCCACTTCCGCTAGGACTTCTTCTCGACGAAAAACACCGCGAAAAAAGTCCCTGTATCAAATGCAATACCTGCGATGGCTTTCCTTGTCTTGTTAATGCAAAAGCGGACTCTCAGACTGTGTGCATCAATGAAGCGCTGACCTATCCCAATGTTTCCCTAATCACAGAAGCGTATGTAGAACGCCTAGATACAAGTCCAACAGGCAGAGAAGTCTCTCAAGTCGTGGTCAAACGCAACGGCCACACAGAAATTTACAAGGGCAATATCATCGTCGTTTCTTGCGGCGCTATCAATTCCGCTGCGCTACTACTCCGATCTGCCAATCAGCAGCATCCTCAGGGCCTTGCCAACAGTTCCGATTGCGTGGGCAGATTCTACATGTGCCACAACAATTCTGCAGTCATTGCGATCACATCGGAACCTAATCCTGTTCAATTTCAAAAAACGATGGGGATCAACGATTTTTACTATCGCTCTCCCGATTTTGATTTTCCTCTAGGACACATTCAAATGCTCGGCAAAGCCGATGCCAATATGTTTAAAGCAGACTCTCCGTTTCCAGCTCCCCACTTCATTCTCAACAAAATGGCCCACCACTCCATCGACTTTTGGCTCACCACAGAAGATTTGCCCGACCCTAACAACCGCGTCAAACTCACCAAAGAGGGTCACATCCAGCTTAGCTACACAGAAAACAATAGCGAAGGCCACAAACGCCTCAAAGCAAAACTCAAACACATGCTGGGCCACGTCGGCATCCGCCACCGCATGTTTGAGAACCTTGCCTATTTTGGGAAAAAAATCCCCATTGCAGGCGTTGGACACCAAAACGGCACAGTGCGCTTTGGAACGGATCCCAAAACCTCTGCCCTTGATATTCATTGCAAAGCCCACGACTTAGACAACCTCTATGTCGTCGACGGAGGGTTCTTCGTCTCCAGCTCAGCTGTCAACCCCACACTGACCATCATCGCCAATGCCCTTCGAGTGGGGGATCACTTGCTCGAGAGGATGCGGAATTAGAAACGTTCTCTTAGAAAGTGTCTTAAGAGCCTATCTCACTAAAATTATTCGTCGATTTTCGGGATAGGTTCAACTACCCTCTTCCAAGGAGCATTATCTAGAACAGGTTAGTTAACGCGTTTCTGCAAAGTCGAGAACTTGTGCTTTCGTAATACGAATGAGATCCTGCGTATTAATTCTGAGTGTTGCCTTGGGAACACCACAACCACCATAACAATCCACGTTGTGCAATACATGCTGATCAATGAGAGTGGTCATTCCAGGATTGATTAAGCAGATTTCGCCTATGTTGGCTCCTGTAATACGAGTGATAGTTTGAGGATCTGCCATACTGATCTCATCAACATTCAAGGCTTTCTTTAGTTTCTTGAAAGAAATGCGCATATCTCCACAAATGATGGCAGCAAAATATTGACCGTGTGATTGTAAAATAAGGGTAGGAGTTGTTTGACTCATTGATATGCCAAAATGCTTAGCCCCTTCCGCTGCACTTTTTAAAGTAAATTCATGAAGATGAATGGCGTAATCGGCCTTTTCTTTTTGCAAGAGAGTGTGTAGCTCGTTCAGCTTTGGATTATCTGTCATTTTTCAACGCTTTTTTAGATCTTTGATTAAATCATCGATAAGGTCTTTAGTTACATGTGGCATTGTGACAATATGCACAAGTTCTCCTTGAGGAGCTAAATGCCATTTTTCTATGACCGTCTTCGATGTACAGGGAAATACAACAATGAATGAATGCTTATTACGCCATGCAGCGATTCCTATCTGTTGAAGCTTCTTTACGGCATATTCGGCATTATCGAGACATTCCCCAATGATTCTTCGATAACCTTTTATGCCATTAAGCCGAATTGCATACCATAAAATCAATGAAGCAAGGCCGCTCCTTGAACTGACAAGGGTGTTATCTACCGTTCGTGCATACTCAATGGATTCCGATAGTCGATCTACGTAGCTTTTCTTTCCCAGAAATACTCCACAAGCGATCGGAGACCCAATAAGTTTATGCCCACTGATTGCAATACTATGAGCACCTGCAGAGAAATCGAAGGGGACAGATCCTTTGATAAATGGAAGAACCATGCCATTCAATGCTGCATCACAATGGATATAATATTCATGAATTTCCAGCTTCTTCATAATGACATGTATCTGCTGAATCTGATCATTCCCTCCCTTCATTGTCGTTCCAATAGTCGCCAGAATGATAGGTGCCCGGGATCGGTTTGACCTAATTGCTTGCTCTAATTCTGCATAGTCAATTTCACCATGTGGTTGGGATGCAACCATGCGATGGTCCATTCTGAGGATTCGCACACTTTTGGGAATGCTATAATGAGCGTCGCTGGAGTAATATACGATTCCTTGCGGATAGGTTTCTCTTGCAAGATACAATCCATAGAGATTCCCCTCGGTTCCTCCTGTGGTAACATACCCCCAAAAATCCTTTCCGGCATGCAGCAAATCGGAAAAAAACAATAACACTTCCTTCTCTAACTGATGACGGTATGGAGCATATTGATCGACGACAAATGGATCTCCGATATTATTTAAAAAAAACTTCTGAAACTTATATAGTTCGGAATAGTCCATCTGCATATTCGCTGGATATCCTATAAACCTTTTGAGATCTTTTTGGACGGTTTTATAAAACTTATTCAGCTTGACACTGTCGCTAGATGATAAAAGGGAGCCCATTTTTTTTCTCCGAAAGATTGAAAAATACTAATTATGGTTACTAAATTCTCTATTCAATTGTTGTTTGTCTTTTAAACGTCCCTTATTTGATGGCCTAGAGAGTTCATTTCCGTTAACAGCTGTTCTTGTGGATTAGGACCTTGACTTGGCTGGATCGGTTGATTACTTATTGGATCAACAGACATAATTTTTTTCTTATTACCTTAACTTGATTATAAAAAATTTAAAAATATAAAAAAAGAATAAAAACTGTAACAATGGCACATTTACAACTAATCCTAAGTTACTTCTGCAAATCTAAGAGACGTTTTCTGAAATCAATCTACACCCCTTCCACTGTGGAGCAGTTCTTTTATTGCAAATTCCAAAGCGCTGCAGTAATATTCTTCTTTTATCCCTGGAGCTCACCCATGATCCATTCTATCCAAAAAATTCTTGCCGCCGCATTACTCACAAGTTCTTCTCTAATGGCGCTCAATATCACCTCTGCTACCTTCAACAACATCGATCAAGGCTGGAACTCTGAGCAACTTGCCAAACTGTATTTCCACCACTCAGAAACCCAGCGCCAGTGGGCGTGGGAGATGCTCAGCAAAGTGACCTTCACAGGAGATGAGAAAGTTCTGGATTTTGGATGCAGGGATGGAAAAATTTCCGCTGAAATGGCAAGAATTGCAAAAAATGGTTCTGTTTGCGCCATCGACGTGTCCAAGCCGATGATCCATTTGGCAAAAATGTGTTTCCCAAGTTTCGCATTTCCTAATCTAACATTTCACAATAGCGCGTCTTTCGATCTTGAAGATTTTCCTGGAAAGCAAGACTGCGACTACGTATGCGCCTTTACCGTTTTCCACCTCCTCCCCAACCCCTTAGAAACCTTAAAAACGTTGAAGACCCATCTCAAGTCTTCGGGGAAATTGCTCATCATTATCCCCACGGGTAAAAATCCGGAGCTCTACCAGGCTGCTTGTGAAATATTTCCTAAATACGGTCTTGAACTTCCTTGGCTTAAAAAGAATCCAACAAGCGGATCGAACATGCGCTCTATGGAAGGATGCACTGCTTTCTTAGAGGAAGCGGGGTTTCAAGTGGAATCGATGGAAATCGTCTCTACCGACAATCCATTCTATAGCAGAGAAGCTTGTATCGCATGGCACATGGGAACAGCGACTGCAACATGGCAGATCCCAGCAGACAAGAGCGAAGCTTTCTTCACGGATATCATCGATCGCATGGTGGAACTCAATCCGTCCTTGATCGATGAAGAAGGAAGATTTCATTTTGTAATGCCCCGTATGCATGTGATCGCAACTCCCCATTAATTTGTATGCCTATCCCTCATGCTGCTCTCGCTTTATTTTTAATGCTCCTATGGGGATATAACTTTGTCGTCATCAAAGTGAGCATCGCAGAGGTTCCGCCGCTGCTCCTTGCCTGCTCGCGATTTTTTCTGACGAGCATTCCTGCGATTTTCTTCATCAAACGCCCGGCTACAGAATGGAAAATGCTTTTAGGCTACGGCCTAGCTATGCTAGCAATGCCATTTAGCCTGAGTTTTATGGGAATAAAAATGGGTGTCACTCCTGGACTAGCCGCCCTCACATTGCAGCTGCAGGCATTCTTTACCCTGTTATTTGCATGGTTGATTTTGAAGGAAAGGCTGCGGACTTGGCACATCCTAGGCGCTGCTGTTGCCTTTTCAGGGATGGTCCTTGTCGCGATGAATACAACCGGATCCGGCTCGATCGTAGGATTTTTGACGATCATCACCGGAGCCATATCTTGGGGAATAGGCAATATCATCGCTAAAAAAATTGGCAAGGTGAACATGCTCTCGCTTGTTGTCTGGGGAAGCTTTGTTGCCTGGCCGCCGCTACTCGCCCTTTCTCTTTTGACCGAAGGGACCGACCAAGTGCTTTACTCCCTGCAGAACCTTTCCTGGCTAGCGACAGGATCCATTCTGTACATTGCATTTCCCTGCACCCTGATTGGATTTGCGATCTGGAGCTGGCTCATGCATCACTATCCCTTGTCCATCGTTGCTCCCTTTTCCCTTCTTGTGCCTGTCATTGCCATGTTTAGTTCGGCTTTGATCCTCAATGAACCCTTAGAGCCGTGGAAGCTGCTCGCAGCATCACTTGTCATTACAGGACTATGTCTTAATCTCTGGGGAGAAAGACTATTCAGAAAGAGAATTACGTTCTAATATTTCAGTATATCAACTACCCCACTTGAGAAATAAATCAGTTTGAAATTATAATCATTAAAAGTGAGGACATAGATCTATGGCTACCCCTTTTCATGATCATCCTTCCATCCTTTCCCCTTCCAAATCCTTAGAGCAAAAAAGGCGCCTTGCTAGGCTTCCTACCACATCAGCTCCTAAAACAGTGATCTTCTGCAATCAAAACCATTTCCTAAAGAAAACCCTGGATCTCATGTCCTACCGGCAGTGCGACGGGTGTTTTTCTAAGCTCTATTATTTAACGGAGTATCCAGAAGTAGCGATCGCTAATTTTGGCTTGGGAGCCTCCGTCATCGCTCTCAAGATGGAGGAGCTCATCGCTTGGGGCGTCGAACAATTTATCTCGATGGGAACTGCAGGAAGCCTTCAGACTAAAGCCAAAATCGGAAGCCTCGTCGTTTGTGAAAAGGCCATTCGGGGAGAGAGCACCTCGCAGCACTATCTTCCTGCGACCAAGTACATCCATGCTCCACGCCGCATGACAAACAAACTTCAGCTTCAGCTTAAAAAGGAAAACATCCCTTTTTTGATCGGCAGCACATGGACCATCGATCGTTTTCAAGAACAAGCCGCAGAAGAGATCGCTCTCTATCAGAAAGAAGGCGTTCTTACTGTAGAATCAGAGACAGCAGCACTCTTTGCGGTTGCGCATTTTTATCAAGTCGACCTCAGCGCTTTTTTTACCATCAGCGATGCTTATTCCGATCTGATATGGCAATCCAACCTTGAAGAGGAAAACATCGAAAAAGGACTGCGAACACTACTCAAAATCGCTCTTGCTGCTTCTAAGGAAGAATAGATTTTGATTAAAAAAACAAGTGAAGGCATTCTCTTCTCAGTCAAAGTCGTACCTAAGGCCTCAAAAAATGCTATTATGGGCTGGGAAAACGAAGAGCTCAAAGTGCGCCTCAATGCGGTTCCTGAAAAGGGAAAAGCAAACGAGGAGCTTATCGCCTTTTTGGCAAAAACCTGGAAACTTCCCAAATCCTCTCTTTCTATTCAATCGGGTCTCACTTCTCGCCACAAAAAAGTATTGGTTCGAGGGCTGACGCTCCAAGACCTTGAAGTTCTATTGATGGACTGAACAATGATTAGAATTCCTGAAAAAGTCTCTCAGCCGCTCTGTTTTCTAAATGCATCGACCTCCTCCTTCTCGCCTTATCTCCAACAAGACATGATCCATGAGATCTTTTTCAAATGCCTCTCTAAAGGAGATATCGCCTGTATCAACTCTTTATGCCTTGTCAACGTACACCACTACATTTTTCTGATGCATTTAATCGATACCGTGAATCTCAAAGTACATGGACCTTGGGATCTTTCCTTCCTGGATGCAGAAACACTTGGAATCGACATAGAAGATGAACCTCAGATCACCAATCGCACTCTTCTTAAATCGTACCAAAAACTTGTACGCGGAGTCGAAGATGGCGCTGGTGTGACGCGTCTTACGATGTACAAAGGCCTTAAACTAAATTACCTTTTAGATAGAGCTGAAGAAGCGGGTATCGATGTCGGCGTTTATGATGATATTATAGATGTATTAGGAGACATTTGTGTTGAACATACATACGTCATCCTCATCTCCAATAACATTCTCAAAGGAAGCCGAGGGAAAGCGACCAAGGTGCAGTTACTTCTCTTGAAACTGCTTCAATGCGATAAGCCAGAAGTTCCAGAACTTGTCGCTCTTTTGGTTTTCACATACATCATCTTCAATAAATGCCTCTACGGGGACAATCACTTATACCCTTATGTTAAAACTTACAGCCATACGTCTACGCACATTGAGGGTCTTTTCCCGCTCATTGCCGGAGGGTGTTTTCCAACCAGCCTAACCATCTGCGAAGATGCATTGGTAGAGGAGAATGATCTCGGCACAGGGGGCAAAATAGAGCTAAAAGAAGATTAGTAAATAATATTATTCAGAAAGTCCACTCAAAGTATCCATCCTGCTTCTGAGTAGATATCCTTCTGGGAAGCTGCTTTAAGAGCCAGGCTAATGTATGGGATTATATTATCAGGAAGTTGTTCCAAAGAAAAAAAGTTCAGTTCTTCACACTTATTTGGTTCTAGATTGGTCATTGTTCCTTCCCAGTTTGCACATTCGAAGAAAATATCCATATTGAACCGGTTGGTTTTACGATGCATCACATGGACGACCTTAAGTGATTCCGGACGAATGATGAGATTAGCTTCTTCTTTGGCTTCGCGGATCATGGCAGCGCTAGCAGGTTCTCCATCTTCTACGTGTCCCGATACAAGCCCATAATATCCATCAAAATATCCTGTATTTTTTCTAAGCGAAAGCAAAATCTTATCTTCTTTTCTCAAGATGAGAATAGCATTAACGCTCGCTCCGCTTCTTTTCTTTACATTCAAACTTTCTACAATTGCAGTCATATTTTCTCCATTCTTAATAAAGAATCTTCCCACCCTTCGCTGAGATGGCAGCAAAGGCGCGCTCTTCATCTTTAGGATCGAGATTGATCGGTTTACAAGCAGGTGCAATCACAGACACAGAAAAGCCTAGATCGATGGCATCAAAAGCGGAATAAAGGATACAATAATCGGTTGCAACGCCTACCAAATACACATCGGTCACATTTTGACTCTTCAAGTATTCCCCAAGACCTGTCGATTTAAGCCTTGCATTGTCAAAAAATGAGCTGTAGCTATCGATGTTTTTATCTGTGCCTTTGTGAAAAAACTTAGCGATTTGCTTCTTATTCAAGCCATTTACAAGTTCTGCGCCAAAGGTATCTCGAACACAATGCACGGGCCAAAGAACCTGGTCTTGGGCCTGGACTTTAATCACATCGCCGGGCTTTTTTCCAGGGTGTGAAGAAGCAAAACTCACATGATCACTGGGATGCCAGTCTTGGCTTGCGACAACAAGAGGGAATTGAGTCATGAGGGAATTTATAAGATCAACAATCTTATCCGCTCCAGGCACGCCGAGAGCGCCGCCAGGCATGAAGTCGTTTTGCATGTCGACGATGATGAGAGCTTTCATCGCTTTTTAATCTCTCGAATTAATTGAGATTTGGTCTCGTAGAGCGACTTCTCAAGCCCGACAAAATACGGCTGAGGGTAAAGAAAACGCCGCATCGCTGGATGAAATCGAGAGAGCTCAAAGAGCGCCTTCTCGCGCATTTCTGCAAGAGGTGGAGACTTATAGATCCTTTTGCCGCCTCTTACGATCGGCACTAGAAGATCTTGGTGCTTCATTTCAGAAGAATGTGTTTGTAAATGCGTTGGATCAAGCGGATCGATCGATTGCGGCTGAGAGGAAAGTTTCGTGTGAATATCGTAGATCATATCGGCCACATAGCCGCGATCATCGTAATAACGCCTCACCTGATGAATCCCAGGATTTGTCACTTTGACCAGCTGCTCAGAAATTTTGACTTTGTATTGCCATTTTCCCTTTTTGTCTTTGATCGCAGAAATCTTATACACGCCATCCAGAGCTGGTTGGTCTTTTCCAGTGACAAGATTCGTTCCCACGCCCCAGACATTGACTTTAGCGCCCTGATGTTTTAAATCGTTGACGATATGCTCATCGAGCTCATTGCTAGCCATGATCTTGGCATTGGGAAAGCCCCCTTCATCCAAAAGCGAGCGGATCTGAATGCTTAAATGCGCAAGATCTCCGGAGTCCAATCGCACTCCGATCATCTCAACCCCTTTTTTTCTCATTTTCTGGGCGACTCGGATAGCTTTTTTCACCCCTTCGATAGACTCATAGGTATCGACCAGGAAAATGCAATTATTTGGCATCACAGCAGCAAATGCATCGAAAGATTCTTCCTCTTCATCAAAAGCCATGATCCAGCTGTGGGCATGGGTTCCTTTCACAGGTATGCCGAAAATTTTACCCGCCATCACATTGGAAGTGGATTCGCAGCCGCCGATAAAAGCAGCTCTACTTGCAGCTAAAGCGCCATCGATCCCTTGCGCTCTGCGCAGTCCAAACTCGACAACGGGATCTGGCCTTGCTGCAAAGCAAATGCGCGCCGATTTTGTTGCGATCAGCGTTTGAAAATTGATGATATTGAGCAACGGACTTTCGAGAAGCTGTGCATGCAACATCGGTCCCTGCACGCGCAAAATAGGCTCATATGGGAAAACCGGCGTTCCTTCAGGCATGGCATCGATGTCGCACTGAAAGGAAAAGTGGCTCAAATATTCTAAAAACGCAGGTTCGAAAAAGGGTTTTCCATCAGCTCCTTTGAGCTGCTCAAGATAAGCAAGGTCGCTTGCGGAATAATGAAACCGATCCAAAAATTCGAGCGCTGTTTCAAGGCCGGCACAAACAGCGAATCCTCCATTGAAGGGTTTACGTCTGAAAAAAAGGTGGAAGACCGATTCTCTATCTGCCATTCCAAGCTTCCAATAACCATAGGCCATTGTCAGCTCGTAAAGATCGGTGAGGAGCGAGAGTGATTCGCGATAGATGGACTTAAGGGGATCTTTGGATGTCATTAGGATGTTCCTGCAATATCTGAGCTCTTCTAGCATTTAAGGCATCGATGCGACCTTGAAGCATCTGGGCCGCCTGCTTTCTTTCATCGGCGAGCTGAAAGGCCTTTTTGGCATCCATCTTATTGTCCTGAGTAAATTGCCAGCGCTGCCCTTGAGCTTCTGCTCTTCTTGCCTCTGCGTAGTATCGAGTCTGAACGTCCTGAGTTTCTTTTATCTCTTCATCGATCTGTCTCAGCTCTTCTCTCCAATCTATACCCAAACAACTTGAAGAATTGGTTTTTGGCGTCGTCGGGGTTACCTCAGAATCTCCGTTCTCACTCGCGCCTTGCCTATCGGCAATGGTCACTCGTTCCGAACAGAAATTCTGAGGACCCTCCTTGCCAAATTCCCAAATCTTCAAGTTGTTTGGGTATATAGACTCTTCTTGCTGCGCATTAAGTGGCAACATTAAGGATAAGCTAGCGCTCCCTAATAAGCAAGTAAGGATCAAATAAAGCGGCATCGTTTACCTCTAAGACTTTTATTCTATTCATAAGAAGTTGACGCAAGAAAAGTAAACATATAAATTTAAAAATAGCAGAAAAAATGAGAAAACATGCCTCATAACCACAGTTCCTGCAGTCATAAACACAATCGAAATGCCCATAAAGTAGCGCTTAACGCAAGTTTAGCCATTGCCTTTGTATTCATGATCGTTGAAGTGATCGGAGGGGTGGTTGCAAACAGCTTGGCGCTGATCAGCGATGCGCTGCATATGTTCACCGATGTAGGAGCATTAGCTTTAAGCCTCGTTGTCCTAAAAATTGCTCATTTGCCCGCTACATCCAAAATGAGCTATGGATTTCACCGCGCTGAAATCTTAGGCGCTCTAGCAAGCGCGCTTTCTTTGTGGGCGCTCTGCGGTGTTTTGATCTACGAAGCGATTCTTAGATTGATCGCACCTCCTGAGGTTAGAGGCCCCATTGTCTTTATCATCGCCGTCATTGGACTTGGCGCTAATTTGCTCATGATGCGCTCCCTTCACTCCCACCAAAAAGACAACCTCAATATTCGAGCGGCCTATTTGCATATCATCGGCGATCTCCTTGGAAGCGTTGGGGTCATCCTAGCAGGTGCGCTCATCTGGTTCACAGGCTGGAACCCAATCGACCCAATCATCTCCATCTTATTCTCGTTTGGCATTCTCTACGGATCGGGTAAAATCGTAAAACAAACAGTCAGCGTCCTGATGGAATCAACGCCGGAAGGGATCGATCCTTCCGATGTCGAAGACGTCCTAAAAACCATCCCCGGCGTCAAAGAAGTGCACGACCTGCACATCTGGTCGGTGTCTGCAAAAAAAATTGCGCTCAGCGTCCACCTCATTGCCGAAGACACGCAAGCGGCACTAAAAGAAGCCCACAAGCGCATTGAAAAAAACTTTCAGATCTCGCATATGACGATTCAGGTGGAAGACCCTCTGCACTTCGAACCAAAATATTGTTATGACTGCGATAATGGTCGATCTAAGAAGGTGTAACCCCACCTGGACATTCTCTGTAAGAAGCGCTATAATAAGTCCGATGAAAAAAATAATTTTAAATATATTTATTGCACTCTGTTTCTTTTGCACGGCCCATGCAAAGACCATGCAAGAGAAGTTTGCCCATGCAAATGCAGGAGACTTCATCGTCACAGCGCAAGAAGGACATTATTCGCTTTTATCCATCCGCTCTCTTACTGATAAGACCTTGCTTTTAGAAGAAATCACTGTCCCTTGCAAGCAAATCCATTTAAAAACTATCGATTGGAAAAAGTGGGCAGCGGAAGAAGCCCCAGGCCATACCTCTTGGACCCTGTATGAAATAGATAGAACAAGCGGAGAGCTGATCGAATGCTTTTCTTATAGTAAAAATGGCTGGCTCTATCTCGATTCTTCGGAACAATTTTTACCCCGCCTTATGAGATTGCCTTTAGAATGGGTGCCTAGCACTCAACGCAAAAAAATCGGACACAAAGCAGCAGGCGAAGTGGACAGGCGCTCCCTATGGAATCCACCCCTTGTGGTCGAAGGAAAAAAAGTAACAAAACCTGCCTTTGATGTCTTTAACGCCCATTGGCCCGACGATGGGAGCAAACTCGCTACTTGTGTCATTGAGATCTATTACGCTAAAGATCAGCCCGACTTTCCCTTTCCTTATTGGGTGGAAGTCCACAGCCCGCATTACACATTTAAAATGCGCACGGTCGATTCAGGACATCACCTCGTTTCCTCAAAGAATGGACCTATGCCGCGCAAGCCCTCTGTGATTTCAGAAATCACCAGAAAAAGGAAGCCATGAAGAGGTTTTTAGACATTCCTTCGCTTTATCCTCATAAAAAAGGATACCGGATCACTTTTGACGCTCTGGAAAGCAGTCCCGAATATAAAACCCTTTCCAAAGAAGGATTGAAAACCTTTGAAGAGCTTTATTGCAACGTGCAAAAACGCCCTAAAAAACACTTCAAAGCTTTGAAGCAATTGTCAGAAGCTTTTCCTCACGTTCCAGAAATTGCCAATCTGCTCACCTTCGCCTACCTGAAATTAAAAAAGCAGAAAAAAGCTGAAGCCCTCATTGAACAGACCTATCACGAGCACCCCCATCACCTCTCTGCTCGGATCAACTATGCTGATCTTGTGGTCCGAAGAAAAAAAATACAACTCGTTCCCGACATCATTCCACTAAATACCCTCAATGAACAAAGAGAGAGTTTTCACTACACTGAGTTTCGTGGGCTCATGGTCGTGATGGGTTTTTACTACCTAGCCACGGAGGAATGTGAAAAAGCGCAAGAATGTTACGAACTGGCCTTTCAGGTCGATCCCCTACACCCTTCTGTGGCCACTTTGGAAAAAAAACTCCAAAAAAATGCGGCTAACCGTATAAAATGGGTCGTTTTGTTAAAAAAATGCGTCAAAAGCATTCAAAATCTTGCCTGCATTTCCAAAAATCCGTAGAGTAATCCTCCGTTAATTTTTACCCATCTGTGTTCAAGAATGAAGACTTATTCTCTTAAAAAGTGCAAGCACATCCTCCGCCATACCTATCATCGATTTCAAAAAAAGAAGAAGAAGCTGACTCAAGAAGCCCGCACTACTCTGCAAGAGGCGCTTGCCTCTTTGCAAAACGAGATTATGAACAAGGATCAGGCAAAAGCAGATGCTGCTGCTAAAAGAATTGAGTCCCTGTTTTCCATGCATTTAAAAAAGTCGGGTTGGGAACAAGGCAAAGAACTCGTCTTTGCACTCGCATTTGCTCTGTTTATTGCCATCCTAGTGCGCCAGATGTGGTTTGAGTTCTATGAAATTCCCTCTGGTTCCATGCGGCCGACATTCAAAGAACAAGACCGCCTCGCTGTCTCCAAAACAGCTTTTGGCGTTAACATGCCGCTGCACCCTGACGAATTTTACTTCGACCCTGATCTTGTCAAACGCAACGGCATTGTGATCTTCACCGGCGAAAACATGGATATCCGCGATGTTGATACAATGTATTTCTATCTGTTTCCCGGTAAGAAACAGTACGTCAAAAGGATGATTGGCAAACCCGGCGACATCATCTATTTCTACGGCGGAAAAATCTACGGGATCGATAGCCATGGCAACGATATTTCTGCAAGTTTGCAACAAGAAAGTTTAAGCCAAATCGAACATATCCCCTTCATCGATTTCGATCGCAAATTAGTCGCTCCTCATAATCCAGTCGGCGGTGTTTATTCTCCCGTTTTCATCTATCAAATGAATGAACCTGTCGTAAAATTGTCTGTTACCAGCACAAACCAAGTTCAAGGAGAAATGGTCGTTCCACCTCAAATCCATGCAGCAGGAGCACCTCCTATAGCAAATTACGGAGATCTTTGGGGCTTTAAAAACTTTGGCATGGTTCGCCTTCTTACCCGCGAACAAGTCAAGACTCTTACCGACCAAATTGTTGCAGAGCTTGAAGACGGCGTTCTTTATCTTGAAATCCGCCACCATCCCAGCATCACCAACGTTAAAATGGTCCGCGATGAACTGGGAAGATTGCGCCCCTCAATTGGCCTTAGCTCCTCCTTCATCCCGCTTCAAGAAAAACATCTAAAAGAGATCATGCGCAACATGTATACAGCGCGCTTTGAAGTCCAAGGGGGCAAAGCCTATCGCTATGGCATGGACTCTAACACTGTTGCATCCAGCATTGTCTTTCCAAAACTTTCCGATGTTCCCGATGGCTGCTATGAATTTTACCACGGCAAAGCCTCTCAAATTAAATGGCAAGGAATCTCCGTAGAACTTCCTGAAACAAATCCTCTTTATCGCTACAGCCCTGCCAACGTACAGCTACTATTTGATGTTGGGATCGAATGGGACACACGCTTTTGGCCGCATGTCAAGAACCAGAGGCTCGTCCCCGACCGCTACACGTATTTCCGCGACGGCGATCTTTATTTACTTGGAGCTCCCATTCTTAAAAAAGATGATGAGACTCTCATCAAGTTTCTAGCCAGAGAGCGCAAGCGCGCGGAAGCTTCCAATCCGCAAAACCCGTATCTTCCGTTTGAAGATTTAGGCCCGCCCCTAAAAAATGGACAGCTTGATGTGGATTTGATCCGCCAAAATGGGATTCTCATTCCGGATAAAATGTATCTAGTTCTCGGCGACAACCATGCAATGAGTGGCGATAGCAGAGAATTTGGCTTTGTCCCGCAACAAAATCTCCGCGGAGCTCCTGACTTTATCTTCTGGCCGCCAGGAAGCCGCTGGGGATTTCCTAATCAGCCCGCTTATCCCTTCTTCAATGGTCCGCGCGCAATTGTGTGGCTCATCGCTGGGATTTGCATCTTCTTCTCCACACTTCACTGGAGAAAGAAAAACAGCTTGCCGCTTAAGTTTGATTAATATCGCAGAAAAAAAATAACAGGATATTAGGATGGACAGGATTGAGATTTCATCCTGTCCATCCTAATATCCTGTTATTTACTTCTTCTTCCCGTCTCTTAAACGCTTAGTGAAATAGCGATTGTTGTTAGCTCGCCATTGAGATCCCACTCGGTCCCCACAGCGCAATCAAAATGCACATGAGTCGCAAGCACCTCGTGCTTGATGTAATCAGCGTGGAGTTGATACGCCTTTTTAACGCGCTCTGATGTCTTCAGCTGGATAACAATCCGATCTGTCACAGAGTATCCTTCATCGCGGCGCATAGTGTTCACCTTGTTGACGATCTCTCGCGCTAGACCTTCTAAGAGGAGGTCTTCATTCAATTCTGTCTCAAGAGCAATCGTGATCTCGCCTGAGGTCGCTGCCACAAGCCCTTCTTTCACTTTTCTCTCAACGCCGACGTCTTCAGGAGTGAGGAGAATTTTTTCATTCTCCACGACAATCTCTGCGCTTCCGCCTTTGAGAAGCAATTGAAGCTGGGCATGCGGCAGTGCTTGAATTGCAGCTTGGGCTGCATTCATCAGTTTGCCGACTTTTTTGCCAAGTACTCGAAAGTTCGGTTTGGCGATAATAGAAACGAATGCCCCTTCGTCTGACTTGAATTCCACTTGCTTGACATTCAACTCTTCTGCAATCAAATGCTGCTTGGCGACAAGAGCCTTCAAAACATCAGGGTCTGCAGAAATAACGAACGCTTTGGAAAGAGGCTGTCGCACTTTGATCTTATGCTCTTTGCGCAGTCCATGGCCAAGGCTTACAACCTCTTGCGCATAACCCATCTCTTTTTCCAGAGCTTCATCACGCTTATTTTTATCGTAAACAGGAAAATCGCACAGATGCACTGAAGCCGCATCTTGCTTTCCTTTTAGCTGTAGATAGATCGCATCGCTGATGAAGGGCACAAAAGGCGCTGCAATTTTTGTAAGTTGGAGCACAACCGTATAAAGCGTCTCAAATGCCTCATCGCGGTCTTGCGTTTTTTCTTCCGACCAAAATCGAGAGCGGTTGCGGCGGATGTACCAATTCGTCAGTTGATCGATAAATCCGACAAAAGGTTCCACAGCGCGGTTGAGCTGATAATCATTTAGATTCTGTGTCACTTCTTGGATGAGCTTTTGCAGCTGAGAGAGGATCCAGCGATCAATTTCTGCTTTCGGCTCGGCAAACATCTCTTTTTCCGGCTGCCACTGATATATTTTGGCATACGTCGATAAGAAAACAAAACAGTTCCAAAAAGGAATCAGCACCTGGCGTAAAACAAGCTCCACTCCTCGTTCTGAAAAACGCAAATCTTCTGCAGCCACTGCAGGACTATTGAGCAGGTAAAGACGAACAGCGTCTGCGCCATATTGATTCAAGACAAGAGTGGGTTCAGGATAATTTTTCAGCCGCTTGGACATTTTCTGTCCATCTTCTGCCAAAATGATCCCGTTAACGATCACGTTCTTAAAGGCAGGCTTATTAAAAAGGGCTGCTGCCAGAACAACAAGCGTATAAAACCATCCGCGCGTCTGATCAAGCCCTTCTGCGATAAAATCTGCAGGGAAATGCTTCTCGATCGCGTCCCTATTCTCAAAAGGATAATGTTCCTGTGCATAAGGCATCGAACCCGATTCAAACCAGCAGTCAAACACCTCTGACACTCTGCGGAAAACTTTTCCACTTTGCACAATCTCAAGATCATCGATGTAATGGCGGTGCAAATCAGAAATCTTCTTGCCTGTCTTCTCTTCCAACTCTTTGATGCTAGAGATCACCAAAATCTCGCCATCTTCACTGCGCCAGATAGGAATTGGAGTTCCCCAATAGCGGTTGCGAGAGATCGCCCAGTCTCTTGCATTTTCTAGCCACTTGCCGAAACGGCCATGTTTGATGTG
Source organism: Chlamydiota bacterium (assembly GCA_023269355.1). Taxonomy (GTDB): domain Bacteria; phylum Chlamydiota; class Chlamydiia; order Chlamydiales; family Rhabdochlamydiaceae; genus CAJCIW01. The sequence goes on along the minus strand of JAHFTO010000029.1, from coordinate 10,804 downwards.
ATCGGGAACCCAGCGGATCTGCTCATTGGCTGCGAGCATGTTGTCTTTGATTTTTTCCACAGCGACAAACCAGGTGCTTACCGCTTTGTAGATAAGCGGAGTATCGGATCTCCAGCAAAACGGATAGCGGTGGCGGATCTGACCATGATGAAAAACTTTACCCTCTTGTTTGAGACGGCGGATGATCTCTTTATCCGCATCTTTCACAAAAAGTCCTGAAAAATCAGGCACATCCTGTGTAAATTTGCCGTTGTGATCAACGGGATTGACAAGCTCGATTCCCTCTCTTGCGCACGCAAAGAAGTCCACTTCTCCAAAAGCTGGCGCAGCATGCACAATCCCTGTTCCCTCTTCCGAGGCAATCGAATCTTCTAAAATCACGCGAAATGCTTTTTGCTCTGCTTTTGCAGAAAAATAAGGAAACAGAGGTTGATAACGCCGACCCTTTAAAGCCTCTCCTGCAAATGTTTCAACCACCTCGAATTCTTCCGGCTTTTTAAAATAATGGGGAAGGCGGCTTGAGGCCAAAATGAAATACTGTCCCGATTTCAATTCTTTGACCTTCACATATTCCATGTCCCCTTTCATCATCACAGCTAAGTTGGAAGGCAAAGTCCAAGGGGTCGTCGTCCATACAAGCAGCTTTACATCGGGTTCATCCACAAGCGACATTTGCACGGTCAAAGAAGGATCGTCTACTTCTTTATAATTGAGATTGGCCTCGAAATTAGAAAGAGGCGTACCCAGCCGCGCAGAAAATGGCATCACCTTAAATCCTTCATAGATCAGCCCCTTTTGATAGAGCTGACCGAAGACCCACCACACCGACTCCATAAAGGAAAGGTCCATCGTCAAATAGGTCTTATCAAAAGAAACCCAGCGGCCCATGCGGTTGACTGTCGATTTCCATTCTTCTGTGTAGCGCAAAACAATCTTGCGGCACTCTTCATTAAATGCACCGATTCCAAACGCCTCGATCGCTCCCGCTCCAGAGAGTTCCTTCGCTTTTTCAATTTCATTTTCCACAGGAAGTCCGTGGCAATCCCATCCAAAACGCCTCGGAACAAAAAAACCATTCATCGTCTTGAAGCGCAGAACAACATCCTTAATCGTCCCGGCCAGTAAATGTCCATAGTGGGGCAACCCCGTTGCAAAGGGAGGTCCGTCATAAAAGGAAAATTGAGGCTTGTCCTTCCTCTCTTCAAGGGATTTTTCAAAAATTTTATCCCTTTGCCAAAACGCTAAGATGCGCTCTTCGCGCTCCGGAATCGATTCTTTTTTATTGGGCTCAAACATAAAACTACTGTGGTTTTGAAAAAGAAGATTATACCAGATTTACCCTTAAACTCTAAGAAATAAAAAAACCATTCCCACCGAGGCTTTTCAGAAGAGGTTTCCCTCTTCCGAGCGGCACAAGCGGGAATGGTTTTAGAGGGCATCAAAAACACCCTCTTAAAAAGAGTATCTAAAGATACTCTTTTCGTTTAGATCGAATTAAATGTTAGTTGAGCTTCTGCTACTTGATGACGATGCATTGCTAGATTCTGCAAATGGGTTCATACTCCCTATACGTTCAATCAGAGGATCTATGAAATCATCGGGAATATTATTGAAATCTGGCATGAACTCTTTTGCGTCCCACAGTGTTTCTAATAATTTTTCCACCGTTGTCACGCGCTGAGGAGTTAAATTGCGATCGAAATAATTTAGCAATGGACCAAATGAGCGACTATAATCACCTTGATCTCCTTCACATGCATGCAACCCTGCATCTTTCAATGCCTGTGCATGTTTCTGGTAGGAGGTGACTACTTTATTGACCAAATCAGCTGTTACAGTTTTGAATACTGCGCCAGCACCAGCCATAAGGACCATCGCGTTTGCTTTGAGTCCATGTTCTGGAGAGACGATACCCACAACTGAAATCCCTACAGCAGCCACAGCTTCAGCAGTATGAACCCAATGTTTTTTCATCTGATCAGAAATCATTTGTACTTGGCCTAAAGTCACTACAGATGCTGCAGTGAAGAAAAGGCTAAAGACAAAATTATACACTACGCCTGCAAGCCCCATAAGGAGCGCTTCGCCATAACGCATGCGAGCAGAAAGACCATTGTCAAATTGCTGGAGCAAAGCGGTATCGCCAAAGAGTACATAAGGTACGTTTTTCAAGCTGGTTAAGGTCACATTGACCATAGGGCCTGAATCAAGACAGTCAAGAGGCAGCTTGATGGAACGTCTGAAGTCGATCTCGGTTAAGATGTTATTCACAACAGTAAATAGTGGATCCAGTGGTTGTACTGGAGCGTTGCCCTGAGAAGCAGCATTATTCTGAGGTTGCGCGTTAGATCTTGGTCCTGTGTTGCCTACGTTTGGATATGACATTTGTTACCTCATAGGTAGTGAAAATTTAAACATTAAGAATGTATAAAGAAAGCGGGATATTTCCGCACGGTTTTTTTGACTTTTTTCAAAAAATCTTCTCCGCCATAGAGAAAATTTACCTTTCCCTATGGAGATTGTCGCAAACAGCTTATTATTAGAGCCTTACAAAGGTAAAAATTTTTACACTTTACTTCTATGCCCACCTGACGAAAAATAGAGTACTTATGTTATAATACCCATGGGGGTGTACTGGTTTCGACTTGGAAACAAAGTACCAGTGGCATGCGGAGGACGTCGGTTGGCCTCCTTAATCATCCGATAAACAAAATAAATGCAGAACCTGAAGAGTTTTTGCTGGCCGCTTAAAACCTAACAGTTTTAGGTAGCTCGATAGCCCAATAGCCTGACTAGGAGCTTTGGAGCTGTTGTCATTAACCCTGGTAAGGACTGTCTGATTGCAGCTTCTCAAGCAAGCAGCCCGAGATAAATAGAAGCGGATCGGTTTTTAGTGTGGCGCCATCCACTAAACCGATTGCTATCTGATGGCGATAAGCATGTAGTCATTGATATAGAGTTTGCTAAGGACGAGAGTTCGATTCTCTCCACCTCCATTTTACCCTTATTCAAATGGACAAAGCTCCGCAATCAGGTTAGATTTTTGCTATTGTGACGCAGGTAAACCGCTAGGTTTGCCAAGGAGCAATAGTCAAAAAGATGGCCAGATTGCGGGGCTTTGTACTTTGAAGAAGGGGAAAATGGAGGTGGGACCTCCAATCCAAATTAGGCTTCAGTTTCACGACTGAAGTCTTTTTTTTTAGCCAGATACAACGACAAATTCAGCTGCTTAAAGCCCAATTATGTACAAGACATTAAACTACAGCAAAATCTTTTCTTTTCGTCTCTTTTCTTGTATATTTCTGTGACAATTGTGACCTCTATGACTCATAGAGAATATGCCACAACTTAAGAAAAAAATACGATCCACTCAATAATCAGGCACAAAATGTCTTCATCTCAGCAAATAATTGATCAAACGATAACCTGGATCCACAAAGTAGTGGTAGGATGTAACTTCTGTCCTTTTGCTGCTAGGACATTACAACAACATCATGTTCATTACCAAGTTGAAACCAGTACGAATCCAACTTTATGCGTGGATGCTTTTTTAAAGGAAATTGCCCGATTGGATAAAGAACCCGACATTGAAACCAGCTTTCTAATCTTTCCTTACGCTTTTCTACAATTTGATGATTACCTAGATATGGCATCTCTCGCTGAGCATTTATTAAAAGAAAAAGGATATGAAGGAGTTTATCAATTGGCAAGTTTTCATCCAATGTACCGGTTTGCCAGCTCAGTAAAAAATGATGCGGCTGATTACACTAATAAGTCCATTTATCCGATGCTGCAATTTTTACGGGAATCCAGTATTGACAAAGCATTAGCACACTATGAAAACCCAGAAAATATTCCAGAACGCAATGTTGATTTTGCCAGGAAAAAAGGATTGGCCTTTATGAAATTGCTGAGAGATTCCTGTACCAAGGAGCGATAGTCAAATGATTCTTGATGCTAAAGACCTGTCTGAACTTGCAAGGGCAGAGACACCTCATGCTATTCCAGTGGGCCTCCATGGTTTATGGAATACGAAAATAGACTGAATTATCTTTTTTGGTAGCTTTTGAAGAAGACAATTGCTCGCCCGACAAAAAAACCCGTTACTAAAGAAGATGTGCTTGTATCCGCAACATAAATCCAATGAGAAATGCTGGATAAAGTAGCGTAGAAATAACCCCAGAAGAATTTTAGAACAAAAATCAAAACAACCAACACCAATGTAGAATAATTTCCAGGAATTGTTATTAACCCTTTATGGCGGTCTTTATGAAAACGCCAAGAATGAACTTCTTTGAATCCGAGATAAGCTCCCACAACAAGAAAAACAACCCACCAGAGAATCAACGAAGGCAATCCTAAAGAAACATTTTTGTAGAGTCCATAGCAAGACCAGGCAACAAAAAACAATGGGAACAGAACCACCCTTTTAATGGGTACTGTGCGTGGTTTCGTTGATTTAATACCTATGCTTACAAGATAAATGAAGAGCACATACACCCACCACGGCGCACCACTTAATATCTGCCAAAGATTGTCCATAAATCGTCCCTCTTTAATTGTTTAGGTAGCACGGGTCTTGTGAATAAAGCAATAGTTAATAATAACCCCTCAGAACTACGTCAAAACAAATATCATTCATGCAATATTTTTGAATGCAGCCTACCACTTCCAACGTGGGAAGTTCCCTGCATAGAGCAGCTTAGTAAGATGTAACGCCGCATCCATACAAAATCATTTTCTCAGATTTTGCAACCACGCAGTAACCGCCGAACCTGTTTCGTCTGGGGAATCTTCTTGTACAAAGTGGCCACCTTTAATTTTTACATGTGTCTGGTTTGGCCATGTTTTAGCAAAATCTCGATGGGATTGGAACATTGCACCAGGGACAGCTTCAATAAATAACTTAGGAATGTTAGAAGAAGCTAGCCATTGACCGTAAGTCTCGATGATTTGATGGACGTCTTGCGGTTGACCTCCGACTGGAACCTCTCTAGGCCATGTCAGCGTTGGGCGTCGTGATTCTCCCGGATTTTTGTAAGGCCGTCGATAGACCTCCATCTCAGCCTCTGATAGTTTTCGTAAAACGCTCGCCTGCACCAAATTGTCCACCACAAAATTTTGCTCTAGCACCATCTCTTCCCCTGCATCCGAGCGGAGTTTTTGAAATAATTCGACCGCCCCCTCAGGCCACTCATCCCAGGAACCAATCGGTTTGACAAACGATTCCGTGTAGGCAATAGCGTTAACTGCATGGGGATGGCGACAGGCCCAATCAAAACCAAGTGCAGAGCCCCAATCGTGAAGCACTAAAGTAATGCGACTTTGCAAGTTAAGAGCCTGAAGAAACGCATCAAGATACTTGCGATGCTCAATGAACCGATACGATGATGGCCCGCTGTTAGGTAATTTATCTGAATCCCCCATGCCAATTAAATCGGGGGCAATGCACCGTCCCATACCAACAAGATGCGGGATTACGTTACGCCATTCATAAGAAGATGAGGGATTGCCATGGAGAAAAATAATCGGATCTCCCTTTCCTTCATCCACATAAGCCATTTGAAGCCCATGAATCGTGACCTTATGTTTCGAATAGCGCTCTTTTGCTGAAATCATTGAACTTCACCTCTCTCAATCTTTAAACGATGGGGAACGAGGTTAGGAAGACCTTGAAATTTTTGCCAGTCAAAAGTTCTGAACGCGTCTCTCCACCTCCAAAATTTAAGGCCGAGGATTTCTCGGCCTTTTTGTATTCTAAAACAGTTAAATTAAACATCTTGAAGAAGTGTATTTGAAGTACAGACTGTAGAAAAGAAAGGCAAAACATGCTCCATTGCATGTTGATGCCCCTCATGTATTTTTCGCCAGGGCTTCTGCTGATTGGGATATAGCCTGCAATTCTTTTAATACAGCCCGATCTGCATCATCAGCGATTTGCTTTTCAACCTCTCGCCTTTTCCCGTCAAATACCTCATAGCACTCCAAAGCCAACTTTTCAGCAATTTGAGCCGAAATTTTACCAGCGTGGTCAAGCAAATCTCTCTCCTTGAAAATCAGAAATGCATCCAATTTTTCTTCCCATTCTGCCATTGTCATCGCTTTGCGTCGTCTAGCCTGATCTTCCGCATGATCAAGATACATGACAACAATCCGATTTAGCTCTTCGATTTCAGGGTGATCAAGATAGTTTTTGGCAATAGTCACATCCTGCTGGCGCACTCGACTTCCTTTCCAACTTGTAAGACCCATATTTGGCAACTCTGGATTGGCACGCTCAACTATGAGCTCTGCTGCCGTACGATGCGTTGTCGCCCAAAGCATCTTATTTTGCACCTTCTTGAAAAAAAGCTGAGCTTGGTCACTCTTGGGATCGTAATCGATGGCCGTCTTATAAATATCCCGCACTTTTTGATAAAACCGTTTTTCCGAAGCCCGAATCTCACGAATCCTCTCCAACCACTCATCGAAATAGTCCCAAGGCTTCGGTTCTTTTAAGCGAGCATCATCCATCACAAAGCCCTTCACGAGGTACTCCTGTAAATGAATAGTAGCCCATCTACGAAACTGAATACCCCGCGGAGATTCCACTCTATAGCCAATGGCAAGAATCATACTGAGATTGTATAACTTGGTCTTATAGCGCTTGCCATCCGCGGCAGTTGTCAAGTTATCCTTGACTACTGCTTCTGACAGTTCGTTTGTTGAAAGTATGTTCTTGATATGCAAGCTGATATTTTGCTTGGTTGTTTGAAATAGGTCAGCGATTTCCATCTGCGTCAACCAAACTGTCTCTCCTTCAGCTTTGAGATGAATCGCGATTTTCCCATCCTCAGTGGTATAGAGAATAAGCTCTCCATTAGACATAACTCACTTCCTTTGAATTTAATTTTTTAAACAAAATCGTAGTCGAAATAGGAAAACCTCTCCAGGAAAAAGTTCTGTAATAGCGTCTCTCCACCTTCAAAACAAATAGGTTGGGATAACCTCTCGGCCTTTTTCATTGAGAAATAGGCGTATTGCACATTTTTCACCTTTTCATATATCCAAAATAGCGTCCAAGATTATGATGTTTTCATCACCCTATGTGGTTTTAAACGCCATGCGAAAGCCACGGGCTCCGGACCGCGGCACGTTTTTTAGAGAACCTAAACAATCTTTAATGCTAGAAAAACACCCCCTTTCTGACCTAATCATTATGAAATGCCTAAATACCCATTATGGCATTGACGTCGCTTCCCTTACATTTCTTCCTATCGGCGCAGATATGAATGCCGCGGTATATAAAGCTCAAACGCGGGATCGAACATCCTATTTCATAAAACTTAAACAGGGGCACCATCATGATATCAGCGTTGAAATCGTAGAGCTTTTGCAGCGCGCTGGAATAGAGCAGATTATTCCCCCTATTAAAACAATGCATGGCAAGCCACTTCAGCCTATGGATGATTTCACTCTGATTGTATACCCATTTGTGGAAGGGCAAGATGGATTCTCTCGCCATCTCACAGAAGAACAATGGATAAAACTTGGCAAGGCGCTCAAACAGGTTCATGAAGTTGAAGTACCGTCATCTATTCAACACAGAATCAGACAAGAGACCTACTCACCTAAATGGCGCGACTTTATTCGCTCGCTCTATCCTCATATGGAAGCCGAAACAAGCACCGATGAGATCGCTATAAAATTACAAAAGTTTATGAAAAAGAATATGCCAGCCATCCATCGACTGGTCGATCGCGCAGAGCAGCTAGGAGACAAACTCCAAAATGAGTCGCCAAAATGCACGCTGTGTCATTCTGATATTCATGCCGGAAATGTGCTCATCGATGGAAATCATAAGATCTACATCGTGGATTGGGACGAGCCTATCATGGCGCCCAAAGAACGCGATCTCATGTTTATTGGAGGAGGCGTAGGAAATGTTTGGAATAGGCCTCAAGAGGTAGATTATTTTTACAAGGGTTACGGAAATACGGAAGTCGATTTGACAATCCTTGCCTATTACCGACATGAACGGATCGTTCAAGACATAGCTGAATACGCTCAGGTGTTGCTTTTAAGAGCGGAAAAAGGCAATGACAGGCAGGAGATGTACAAGCAATTCATTGGCATGTTTGAACCCCAAGGCGTGGTAGAGATCGCCTTCAAAACGGATGAAGGTCTGTCTGTCTAGACTCGATATTCCAAAGACTGAGGACTTTGTGAATATTCAGATTTTCTGACTGTTCTTCCATTTTTGCAGCTATTGTACAGAGGCTTAAGATGAATTTTTTTTGTGCTTCCAAAAGAGCATCGGAGCTATGGTCGCGGACATGACTTACAATGCCCTCATACAATCGATAGTAATGCAAAAAAGCCCCAGGATCATCTTCAAATTGAAGCTGACCGCATTCTCCCTTCAAGCTGACGTTTTCAGCAGGTTTCATCAAATGGGCAAATTTTACCAATCGATGGGACGCATGGATATTCACATTTCCCTCTTCTGAGGAGATTTCGTTTAAGCAAATGATGTTGATCGCTGATACTACTACATTCTTCTTACTCTTAATCGGCGCTAAAAGAACCAAGCTCCATTCTTCACAATGGAGTGCAATAGGGCCAAGCGATTCTAAAGGAGCAAAAACAATGGCAAAAATAGAGCCATTAACTGCCACCAATTGCAACCTGTGATCTTGGTCGCTTTTTGGGAAAGCGATTTGCAATTTGATATCTGCCTGAATAGGACTTAAATCTTGTTGTTCTTTATTAAAGTCAGAAGACATTTGCACCCTCTTTACCTCTTGAGCGGGATAGAGATTATAGGAAATTTGTGATTTTTCCCACCAAAAGGTTCTACTTCCATAGGTGTAAGTCCGGAAGTTCCAGTTTTCCCCCGATCAAAAGTTCTGCAATAGCCCCCTCTCCCCATCTTCTTTTTTTAATTGGCATTCCTTACTTTCTGTTCGTATAAAATACACAAGATACTTATAACCAATATATTACAAAAGTCTTTTATGCTCGTATGTCCAGAAAAAATGGACATACGAGCATAGATATACTATCGACTCAAAAGTTATGTGGGGTTAATACGTAGATTTGATATAAGAACCTATCTCACGAAAAATTTTAGTGAGATAGGTTCATTAAGAAAAATTAGAAAACGTCATGAAACAAAGAATCATTTCCTTAGATGTTTGTAGAGGCTTAATGCTTCTTTCTATGGCCTGCAATCACCTTGTCGGGTTTCCTTTCATTGCTATGGGAATTTTCTATCAGTGGCTCATGAATGCTGCTTATGGAACTTATGGTTTTCTCTCTAACTCTGAAGGATTCTTTTTTCTAGCGGGACTAACTGCTGGAATTGTTTATGGGCGAATCCTTTTGCAAGGCAAAGAAGAGGAAGTGAAGAGGCGGGCTTGGAAAAGGGTCTGGCAGATGTATAGCATCTATGCCCTCCTTTTGATTGGACTAGCGCTATTTGTCGCCTTCAATCGAGAGTATTTGGCGAATTGGAAAGAACTTCATTCCCTCATTTGGGTTTGGGTGGATCAGCCAGGCGTTCATTATTTCCTGGACCATCCTTTTTCAGGATGTGCGATGGGGCTTGTATTTCTCTATCAACTCTCCTTTGTAGATCTTTTCCCCGTCTACATCGTTTTTCTTGCATTGACACCTTGGCTCTTAAATCGATTAAAAAATGGACAGGTGTTCTATCTTCTTGCTGCAAGCATTCTGTGTTATATCGGATCTCAATACGACCCAGGCATCATAGAACAACTGTTTGCCGCCTATCTTCCTGTCAAATTTGGATGGTTTCGCATTAGCTCTGTTCAAATCCTTTTTGTTTCAGGGCTAACCCTCGGTTATTTCTATATCCGAGGGCAATTGCCAAGCGTGCATCGTATTTTTCTAAGCGCGCTTATACTACTTGTTGCCATTTATGGCCTGCTTGCCCTGACACAGGGCAATGTTCACTCTTGCCACTGTCTGAACATCTTTCGTCTCGGTTTCTTCAGCTTTAAAGCTTATGGAGCCTTTCTTTTAAGTCGTTTTCTTACCTTCCGATGGCTTGCACTGCTGGGTAAGCATTCTCTTGCAGTCTTTTCGTATCATATCGCCCTCACCTTTTTCCTGATTTTTTATCTGCAAGAAATTTCAGCTCTGCCGATGCCTCTTAAGTTTGCTGGACTTGGCTTAGCGCTTGCTACGCTCTGGCTACCGGCTTATTACTTTGAGCGCAAAAAGGCTAAGGCTTTATTAGTTGCGACATAAGAAGGTGTTTTGAGAATAATTTTTATTTAAACGATCTCTTGAAGAAGAAATATCCGATCCACAGACTGATATGTATAGATACAAACATCGAAACTACTGAAACAAGGGACCAACTGATGATACTGGAAATCCCAAACTGGGTTTCCTTTTCAAGGAATGCAAGATAAACAATAGAACAAGGAATCAAAAGAAAAATTGCAGAAATAGTTCCCGGCAAAAGTTTGCGTGCCAAGCAAGAACAAACGCTATGCTGTATTCCATTAATTAAAAGCGACATAGCGACAATTGTAGTAGCAAACCCAAGGAAGGAGTTCGTCGCCAAGTAATTTGCAATGCAAATTAAACTGACAAGAAGAGTCAAAATAAGTAGAGCAAATCCAAATACTTTCCGATGACGCAGTTTTACATGGATTGTTTTAAAATAAAATGCCTTGAAATCTTCGAAAGATCGATATTCCTCAATGTTATGCAAAATAAAAACCACTGGCAGAAGAAGTCCTAGTATTTTTGTGTCCATAAATGCAGGCTTCTATTGCAAGGCTGCACAAGT
>JAHFTO010000058.1 GCA_023269355.1 Chlamydiota bacterium | reverse complement strand
GTCTTTAGACAAAAGTTGCGCCTGTCTTGCGGCGGACATCTTCTCGGGTATTTCCATCCATAAAAAGGGAAGGACGGATTCTGGTAAAAAGGATACAAGACGATGCAGATACTCTGAAAAAAGCTGAGTGCAGAAAAGTTCATAGTCCTCTTTTCGCGCAGAAGACCATTCAGCAAATGCTGCTTCCCACTGAGAAATCGGAAAATGCCTGCAAGGATCAAAGGAGGAGCGATAAAGAACTAGTCCAAAAGTCTGCGTTTGGAAAGTAGGCCATACCGTTTTAGCAAAATGTTCCAAAGCAAGGGAATAGGAATAAAAACTCGCTGTATCGTTAGGGTTGAATGTAGCAGTATTCAAGCCTAAATCGATCTCCCAAAGCAGAAACTTGCCCTCTGCAATCATTTGCTTAGCCAGTTCTATTTCTTGCGTCCAATCGAGGTCATCGCTTAAATGTGCAGGAAGACGAACTAGAAATGTGTTTCCGTCTTCTCCCATTGAAGGAAAAAACGGTTCTTGGTGGCAATAAAATCCGTGGTGATCAGAAGTAAAGAAAGCGGTATCGCTCATGGCAACCCCCGATTGGCAAATTGCATAAAATGAACAGGGATTCCCTGCGCGCGCCACAGATCATGGAAATAGGAGCTTCCATACTCTTCAAAATCCATCACAAAATGCGGAGCTGGAAACTTAGGCTCCCACAGAGGGTTGGCAAGCATACCCTCAATAATCTGCCCTGCATATTCAGGATGGTCGGTCGCAATTGTTGCTAGCGCTCCAGAAGCAGAAGCCCTGGAAATTTCCGTCAAAAATGGCTCTTTCAGGATTCTTTTTTTAGCATGTTTGTCTTTAGGCCAAGGGTCGGGAAAATTTACATAGACGGAAGCAAAACCGCCGGTTGGAGCATAATATTTGGTGAAGGTCAACCCCTCGCCGCAGACCACAAAAAGATTTTTGAGATTTAAATTTTGGATCTTGGACCAAATTTTTCTAGCGCGCTCAAACTGAATCTCCACAGCAACCCAGTTGCGCTCTGGATGTGCGATCGCCTTCTCCACAATCCAAGCTCCATTTCCAGCGCAATATTCTACCTCGACAGGAGCTACTCTGCCAAAAACCTCTGGACTGTCCCAGCCTGGGAAGACAAAGTCCTGGTGCCGATCGTAATACTCAGGAACGTAAAGGATGCGGTCATGGATCATGGGCCGCCGGGTTGCCCATGTAAAAGGACATTTTAAATGTTTTGGTCTCATAAGGAGAACATTTTATACACTAGAACACTTTGAAGCTACCTAGAAAATATTAAAAAACTCTCATTTTTTTGGGTTCAAAAAGCTCATTTGCTCTTTTTGGCTAATATGCAAGCTATTTAAAATAAGGATATTAGAATTAATCTGGACAATTATGCAATCCAATTTCATAATTGTCCATAGAGGTCCATATGTTTATTGAAAGAAAAATTGCCCCCCGTCTTAAAAAACTGAGCACCCAATTTCCCGTCCTCGGCATCTTAGGCCCCAGGCAATCGGGTAAGACAACCATCGTAAAGACTCTCTTCCCTTCTTACAAATATCTCAACTTGGAAGAACTTGACACCCGACGTTTCGCAGGAGAAGATCCTCGAAGGTTTCTCAAGGCTCTAGAAGGAGAAGAAGGAGTTATTCTCGATGAGATTCAGCGCGTACCCGATCTTTTGTCCTATATTCAAGTTCATGTCGATGAGTGGCAAAAACCCGGCTTCTTCATTTTAACAGGATCTGAAAACATCCTTTTAAATCATCACATTGGACAAACCTTAGCAGGAAGAATCGCCCTCGTCACACTTCTTCCATTAAGCTTAGATGAGCTACAATCTGCTTCGCTACTTCCCATGAAAATGGAAGAGGTGCTATTTCGAGGTTTTTATCCCTCCCTCCATGCGAAAAAAATCGACCCCCAAGAATGGATCCAAAGCTATATTCAGACATATATTGAACGGGACATTCGCAACCTGAAACAAATCACAGATCTTTCATTGTTTCAAAAATTCCTCCATCTCTGTGCGGGAAGGGTGGGGCAGCTTTTAGATTTAACCTCCATTGGAAATGATTGCGGAATTAGCGCTCATACTGTACGCGCTTGGCTTTCTCTTCTCGAAGCAACCTACGTTATCTTTCTTCTTCAACCGCATCACAAAAATTTCAACAAACGCATTATTAAAACTCCAAAACTCTATTTCTATGATAGTGCGATCGCTTGTCACCTCCTTTCGATTCAATCTCCTCAAGATTTGATGACGCATTATTTGCGTGGAGGACTTTTTGAATCGATGATTCTCTCCGATCTTCTCAAACAACGTTTTAATGCAGGACTCTTGCCCAATCTCTATTTTTGGCGCGATAAATCGGGTCATGAAGTGGACTGTATTCTCGAACACGGGAAAGGACTTGTGCCTATTGAGATCAAATCATCCGAAACAATCAATTCCGATTTCTTTACCGCTCTTACCAAATGGAACCAATTAGCAGAAAATGATGCATCAAACGGGTATGTTGTCTATGGCGGTAAAGAAAAACAAATCCGCTCCCAAGGCATTGCTGTAAGTTGGAGAGATCTCCAATCTTTACCCATTTTGGAAAGAAATCTTCAGAACCCTTGAAGAATTCTCCTATCTCTTGCTAATCTAAAAATTAAAATCTCTACAAGCATGGAGTTCCTCTGCAATGAAATACTTTTATAACATTATCCTCGCTGGACTACTCGTCCATGTCCTCCCTTTAAGCGCTGAAGACGCCCAAACAGAAGAGATGAACTCCCTTACCCCGATAGCCGTGGTCGCTGAAAGCAGGGAGTTTGATTTAGAAGCTACCGAGGAAGAACTGTCCTTGCTCGAAAAAGAAATTGAAGAATTCCAAGACGAGCTCTCTCTTTCTGACGATGCCTATTTAGAAATGGAGAACATGCTTCCCTTCATCGGACTGCAAGAGCCTTCTCTAGCAGAAGTTCAAGAAGAAAAAGTCATTGCGGCAGAAATTCAAGCAGAGAAAGTCGCTCCTGAAGAAACTCAGAAATCAGAAGCCGTAGCAGCGGAAGCAAGTTCTCCGCCTGCACTCATGCAAGAAGAAGTTGCAGCCTTTCCTGTCATTATGCCTGTTGCGACAGAAGAGCCGGCCTTTCTAGAATCTCCTTCTGAAACCAAAGAAGAACAGTTTGCAATTGAGCTTGCAACCGATGAAAACACTCAAACAACAGAAAACACGGCAGCCCTTGAGATTTCTTCAGAGCCGCAGCAAACCGCTCTTGCCGAAGAAGCTCTTGAGAAAGACATTCCTGCAACATACAACGTTGCTGCAGCTTCTATGGTTGAAAAGCCAGCTCCGATCAAATCAGAGGCTATTTCAGTCGACTTGAACCAAGCCTTTTCCGGTGCGCCCATTATTTATTCCTTACTACTGGCGATGTCGATATTCTCGGTCTGTATTTGGCTCTACAGCATCCTTTCGATGCGCGCATCGGCTCGCGTGTCTAAAAGCCTCCTCAACAGCGTGCACAACAAGCTCAATAGCAACAATTTTGACGATGTCTTAGTATTGTGCGAAGAGAATAAAGGCCTCTTTTGCAAAATGCTCTCCACAGGAATCCATTCGCGCCGCCACGGTCTGCCTGTGATCCTTGAAGCGATGAAAGCGGAAGGAAAACGTTCAACTGTCTCTTTCTGGCAGAAAATTGGACTCTTAAACGACATCGCTATCGTTGCTCCCATGCTTGGTCTCCTTGGAACAGTTCTCGGCATGTTCTATGCCTTCTACGATGTCAACAGATCGATGGAGAGCATCTCCACACTGTTTGATGGATTGGGAGTATCTGTGGGAACAACGGTTGCAGGACTGATCGTAGCCATTCTTGCCCTCATCCTTCACTCTACTGCAAAATACCGACTTGTAAGAACTCTAAACGATGTTGAAAATGAAGCGCAAAATGTTGCCGTCCTTATTGAGGATCGCACTTCCATTCATAGAGGATAAGCCATGAGCATGATTCCAGAAGATGAACTCAAGAGGTTCGGAGGTTTGAATCTCGCTCCCATGGTCGATTTCCTCTTTTTGGTCGTCGCCGTGTTTGCAACACTTGCTGTCACTAAAGCTGCTCTTTACGACAACCAAATCCAGCTTGTTAAAGTGCAGCCAGCTGCCGACAACTCCCCTTTTGTCGGGCACAACGATTACTACATCATCAATTTGAGCGTGAATGCAGAAGGCGAGTACAAATGGATTACTGAGTTCAACGAATATCTCATCGATGGCGTCAAAGGGATCCAAGGCGAGCTGAAAAAGCAGCAAAACCTAGGTCTACTCCCCAAAGAAACGGACAAAACGAAGGTCCTATTGCATATCGACAAAAATGCTAAGTGGGAACCTATCGCCCGGGTGATCTTCTCGGTTAGGCAGGCAGGATTTGAAATCCATCCGGTCTACGACTACGACGAAGAAACTCTATAAATTGAAAATACTTTATAATATCCTATGGACCTATCCCAGTAAAGTTCTCTTGACAAAAGCATGAAGACGCACTAAAATTCGCCCTTTTTGCAATTCTCATTGCCCAGATGGTGGAATTGGTAGACACGCCAGATTTAGGTTCTGGTGCCGTAAGGTATGTAGGTTCGAGTCCTATTCTGGGCAACTTCTAGAGTAAGAGGTGTTTTGAGAAAAATACTTCCCCTTCTTTCTCTTATTATTTTTCTATGTGCTAGTTCGTTGTTCTCAAGTGAAAATGGCACTGTCATCGCTTTTGCCGGTCTTTCGGGATCAGGGAAATCGACGATGACTAAACTATTAGCCCGGCAATGCTCTAGCATTTCTCTCATAGAACCAGAAGAAGATCAATGGCCCGATATTTTAAAAAGCGAAGGTATTGTCGATAGCTTTACAATGTGGATGGGTTTTCGCGGGATATGGCTTCCCTTGCAATATCAAGCACAGGCGCTGAAAAAACAAAATAAGACCGTATTTCTCGATACGTACTTCATCAAGATTCTAGGCTACGAGTTAGATGAGCCCGGTGTGGAATGGTTATTTCCTAGAAACGATCCTTACTTCTCTCTTTTTTACCAAATCTGCAAACTCGACATTGAGCAACTGCCTGATCCCGATTGCATTGTTCTAATTGATGTCACTTATGACGATTGGCTCAAACTTCTCGGCACCCGCAGCCGAAATTGGGACAAAAGACCAGGTTTTGCTGAGTCATATTCGTACACGTTGCAAGCCATTGACCATGCTGTTGAGCAGCTTTGTCATGAAAGAAATATCCGACTCATTCGTTTTCATACAGAATTTGGAGATGCAAATGAACAGTCTGCTCGTCTTAGATCTCTTCTCATCCAAGAAAAAGTTCTCTAAACCTGTTCTCACATCATCGCCATTGCATTGGCTAAAATTACCCTCCTATCTTAACCATTATACTGGTCAAAATAGTGATCTCACACGACTCTTCATTGTAAAGATTCGATTAAGAAAGTTTTTGTTTTTTGTTAATTCTGCGATGTGGTAATTTTTTTATTCTTCGCGAGTTCTTGCCCCTGGATTTCAGATGCACAGAGCACCTCCGAAGAAAATGAGAGAACGCGGAAATACGCAATGGAAACATGCGATTCTCTCCGATAACATAAACCAACAGAATTAAAGGCAATCACATGCTTTCTAAAAAATTGATCGTTCCGTCACTTGCAACGCTTCTTCTTCTCCACGGCAGCATCATCGCTGATGATACAGTCCAAGGCAATAGTGAAGCATCCATTGAAGAACATGTTCCTGTTCGCAGCCGCGAAATGAGTTCTACTAAACGAGAAATCATGGAACGCTCAAGAGGAAATGAATCTGCAGAAGAAACTCCACCTCAAACAGATGCTTCTCCAACTGTGCAAAAAGCAAATAATCGCATCTCGTCTAACCAAAACCAGTTTATGTTTGCACCTTGTCAAATGACTGGACCTCAAGTCAACTTGGCAGCTTATACATATCCTATCAACTGCCATTTTTTGATCAGCATTTCTGACAGCAACCGTTCTTTGGAGATAGAGGATGGATCCCATTGGGAAGTTTCTCCTACTGATATCTATACGCTGCTTAGCTGGAGACGTGAAGACAATCTCGTCATCACTCCAAACAAAAGCTGGCTGTGCGCGTACAATTATTTCATCACAAACAAGAGCAGAAGAAACTCTTATGTGAAAGCAAACCTCGCTGTAGGTCCCATGTCCCATGGCCCTTATTCGCACTGGATTGTTGACATCGACTATTTTGGAGGGCATGTTAACTTAGAAAACCAAATGATCTGGTGTGTGAGCCCTGATGACGGCTACATTCTCAAAGAATGGGGCTCAAACGACCACATCATTTTCGGAAAATTCGATTCTTGGTTCTCTCCCTATGATCACATTCTAATCAACGTCAACATGGACAATTACGTCCACGCAAGACAATACTAACAACAAAAAGAGGTTACTCATGGCTACTATAAGTAACATAAATCACCAACACCGATGGGTGGAACAGAACGCAAGGACAGATGTGCGCCTTCAAGCCAATTCTTTCCTGGGTGACGCTTGTTCATCCGTTATGAAAGTCTCAATGCTAGCTGTCTGTGCATTCGCAGCGATGCTAGCTGTTGTCGTCGCA
This sequence comes from Chlamydiota bacterium, assembly GCA_023269355.1. Lineage (GTDB taxonomy): Bacteria > Chlamydiota > Chlamydiia > Chlamydiales > Rhabdochlamydiaceae > CAJCIW01. Next base: position 834 of record JAHFTO010000058.1, on the reverse strand, counting down.
GGGCCAATTGGACTTGTTGTCGTATTAGCGGGTGTATCCCTGTATACACTCTTTAGTTGCTGCTCATCTCGGCACAGCCATGGCATCAGATATATGTGGGATCCCAATAGAGATCCCGATGACCAAATTCCCTATGGTCAACAACCTCCAAGAGGAGGACATGTTCAAGTAGGTGGAGGGCACCAACTGCCTAATCAGCAGCGTGGAGGACATGTTCAAGTGGGTGGAGGACACCAGCTGCCCCATCAACAGCGTGGAGGACATCAACATCCCAACCCATATGGCGGAGGCAATCAACACCCACCGCTTCATGGTGGCCCACACATAGGCGTTGGACAGGGGCACAACCTACAGCGTGGTGGTGGACAGCCTAACCAACCCCCACTCCAGCCATCAGGTCCTAATGGACACGTCCAAGTCGGCGGCGGCCACAGACGTTACTAATTGGCTTTGGATCCATTCTGTAAACCGCTGCATGCAATCCATGCAGCGGTTTTTTGTTTCCAAAAAAATGTTTTGAGATTGTTGTGCATAAAACAGCCGAATGCTATCTTTTGCGCTATGGTTTTGACCTGGATATGGACCAGGTCGCCTAGGAACCTATCCGAATAAAAGGTTTCGTCGATTTTCGGGATTATTTTGGTCTCTTTTCGATTCTTTTGCTGGGGGTAATATACGCGAGTTGATATAACCCCCAGCAAAAGAATCGAAAAGCGGCTCAAAAGAACCTGAAAAGCGACTGAAACTTTTGTTCGGATAGGTTCAACAATAGAGGAGAAACTCATATGGGCAAAGCAAAAGAAGTAAAAAAAGAAGACCGTAAGAAACCACAGA
>JAHFTO010000028.1 GCA_023269355.1 Chlamydiota bacterium | reverse complement strand
GCTCCTTCTGAAATTATTATCACACTCGATGGGGATGATTGGCTTGCCCATGACTGTGTTTTGAAAAAAATCAATGAAGTCTACTCTAACTCAGATGTTTGGATGACCTATGGACAATACATCTCCTATCCTGATGACGGCGGATACGGGGCGCAAGCTCTTCCGCAATGGGTGATCGAAAATGCTAGCTATCGAAGCTATGATTGGGTCACCACTCATTTGCGCACCTTCTATGCGGGCTTGTTTCAAAACATTAAAAAAGAAGATCTCTTGTATGAGGACAAATTCTTTTCTGTCGCTTGGGATTTGGGCTTCATGTTTCCGCTATTAGAGATGTCAGCTGCTCACTGCCGCTACATTCCTGAAGTGCTCTACGTCTACAACACCGCAAATCCATTGAATGACAATAAGCATCACAAAGAATTGCAACTCATGCTTGAAAAATTTATTCGAAAAAAACAAAAATACAGCCCTGTGGAGAAATTATTATGAACTCATTGCTCGTCATCTTCTCAACTTTATTATGTGCATTCTGCTCTATCATCGAATGCAAAGTCCTCATTATAAGCCATCATTATAACCGCCCTGATTTTATTGAACGTCAATACGAGGGGCTAAAACGGTATCTTAGTGATGAATACGAATTTGTGGTATTTAATGACGCGGTAAATCCAGCTATTAAAGAGCAAATTGCCGCAACATGTTTAGCCCTGGGCCTAAGATGCATTGATATTCCTCAAGAAATCCATGACAAGCCCTATTTATTCAGGTTTCCTGTAGAGCATTATCATCATCCTGCGGTAAGGAATTCGAATGTCGTTCAATGGTCCTTAGATCAGATCGGATTTGATCACAATGGAATTGTCGTCACCTTAGATTCCGATATATTTCTGATTAAACCCTTCTCCGTGGAAGAGTTCATGCAGGGATACGCATTAGCTGGAATAAGTCAGTACCGTGGAACAGGAGAGAATCTTGTGCATTATTTATGGATTGGCCTTGTTTTTATGGATATGAACCAACTTCCTGATAAAAGGTCCCTTAATTTCAATTGCGGCCGAGTCAATGACGTATCAGTAGATGCAGGCGGACATACTGCAGAATATTTACGCGCACACCCTGAGGTTCCTGTACGCTATGACTTTCAATCCAATGATATCGATTGCGACAAAAGAAGTGCTGTTTTGAAATCTATGCGTGACCGCCATGATTTAGTGAATATTGAGTTATTTTATGACACCACTTTTTTTCATTATAGAGGTGGAACAAATTGGGATAATCAATCGGTGTCTTTTCACGAAAAGAAAACCCGCGAGCTAAATTCACTCTTAGAAGACTTATGGGAAGCCTCATGTACAAAAAACTGAAAAATACGCTCTGTCTGGTCTGCGCCTTCTTTTCTTGTGGGCTTACCTTTGCAAATGCCGAGAAAAATCCTCCTTATGTCACTTGCATTGTCAAAGGCGGACTTGGTAATCAGCTTTTCGAAATTGCAACAACCTTAGCTCATGCCTGGGATCACGGAGCGATCCCCGTTTTTCCCGATCTGCAGCAGGATGAATGGAATATAAACCACCATCGCGACTCCATCTTCTTTCGGTTAGATTCCTCGGATAGCCCTCGCCCCTTTTCTACCTATTATGCAGATCCCGATTGGTGCAGCATAGAACCCATCCCTTTTGAAAGAGATCAAGTGTTAGACGGATATTTCCAGATCTGGAAGCGATTTGATCACTACAAAGACAGGCTTTTAGAATTATTCGCGCCCTCGGAATCTATAGTGAGCGATTTGAAGGATAAATATAGCAAGTTGCTTGCTCATCCCAATACAGTGGCTGTGCATGTGCGCACCTTTGCTAAGTACTATGGAAAAATCCATTATTTTGTGGGAATGGACTACTATCGAAAGGCGATGGATCTTTTTCCTGAAGATGCGCTTTTTGTCATTTTTTCTGATAGAATCCATTGGTGTGAACATTATTTTTCAAAACTGGGAAAGCACTGTGTGTTCATCGAAGGAAATGACGAAATCCATGATTTCTATCTCATGTCGATGATGAAGCACCACATTATCCCCAACTCGACATTCTCCTGGTGGGCATCCTATCTCAATCAAAATCCTGGAAAAATCACTGTTGCTCCAGAAAGCTGGCAGCATCCCGATCTTTTTGCCTATCCCATGACCCAACCTAATGATTTATACTTGCCTGATTGGAAGATCGTTGTTCCCAATTACGACGAACCTTATCCTTCGGATATGTATGATTTTGATCCACCGCCATGGGATGGAAATTTAGGCAATGGCGATGAACTTCGAAGCCGTCATTGAATGGCTTAGAGGGTGTTGAAGAATTAAGGCTTCAACACCTTCTTATTCTATGCGTTGATAAGGTGACTTGCTGCGAATGAAGTTATCCATGGCATTTTGAAGTTCTTCATTCACTTTGCTATCATTGAGAGGATTCATCTCGTTATAGATGTAATTGGGTTCCCGAATGAACGCGTGCCGCTCTGCTGCCATTTCTAAAATGGGAAACATGATCGCCATGTCCCCAGTTACAGGAAAGAATTTTCCTTCGTAAAGCAGATCTTCAAGTGCAATTTTCTTAAAGATCCAAGCGTAATAGGTACGCAAATGGGAAGGACATTTAAATTTTCTCGCTTCATTAGACTTGATCAAGGCAAGGGGAACTTCTTCACACCAATCGATCGATCCGCTCGGATAACTTAGCAGAGTGCCATGAGTCATCCAAATTTCTCCTGAGGCATAAACATCATTGAGTTTTTTTAAAACCGATGCATCTGGAAACCAATCATCCCCATCCAGCGTGAGCAGGATTTGATTATCTTCGCAACTATGTGCTGCCAAATAGAGGTTTGCGAGTGCGCCATGCCGACAAGTATTATTTACCAAAGTAAAAAATACACGCTCTTGATTCACCGTTTCTTTAAATTTTTCAGTCATCACAGGAATGTCCATGGAGGGATCATTATCAAAATCAATGACGCGGAAGGAATCGGGACGAATCGCTTTGGCCAGTTCTTCAACTTTTTCTCCTGTTCCATCTGTAGAGCAATCATTGATATAGAGAATGTGAAAATTTTGATAATTTTGCGTCATCGCCGTGGTAATATTTTTTTCATGCCACTCTGTGTTGTTATAAGAGGGGATCACAATGACCATTTCCCGCTCTTGTAATTCTCTTTCCACTGAAAATAGTAAATTCACGCACAGAAGGGAGTGTAGCAAGAAAACTGTGAACGGTCTTTCTTTCACAGAAAACCACCCTCTCATTCTGCTTTCTCCAATCTTTGATAGGGTTTCATATTTCGAATCACCCTGTCTAATTCATTTTGAAGATCCCGATCCACTTTTCCATCATTGATTGGATTGTCCATGTTGTAAACGTAATTGACCTCTGAAACAAAAGCATGTCTTTCTCCTGCCATCTCTAACATCGGATACATCATTGCCATATCCCAAGTCATCGGGAAAAACTTGCCTTTGTAAAGCAAATCTTCTAGCGCTATTTTCTTGAAAATCCATGCATAGAATGTACGTAGATGCGATGGGCACTTAAATTGCCTCACTCGATTACTTGCAACAAGCTCTGGCGGTACGGGTTCGCACCAAACGTCAGTCCCATGGGGATATTCAACGAGCCTGCCATGGGTCATCCATATCTCGCCAGAGGCATAAACCTCGTTGATTTTTTTTAAAACCTCATCATGCGGAAACCAATCATCTCCATCTAGCGTGATGACGATTTCTTGATTGTTGCAACTTTGAATACCTCGGTAGAGATTCTCCAGTGCCCCGCAACGGGTCGTATTGTTTACTAAAGTAAAAAAAACTTCCTCGCGATTGACCGCATCTTTAAAAATTGCTGTCACTTCGGGAATGTTCTGAGAAGCACTGCCATCAAAAGAAATAACGCGATAGGAGCCTGGTCTCTTCAATTTGAGGTATTGTTCTACTCTTCCCCCCGTTGCATCTGTAGAGCAATCATTGATATAGATAATTCGAAAATTTCCATAATTTTGCTCCAAAGCAGACTCGAGGTTCATCGCATACCACTTTTCGTTATTATAGGAGGGGATTACAATAACCATTTCCCGCTCTTTCACCTGATCTGCAATCAAGTTATGGGCGAGCAGAAGACTCAAAAACCACAATTTTTTAAATATCATCGCTTCTTACCTCGTCATGATCTTTATCCAAAGCAATCAACTTTTTGGGATAGTCCACTTCCAAGCCGTCTGGTGAGCAGTAAGAGGGGCTCAAAATGACAGTCGGGGGATGATCAATACAGTAGCGGTTCCAGTGGCTTTCATCATGCCATACAGCAATGATGTTTCGAGAAAGATCATCTAAAACCCGCCAGGTTGTTTCAGAGATGATTTTTAAAAACTCCTCCCTCGCTCCTCCAAAAAAACCTCCCGCAAAATAATAGTCCCCTTCATCATCGTCAACATATGCTAAAGATAAGGGGTCTGTCTCATAAGTCCCCCGAGTTTCATAATAGCCGGGATGCAAAGTCGCCACGCGATCTCCGAGAATCTCGCTGCCTACTTCATCGACAAAAAGCATATCTGCATCGAGAGCAAAAAGATAATCTTGCGCTGCGAAAAGCTCCTTATGCTGGTGATAAATTGCATTGCGCATCATGGTGTCATAGGGCCATCCCAATTTGTTCTGAAATACGTGCACAATATCTTCTGCGTGCGGGATATTCCCATCTGCAAAAACAAAATAAGTGACTTCCTCGTTCGCACAAAAATGTTTTCTCGCGGATTGGATTAATGGTTCTACAAATTGATCATATTTTCCAGTTGCAACAATGAGAAGGCCCACCTTTGCAGCGAGCAAATTTCCCATCGCTGTCGTAAATAGCATTGCAAAGCTCAAAAACCATTTGAACTTCATCTCTTATCCTCCAATTTAGAATTGCTAACCCCGAGTTGATTCCTCGATATTCCACTTTTTTCTGGCTCATAGAATGGCTGCGTCTTTAGCAAATCGATCCAGCCGACGTAGAAAAAAGTGGAACATCGAGTAATTCAAAACTTGGGTATAAGAACCTATCCCGATAAAAAGTTTCAGTCGATTTTCGGGTTCTTTTGAGCCAATTTCTGATTCTTTTTCTGGGGATAATATACGCAGTTAATATAATCCCCAGAAAAAGAATCAGAAATTGGCCAAAATAATCCCGAAAATCGACGAAAATCTTTATCGGGATAGGTTCAAGCAACACATTGTTATGTAGATGCAAAAAGTTGTCAAAACTTAAAGTCTGCGCTTACTGAAAAAGCGTTCTCGTTCATGAAACGTGCTTCCACGTTCACGTTGAATACGCGATAAGGAGAAAGGCCGAATCCGAAATAGATGCCGCAGGGATAAGAGTCTTTGAAAGTGACATGCTCATCTGGGATCAAAAACTCGATCGAGTCCAAATCCTCGATGCGTGTGCGCACATCAGAATAATCGATACCAAAATAGGGAATGAACCAATGCCATCGGTAGGAGGTGCCGATACCAATTTGCCACTGGGCTGAGGCTAATTTTGCGTGGCGTACGGGATAGGATTTATCATTTACTTTTAAAGATGACAGAGGAGTTGACACCTGAAGATAAGCCGCATTGACCCCAAGCTGCAAATCTCCCCAGTAGGCCAAAATAGCACGGCCTCCTACCCCCCAGGTAAAATGTGTGGGAGTACGGTAAGCGATTTTAGTTTTAGGCAAAGGCGTGTGCGAAATCTCAAAGGACATACCTCCAAGCATGCTAAAAATTTCGACGCGATCATTAAAATTAAACGTGAGTGTGCCAAAATTACCCGTTGAATCAAATGTACGCACATGCTTTTTACAATGATCGAGATGATGTCCTTGCATATGGAGCTTGCGATCATAGACGAAATCGAACTCATAGCCCAGTTTGATCCCAAACCACACCTCTTTAGGAATAAAGCTTCCTTCTTCAGGCATCATCGGCAAACTTGGGTTGCCATTGTACAGAGCAAACGCCTTTACAGAAAAACTCAGCAAAGAAAATAAAAAAAAGAGCTGGCGCATGGGAACATCCTATTGCCGCCAACCTATCAAAATGAAATTCTATTTCCTACTCTTTTTTTCTGAGTAAAACCTGATATTCATCCATCACAATTTCGAAACCATTCTCTAGAAGGTAAGGGAGGGCATACTTCGATTTTCCCAAACCTGAAGTATCTCCATAGAGAGCTGGAGTCTGATTCTTGACATCATCAATAAGAATATACCCATGATCAGCTACAAGATTGCGCTGCACAATGATTTTAGCTTCTTCAAGTTGTAGCAGTGCCGTAGGTTCAATCGGCGTCATATCCCCTGTGTCCATGTAAATGAGGTCAATCCCATCTGGAAATTGCGATGAAGTAAGAAAGTCAACAGATGAAGCTACATGATAATGGATCTTATCCTGCAAATCACTGGTCATCCATTGACAACGCTTAATGTGCTGAGAAGCAATATCTACCGTATGAATTTCTATCGGGCGATGAGAAAGGGCATGTGCTGCCATCCGAGTGAAAAAACCCGCTCCCCAATCCCAATTCTCTGGGTGATCCGGCATCCAGTAATGGAGATCATCAGAATTGCAGCCTATATGCCCGCCATGTGTAAAACTTCGCGAGGTGCCAAGCTCCACAATGACTTTCCCTTCTTTTTCAATAAGCTCGAAAGCAGCCTTAAACGTGTGATAGCGCGACTTTGGAAACCCTTCGCCTCCACCACCAGAAAAAGTCCAGTATTCCAAATACTCGCGATAGGGCTCCAGCTTCTCTTCTACTCTTTGACCTGCAGACAGATTCAAGGTAGCAAAAGCAAATAATAACCCCGCGCAAAGCTCCCATTTTTTACTGCAATAGCAGCCGACATTGATTAAATATCTCATTCCATCTACCAAACATCACTTGTTTATTCTCTTCGGCATGCGTTTTGATGGCCGCTTTCAAAGCATCAAAGTTTATCGTGTCTATCTTTTCCTTTAAATCTTCCCACGAATCAAAATAGGTAATGATCGATTCGTGTGCTGGAGAATACCATTCGGAATAGCGAGTAAAAAGATCATCATCCATGGGAATTTGAGAGTAATAGCCATCATGCGCTAACTGTTTCAGAAATGTTTTAGAGGGAATAAAATAGGGAACTCCTACAACGATATTTTCGAAAAAGCGATAGTCTGTATAGGAAAAAGGGAAATGGATAATCCCTTTATACCCAGATAGATCCAAAGGCCCATTATCTTTCCCGCAATGATAGGGCAACTCTAGCTCTTGACATTTCTGGGCGAGGTTTATAAATTCCGTCTCATTGTAATGGGAAGGAAGAAAAAACTTTTCTGATTTATTTAAGACAGTAGAAAAATTGAAACCTCTTTTCGGTTGAAAAAAAGCTCCGCAAAGAGGAATTGTTACATCGCCGGTATCAATTCCCTTGTTCTTTGCATACAAATGCTCAAAGGGGTTGTTGGCAACCATAAAGACATGAGGAGACTGAGCTGCTTCGCGAAACATATCATAGTATTCTTTGTCAGGAAAATCACAATCGAGACTTTCCCCATCATAATAATCAAAATGATTGCAAATCCAAATGATCAAGGGTTTTTTCCAGCCGTTTTGCAAAAAAACCCTGGAAAGAGGTGCGGTATCAGAAGTGATAATGACATCAAAGGTATCAAAATACTCTCGATGTTTTTCCCAAATATCCTTTGCTCTCTCGTATCCAATATTATAAACCGCATTTCCTGAGGTTTTTCCATCCAAAAAACCGCGTGGTTTTTCATGAATGAACCAAGAAGTAAGATGAAGAGATAATGCCTTGCTCACTCCACGAAGATCATCAATACATCCTTTATGAAAGGAAATATGCAATATTTTTAACGGACGAACATCGCTTGACTGATCGGAATGTTCTGCACATAGGAAACCCATGAGCAACATCCAAAAGCTGAAAACATATAAATATCTACGCGCCACAAACCACCTCCGGTTGACTAGAAGTGGAAAATATTACAAATCAAAGCCTATATGTGCAATTTTTTAATGACTTTATGGCGCTTACCACTCGGCAATAATGGGAGGATTGTGGCTTCCGACATTTGCTGTCATATCAATTTTGTCCACTCTCATGACCGAGCAGCCTTGTTCCTCCATTTTGCAAATGTAATCAGCAACTTCGCATTCAATAGAAATCCACTGCTGTTCCATCTTCACGAGATCAAGCTGCTCAAGCATCTCTTTAAAGTATTTGCATCTCATTGCAAAACAGCCTGTGATCACATAGCTGTCGGGAGGATAGGCTCCACTGAATCTCACAATTGCATCCATCTCTGGATGGTTCTCTACGATATCTAAAAAAAGGCGGCTATTGAGCCAATATCTTCCGGTCGTCTTGATGATCATCGTTTCATCATCGAATTGATAATGGTTGATCCCTGCAAGCATGGAAGTGGCTTCATTGATCCCTTTATTCCTTACTTGGTAATTGTGAACGTTAGAATAAAAAACATGATTCGAATACTCTTCGAGAAAAGAAGGAGAGCGCAACTTACGCGCTTCAAAAACATATGGCTCGTACCCATATTCCCTTAATCGCGAGAGAGCTTGGGCGTATTCCTGCTGCCTCATTTCATAATTATCAACGATCAGTGCTGATGTGCATACGATGACTATTTTAGGTTTTTTTGGAAGGGAAGTATCCTTGCCATTCAAGTCACTTGAATAGCACAGCCCGTTACATAATAGAAACAAAACACAAAAAATTTGTAACCACATAGAACCTCCTATTGCAACATATGGCAGCATTTATCAAAAACGATTTTCCACTTGCCTAACATGACTTTTTGATATTCTTCCGCATAGGATTTGGTTGCAGCTGATAATGCACTAAAATCAACGCCATCGATCTTCATCTTTAAATCTTCCCAAGAGTCAAAATAAGTAATAACGGACGCATGCTCAGGAGAATACCATTCTGCATATTGACTGAAGAGATCGCCTCCTTTAGGTGTATAGCTTTGAAAATAGTCGCCTTGTAATGATAACTCCTTCTGAAACTCTTTAGAAGGAACGAAGTAAGGAAGCCCTAAGGCAATATTTTCAAAAAAAAGGAAATTCGACCAAGCATAAGGAAGGTGAATAACTCCCTTAAAGCCAACCAGACATCTAAAATCACTATACCTAGCACAGTGATTAGGGATGCCCAGCTCCTGACATTTCCGAGAGAGATTCATAAAAATCTGCTCGTTGTGATAAGGAGGAAGAAAAAACGTTTCTTTTTTACTCGGACTTGGTGAAAGTTCGAATGGTTTTTTCAGTAGCTGAGAAGCCCCGCAAGGGGTAATCGTTTCTCCTCCAGTATCAATTCCCTTTTGTTTTGCATACACATGTTCATAAGCAGTATATCCAATCATGATCACATTAGGCGCCTTTGTGGCCGCACGAAATAAATCGTAGTATGCTTTGTCTGGAAAATCACAATCCAGACTTGCCACATCAGAATAATCAAATCGATTGCAAATCCAAATAATCAAAGGTTTTTCCCATCCATTTTGGAGAAAGACTCTGGAAAGAGGGGCTGTGTCCGATGTGATAATGACATCAAACGAATCAAAAAACTCTCGATGCTTATTCCAAATAGCGTTTGCTCGCTCATGTCCAATATTATACATAGCATTTCCTGATGACTTCCCATCCAGCCATTCGCGGGGTTTATCAATCAATGAACAAGAGGTAATGTCGAGAGATAAAGCCTTTCCTATGCCTTGGATTTCTCCAACGCATCCTCTGTGAAAGGAAAGATGTAAGATCTTCAGTTTAGACAAATCACAACTCTCAGCAAATAAAGACCCTACGAAGAGAGTAAAAAACAAAAAATATTTGCACATAATCAGTCACCTAAAATCTTATTAAAAAACGAAAGTATTGCCCTGTCTTTTTTTTCTATATGTTGCATAGAATATCCCTCGTAGTTCGTTCCACACCGATAGTGTAAAAAATGATTGTCGAATAAAAGTTCAATGGTATCAGGTTTTTCTAGCACAAATTCTATTTCATGATTTGTGAACCCTCTCTTTGTAAGATCCGCAACGATTTCTTCGTTTGGAGTTGAAAGGTGTTGCAACGAGGTAATGTTCCTATAATAAGGGCAATAAAAGGTATATCCTGGGACATAAGAAATAATTCTGCTTCTCAATTCCTGTTGGTATTTTTTCAAATAAAAATGGGTCCACCCTCCACTATCCACCATTGCTGCAGTTCCCGGCAATATACCGCAGTTAAAACAAATTGTCTCAGGAGCAGGCAGGGTTTCCATGTTAAAACAAATCAACGCAATCCACATGTAACCGTAATTGATCTGAGTCTCAGGATCATCTCCTGAGTATAAGACAAAAGCCGTATCATGTTCTTTTAAAGCTTGTTCCACAGAAAATGGCCGGATCAAAAACATGTCGGAATCAATCAGAAGAACAGGCCCTTGATGTTTCACAATATAGTGATCCCAAGCCCATTGAACAGCGTTGCAATTTCGAATATTTGGCTGGTGCAAGTTTTCTATACTTCGCCTTGTTAAATACGGTTGTGTATGAATCGATTGAGGCACATTGATGCAGGTTACTTTTAATTCATCACATTTATTTTGGATTTCCGCTTGCATCGCTTCTGTATTGGCATCGCTAAAAACCATGTATTCATATTCATCCTCCATGAATTTTTCAAAAAGCTTATGCTGCCATTCGATAAAATCAGGGCGGTTAAATGCTGTGGTAAAAATTAGTGTCTTGCAGAAAGCAAGCTGAGGGATCAGACAAAGGAATAAAAGAAATTTCATTAAAGACCTTCCATATAATGGCTTTGGGAAAGAGAAAATGCGACACGTGTAGAAAGGATGCGATACAAAGTATATTCTTCCAATCCCTCTAGAGCGTCTTGTATGGCTTGAAAGACCTCTGGAATATCAGCATCGTGCCAGATGATGAGAGACGATCCCGCTTTTACAGCTTCTTGCGTCTCATGAAAAACGTGCTCGTAATCATGGGCGCCGTCAATAAACCAACCCACGATCGGATAATATTGAGAATAATCAAAGGAAAGGCTGTCTCCGAAAAGCTGAATGTAAGGCAGCTTACATACAAATCCCACTTCTTGAAGAAAATAGGGGGCAGATCCTAGAGGCAAGTCCAAACTATAGACTTTTCCTGATGGCATAGCGTTCTTGATTATTTGAGTTCCTTCCCCAGAGCACGTACCAATCTCAAAAAACGTTTGAGGCTTAAACCGATCTACGAGAGAGTGAACACAGAGAAAATCATCTATAAAAAGCGAGTCACTTCGCAAAATCGCTCGTTCTTCGCTGGCTGCTTTGCATACCGCGTCTTTAGTAAGATAACGTACCTCTTTAGCCTCGATACCAACAGAAGAGCCTAGAATCACTAGCAAAAAAATCAGTTTTATCAAAATACCCCCAAAATAATTCTTCATAGAACGCCGTTAAGAGCCTTTAGCATCAAATCGATACGGTTTAGATAGGTATGCCTTTCTTTTACAAAGTCCATTAACTCGTATAGATCGTCTATTGTCATCGTTTCCATTGCTTTTTGAGCATCATAAAAAAGCTGATAAGTATCAGAGTTATAGACAATCTTCTTTTCGAACAACTCGTAGACAACATCTGAATTGGTTATCCCAATTTTGCCATAACTAATATTCTTAAAAATTCTGCAAGGAATGTATCCTTGTTCTTTTTGCCATTGTCCAACAATTGCAGGAGCCATGTACGACGCAGCAATGAGCTGTCGATTTTCATCCATACCAATTAATTTGATAGCATTTGTATAAATCCCATAATATACAAATTCGATGCCATTCTCACGGCAAGCAGAAATAAATGGATTGAGTTCGCCAAAATTAGAATATTCTCCTTCTTTGCTCATCGTTCCAACCCAGTAAACTTTTCGTAATCCTGGTGATAAACTCACGTTTTTTTTAATCTCGTCTATCTCAAAAGGAAGAAGGTCTGTTGCCCAAGGCATATAGAGCACCTTGCCACCTCTATCATAATAGATACATGGCGCAATTTTAATATAACCAGGCCTCAAACTAACGTCTCTTGTATATGTTTGAATCTTCATAAACTGACTTGCTCTCAATTGAATATCATCAGTGTTATGAAGAATATATTTGCAATCATCGCGAATCGGCATTTCTTCTGACGCTTGATTGGCAGTAAGAAATAAACTGTTAGAAAAATCAAAGCCGCTCACATCATCATATTCATCAAACCAATACGTGGGATAACCTAAATACAAAAAAGCCTTATAAAACCCATAATGGATATAGGAATGTGTATGACTATGAAGTTTATGGCCCCAGATAACTACTTTATCAAACGAATAGCATTGCATTTGGGATGTTAGAAGAAATACAACAAAAAACCAGAACTTTGCGATCTTATTCAAAATTAACTCATAAATTAAAATTAATACTTCCTTTCAATCTCAATACTTTTGCACGCAAACTTCCCTCTTACATAATTGACAAAAGGATCTTGCTGCCTATTGTCCTCCTCATAAAATTCCAGCTGAACAGGGGCTTTAGGGATTGTCATTCTGAAAACGATTCTTGTTTTTTCCTCATTTAGGATAGCTTCTCGCGGAATTTTTCCCTTAAACTGGATCCATTGATATTCTTCCTCAGGATCACCCATATAATCGTGTTCTAATTCGATAGGGATGTTATTGATAGCCATGCTAAAATAATCTAGCAGTAACGGTTGAATAAAAATGCTGCAGCCAATCACATAATCCAACCCATCTTCTAATGCAAAATCGATTGCTGCTTCATTGCTTTCAGCCGCCCATCGATAGGGTAGCTTGCGTTCTCGGACGCCCCATCCATATCCTTCTAATTTTTCCTTAAATGTATAGTGGTAACAGTTCTTGTATTCATCCCTCAAATAAGAAGGATTGCTTGCTCGCCAAACAACTTGATTCCTTTTTTGCTCGAACAATCCAAGAGCGGTTTTGTATAACTCGATGTCCGCCCAATTCCTCTCAGCAATTGCATGAAGCACCTCATCACAAAAGATCTGACCGGCTTCTGTCGTGTTCAAACGGATAATCTTTTCTGGCAGCTTCCATCCTAATAGAGAATAAAGACAATGGATTGATTCCTCCATTTTTTCAGTAATGCCAACAAAAAAACACCTTTCGATCAGGTTTTTTTTTGCATATTCTAAATGCCTTTCAATAGGAATAGAAGGATCCTGATCATCGAGACCCGAAATCATCTTGCAAGCGATATTTGAGGCAGTTTGAATAGGATCTCCCTCCGGCGGAAGTTTATGTATCAGGAGATACTCACTATTTCCTTGCCACTTGCCCATACAAAAGCGATGCTCGCTTAACACTCGATCAATGGGATTTCTTAAGAATGTAATCAATTTATACTCGGAGATGTCTGTTTCCTCTTCGATCTCAAAGAGGCTTAAGTGAAAGCCATAGGCAGCAAGTTTGGTTTCCTCATAGCCAAAGCTGAAAATATTTTCACTGTGATATTCATTCATCAGTAAATTAGAGACTGTCACCCCTCCACATTTAGGGACATGAATGAACATCACCTTTTCTTTAGCTATAGAAGTGACTGTGTAGAAAAGGAATAGAAAATAGAAAACCTTGGATCGCACGTATACACCTAATTCTTAACAAATAATATTCCTTTCGCGAATAACTCCTTCAAAATGTCATCCAGCGTCTTTTCAAAATCTCCTTCTCCGCTTACAACAAGATGGGGTGACTCTGGTTTCTCAAATGGAGTAGATATGCCCACAAATTCAGGGAGCTTACCCTGTCTTGCAAGCTTGTAAAGCCCTTTTACATCTCGTTTTTCGCAGACTTCCAATGGGGTATCGACAAAGACCTCAAAATAGTGTCCCTTCTCAGAAATGCACTGTCTATTGGCAAGTCGGTCCGCTTCATAAGGTGCAATATTTGCACAGATCGCAATCCCTCCTGAAGCTACGATGAGGCTTGCAGCAAAACCGGTCCTTTGCACATTGATAGAGCGATCCTTTTTTGAAAAACCAAGATCTTGGCAAAGACGGTATCTAATCTCATCGCCATCGAGCAGTATGACTTCTCTTCCAAGCGGATCCAACTCTTCGATCCGATGTTTCAACGCTTGCGCAAGTGTCGTCTTTCCAGCTCCAGACAATCCCGTGAAATAAACGCAAAACCCATTTTTATGTTCGTAGTATTTTGTCAAAATATCGATAACAGCAGGGGTGGAAAACCAAGAGGGAAGCGCTTCGTGGTTGCGCAGCCGTTTGCGCAACTCCGTTCCAGATACTCGCTTTGGGGTCATCCCAGGCTGCAGATCGCGCTCTAAAATAAACTGTTGCAACTCTTCTACATATACGAATAGATCGGGAACTGCCAAAATAGTAATCCCCAGCTCATTTTCAAAACCTTTGACAAATTCGGCAGCAGCATTAGGAGAATAAAATGAGGTTCCTTGCGCAGTTTTCGATGATGGACCTGCTTGATCTTTTCCTACGACAAAATGTGTAGCGCCATAGTTTTTTCGAATGATAGCATGCAATAAAGCTTCCCTTGGCCCAGCCATTCGCATTGCCAAAGGCAGATAAGCAAGTGTCACTGGATAGGGATGAAAGCGATCGAGCACAGCTTCATAGCATTTTTTTCTTGCAGAAGGGCTCACATCTTCCTCTTGCGTCGGTCCGATCGCCGGATGTAGCAGGAGCTCTGCAGCTGGACCCACTAAGTTTAAGCAATGTTGGATCAGAGCAATATGAGTTCCATGCAACGGATTGCGCGTTTGAAACGCAAGTATTGGTCCAGAATTGTTTTTTTGAAGCAGCGCCTTAATTTCATCTGGGGATGAAGCCTTGTCTTGTTTGTCTAATTGCTTGAGCGCCGGCAGAGCTTGAATGGAACCTGCCACATATTTTTTCCCTTTCCTATTCAAGATGACGGGAACAAAGGGATGTTGCGGATCTTGTGTTCCCAGTGCTTTTACACACTCTTTTTCCAAATCGGGATCATAGACTTCTGCTACTTTGCAAAACGCGAGCGGTGTGCGGGAGGCATCCTGCAACAAAAGAGACCCTTCCTGAATTGCCTCTAAAGCGACAGCTTCATCCACAGGAAGGACAATGGGCAAAGGAAATAATTTTCCATTGGCTAAGCGACAGTTATCGAGAACGCTATGATAATCTGCCTCGGACATAAATCCCTCTAAAGGAGCAAAAGAATCATTAGCCAGCAATCTCAAATCTGCAACTAGACGCGCATCTAAAGTGGCAACTGGTATCGCATCCATTTTTAGGCTTAAGCAGAGAAAAAAAAAGAAATAAAACACTTTTGTCATCATAACCTCCGTAAGTTATCGCGCACCGCCATTTCATATTCATAAGGCCGAGTGAAAATCGACCAGGTTTTTTTATCAGACCCATTCAACCATTGCTTCCATTCGCTCATTGCAGCACCCGAAGAAAGAGTGCGATCTAATCGCCAAAGCTCAAGCCTCCCCGTTCCCGGATTCACAATGAAACTAAAATAATACCCATTCCAGTTCGTGTCTGCAAAAAGAAGGGGAGTAGGGGAAGAAAGCCCCACAAACCGCGCATGCTGCGCAATAAATTGATGCAAATCAAAAGTAAGAGTTAGTTTCCCTTGTGCTAACAGGTAACATCCTTTTGTTGCCTCGCGGATTTCATGAGCTGTCAAAAAAGGAGCAGGATCATCGGGAAATTTTTGCAGGACCTGTTCCACGGATCCGCTCATCTTATCGGAAAGAATACGGCGAACATTCACTTTCCACTGTTTGCCTGGTACAACGGGAAGATTTTGATAAAGGAAAGAATCCAGTACATCGGCTAAAGGTTTGGTGAGTGGTGCAGGATGCTTTTTGAGCGCTTGTAAAAGCGATTTTCGCCAATCAGTTACACTAGATTTCTTCTCTTTGGAAAACTCTATTTGATTAAGCGTATGTTGTAAAAGTGGAGGGAGCTGCCTGGAAAACTGCGAGAGCAAAAACATCTGCTCGTGATAGGTCAACTGCATTTCTGAATAAAACTTGAGAGAGGGGAGAAACATTTCATCACGGACCCATGTGTAGGAAAACACATCCTCTTTCCAACCTTTGTGAATACTTTCCAATCCTGGTAATAGAACAAACGCATGGGTGGGAGAAGTCATCAGCATCCCCTTATGGGGGTTTTTGAGATAGGGATCGGTAATTTTTGGGGGTAAACTTTTTAAAGTGTCGAGAATAAAAATGAGAAGCTCGGTCTCATTTTCTACCCATTTTTCTTCCCGAGTTAACTCACTCTCCCGACAATAATAGGTCTTGAGGAGAGTTGTCATCGTACCGCCAGATGTATACGCCCAAGGTTTTTTTTCAATCTTCTGAAAATTTGTTAGGGGCGATTTCGAAGGGAGCGTCTGATGCGCTTTTGCCATGCGTTGCATAGCTGTCTCTAAAAAATAAGATGTTCGGATGTGCGCAATGATTGCAGCGTTAAGCTCTAAAACTTCCCCGCTCCCTCCCTCCCAGTCACAATTTGCTGCAATTTGGGGCTCAGTGACAGTAAAAAAATCAAGCAATGCATCGATATAGCTATCTGCATCGTAGATCAGCGTCCACAAAGAAGGATCGACCCTACCATGTTTATAAACAAGACGAAATCCTGCAGGGCTATCATCGTAAAGCTCTCCTTGAAAATCCTGCATTTGGGCATCGTAAATTTCCTGAAAATATTCGGGGAATTTTTCATCGTATTGCTGAGCGAGAAAAGAAAATAGCTTCGAATAATTCGATCCCTTGGAATAGAGCGCATCGCGCATCTCTAGACACGAGCGCAAATGATACGATCTGCTCTGATATTCTGCAGACAGCCGCCTGGCCTCAGATTCGGAAGAAGCGTTACGCAGTAAAACTTCAGCTGACCTTGCCTGATCAAAAGCAATTTCATATTGTTTTTGATAATCTTCGAGTTTTTTATTCACATCGACAATCTTTTCATCCAGCCGCGTATAAATCAGCTCACCGATCCCCCCTTTTTCCTCTGGTGCAAATCCAAGGCTGGAATAAAGGTTCCAACGGGAAAATTCCATTTTGACTTCTGAAAAGGAAGCTAGAGTGTATTCCCAGCTCTTTAGCAAAGCGTTGCTGCACATCCCATTGAAGACAGACCTGCTCTCTTTTTCCTTTTCACGAAACCTCAAGATCTTCTCTAGTTCTCCCGAAGTTCTTGAATCGGAAACTCGCATGCCCATTTTTGCGCTTTTGAACTCCTCCGCTTCTAATCGTTTGGTTTTATTTAAGTCCTCTTCTTTCAAATGAAATTTTTTCAAAAGAGCTGCGCGGATCAAATCTTCCACAGAAAAATAACTTTTGCTCTGAGATAGTTCCAGAATGAGACTTTGTGCTGCCTGCGCTTTTTCTTCATAGGAAAACTGGGAATCTATGATGTCTGCAGACTCAAGTGCAGCGATGACTCCGGGGCAATACCCTCCCGTTTCTGTTAATTTTTTTTTCAGATCGCCTATTCCTGTGCTTGGACTGAGGGGGATCGAGTACTCTACTCCGCCGAAGGTTCGTTTTAACTTTCCTGTTGCAAGAAGTTGATAAAAATCATCTAGCAACAGGGGAAGGTTGTCGTTTTGAATCAGCATCGCAGGAGCTGTGGCAAAACAGGAGCCCACGCTTTGGCGCAGAGGAGTCAGACAGGCGCACAAAACAGCAGCTCTAATTTGCCCGTCTGAAGGGGTTCCAGAAGAAGGGATTCCCAGCGTCTCAAAGATCAATTTCTCAGCCCATCTGTGGACCAGTGGTTTTTGGAAACGCTTAAGTGATTTTAACAAGTCGCTCTGGGTAAAAGCTCTAAGGACGTCAAGAAAACGTTCTGTTAACAGACCATCTTGATAACCCAAGGGGTAAAAGAGATATCCTTCTTTTTCAAAGAAAGAAATGAAGGATTGCAGAACGTCTTTTTTCACCTCCCCCTTTTCATCCAAAAGCGCCAGGCTGACAACTCGGGCTCGGCTTAGGGCCCGAAATCCAAAACTCTCTTGCACGCCAGAAACATCAAAATAGTAGGAAAGAACAGCCTCATTTTTTAGATCGAATGGGTAGCTTTTTGAGGTATTGAGAAGAGACTCATAGACGCGCCTCAAAAATTGGGGATCTGTACAGGGAAGGTGAAAAATTTCTTCTTGTCCCAACGATCCACCAAAATTATTTTTTTTATCTGTATATTTTGGGAGACAATGATTTAGAATCAATATAAAAAGTATCGCAAGGGATATTCCAATGTTCATCCATATAAATAAAGAAAAAGTAGAGCTCCCCGAAGGAAGCTCCGTCAAAGACCTAGCTGAAAAATTGAATCTGCGAGGACCTAACCAATCTTTGGCTGCGAAAATTAATGGAACTTTGCGCGATCTTGTAACCGTTTTAAAGGAAGGCGATAACGTCGAGCTGATCCACTTTGAAGAGCCTGAAGGCAAAGAAATTTTCTGGCATACCTCCGCCCACGTCCTCGCTCAAGCCATCTTGCGCCTTTTCCCTCAGGCAAAACCCACCATCGGCCCTCCCATTGAAAACGGTTTCTACTACGACTTTGCAAATCTCACAGTTTCTGAAGAAGACTTTGAAAAGATTGAAAAAGAAGTTCAGAAAGTGATCGATGAAAACTTCCGGCCTGAAAGAATTGTCTTCAAAGGAAAAAAAGAAGCCCTCGAAAAATTCAAAGATAACCCTTACAAATGCGAGCTCATCGAAGGGTTTAAAGAAGGGGACGAAATTTCCGGTTATTCCCAAGGAGAATTTTTCGATTTATGCCGAGGCCCTCATTTGCCAGCACTCGGCAAAATCAAAGCCTTTAAAATCCTCAAAACATCAGGGGCCTACTGGAAAGGGGACGCAACCCGCGAAATGCTCACACGCGTCTACGCTATTTCCTATCCCGATCGCAAACTTCTCAAAGACTACCTGTTCTTTTTAGAGGAAGCAAAGAAACGCGACCATAAAATTCTCGGGCCCAAACTCGATCTATTCTCCTTGAAAGAAGAAGGCCCTGGAATGCCTTTCATCCACCCTAAAGGGATGATCGTTTGGAACCGCCTGATCCACTTTTGGCGCACGCTTCACGATAAAGCGGGTTATCTCGAAATCCAAACCCCCCAATTGCTTAGTCAAAGCCTTTGGGAAACCTCAGGGCATTGGTTTCATTACCGCGAAAACATGTATGCCTTTAGCATCGAAGACCGCCATTTTGCGATCAAACCGATGAACTGCCCAGGCTGCATGCTCTACTATCAGTCCCAATCCCATAGCTATCGCGAGCTTCCCTTACGCGTTGCCGAGATCGGCCATGTCCATCGGCATGAAGCATCAGGTGCCTTAAGCGGCCTTTTCCGCGTTCGAAGTTTCCATCAAGACGATGCTCACGTCTTTATGCGACCTTCCGACATTAAGCATGAAATTCTAAATGTCGTCGGCCTGATCGATGAAATTTACTCGACATTCGGACTCCCCTACCGGCTTGAGCTTTCTACGCGTCCCGAAAAAAGCATCGGCTCAGACGAAGACTGGGAGATTGCGACCTCCGGCCTTAAAGATGCCTTAGATGCTTGGGGCCAACCCTACCGAATCAATGAGGGGGACGGGGCTTTTTATGGACCAAAAATCGATATCCATATCCGAGACACTTTAGGGAGATCTTGGCAGTGCGGAACGATCCAGCTCGACATGGCCCTTCCCGAAAAATTCCAACTCGAATATATGGATAGCGACGGACAAGCAAAACGACCAGTGATGATCCACCGCGCCCTTTTTGGGTCAATTGAGCGATTTTTTGGAATTTTAATCGAGCATTTTGCTGGAAAATTCCCTTTATGGCTCAGCCCAAGGCAAGTCTGCATTGTAACAGTTGCAGATCGACACAATGATTATGCGCGTCTGCTCGCTGCAGAAATAAAACAAGCTGGCCTTCTTTGCGACGTCGATGACTCTTCGGAATCGATGAACAAAAAAATTCGAAACGCGCAGCTAATGCAATACAACTACATGCTCACAGTTGGGGATAAAGAATTGGAAAACAGGACGATCAATCTGCGTACACGCGACAACGTAGTACATGGAGAGCTCGAGATGAAAACCTTCATCGATACCATCTTAAAAGAAAGTGAAGACAAAGCCTTAACTTCTTGTTTTGCTAAAGAGGTAGTAGAAAATGCATAAAATCTCGGTCAGCAGCTTTAAAGGAGGGACAGCAAAGACATCGACTTCCCTTCATATTGGAGCCGCCCTTGCTAAGTTTCACAAAAAAAGGGTTCTTCTCATCGATTTAGATGCGCAAGCAAATTTGACAGCAGGCCTGGGATTCGATCCCGACGCTCAAGACAGTATGGCACCCGTATTCCAAGGGCAAAAAAAAATCGAGGAAGTGATTTTACCAACGTCTTTGAAAAATCTCGACTTGATCCCTGCCGATACTTGGCTGGAGCGCGTCGAAGTGACCGGACCTCTGGCAGGAGATCGCTATTCCCATGAGCGCCTGAAAGAAATTTTAAAGCCGCTCAATTATGATACCATCATCATCGACACACCGCCATCGCTCTGCTGGCTGACAGAATCCGCCCTCATCGCAGCCGACCAATCTTTAGTCTGCGCAACGCCCGAATTTTACAGCGTCAAGGGATTGCAGCGCCTCTCTGAGTTCATGAATAGCATCTCAGCGCGGCATCCTTTCAACATCTTAGGAGTTGCTCTTTCCTTCTGGAACCCGCGCGGCAAAAGCAATGACGCATTCCTCGAAGTGATTGAAAAAACATTTCCTGGCAAACTGCTCGAATCCAAAGTGCGAAGAGATATCCACGTCTCCGAAGCCTCTGTGTATGGCAAACCGATTTTTGAAGTCGCACCGGGAAGCCGAGCTGCAGAGGATTATGTCTCCCTTACCAAAGAACTCCTTAAACGGATGTAGCATCCATGGTCAAAGTGAATTCTCTGCTCGCTGAACGTTTCAAATCCGCTAAAGAAAAACTCACCAAGATGACCTCTCTTGTCGAGCAATCTTCCAGCGGCAACCTCTCTAGTTTTTCTGGCGTCTTTCGCGTGACACCTCTGAATGAAAAAGAAAATCAAGTTCTAGCCTCCTTGCTTGAACAATACAAAAATGACGCCCAAGAAATTCGGGAAGATCTTTTTAAACTCGCATCGCTTACAGCAGAAGTCAAAGCCATCAACAACCAAGCCATCATTCTTCATGGAGAGAGAATCAAAAAGGCCCAAGAGATTTTAAAAAGTTACCGCGATGGAGCCTTCAGTGCATGGCTCATTGCGACCTACGGCAACCGCCAAACTCCCTACAATTTTTTGCAGTATTACGAACTCTACGTCGCTCTTCCCATCGACCTTCATCCTAAAATGGATGAAATGCCTCGCCAAGTTATCTACAGCTTAGCGAGCAGAGAGGGGAATCAAGAGCAAAAAGAACAGATCTTAAAAAATTACAGCGGTCAGACCAAACAAGAACTGCTCAAACTCATCCGTGAAACATTTCCTCTTTCAGAAAACGATCGCAGAGCTCAAGACTTAAGCGAAGTGGCCCTTACAAACTTACGCCGCATCCTCAGCCAATTAAACGTTTCTTCTTTTGCGCCAAATTCCAAACAAAAAGCGCAGCTGCTTGCAGTCCTTAAAGAGCTCAAATCACACATCGAAATGCGGTAGCATGGACGATCTCAAAAAATACCACTCTCCTCTTTCAGACCGCTATGCCAGTAAAGAGATGGCCTATCTCTTTTCTCCTCATTTTAAATATCTGACGTGGCGAAAACTGTGGATCGCACTCGCTAAGGCCCAAAAAACTCTAGGTCTTCCAATTACAGAAGCCCAGATCGCTCAGATGCAAAAAGAAGAAGGCAATCTCAATCTCGCAGCTGCCGAGACATATGAAAAAAAATTCCGCCACGACGTCATGGCGCATATCCATGCCTTCGGCGACCTTTGTCCAGAGGCTAAAGGCATCATCCATTTAGGAGCAACTTCCTGTTATGTGACAGATAATGCCGATCTCATCCAGATGCGCGAGGGATTACAAATTTTGCAGAGCAAAATTCTTCAAGCCATCCGCAATCTCCACACATTTGCGCACAAGCATGCCTCCTTAAGTTGTCTCAGCTTCACCCATTTCCAACCCGCTCAACCCACCACAGTCGGAAAGCGCGCGTGTATGTGGCTCCAAGATCTTCTTATGGATTTTGCTGATATGGAAGATCGTCTTGGAAAAATCCGTTTCTTGGGCGTAAAAGGCGCCACTGGCACACAATCCTCTTTCCTTACCCTTTTTGAAGAAGACCATAGCAAGGTCAAAAAACTCGAGCAGCTCGTAGCCAAAGAAATGGGCTTTTCCCATCTTTTCCCCATTTCAGGCCAGACTTACACTCGCAAACAAGACATTCAAGTCACATCTACCTTAAGCAGTTTTGCAGCTTCTACGCACAAATTCGCTACCGACCTAAGACTACTCTCTCATTTGAAAGAAATGGAAGAGCCCTTCGAAGAGGCCCAAGTCGGATCCTCTGCAATGCCGCATAAACGCAATCCCATTCGCAGCGAAAGGATGTGCGCTCTGGCAAGATTTCTCATCTCTCTTCAAGAAAACCCGCTTTATACAGAGTCCACGCAGTGGTTAGAGAGAAGTTTAGATGATTCTGCTAACCGCAGGCTTTATCTTCCTCAAGCTTTTTTAACAGCCGACGCCATCGCAAATTTACTCTGCAACATCACAGCTGACATGATCGTTCACCCTAAAATCATTGAAAAACATCTTTTTGAAGAACTTCCATTCCTAGCTTCCGAACAAATTTTAATGAAGGCCGTCAAAAAAGGAAAAGATCGCCAAAAAGTACATGAACGCTTAAGGATTCATAGTCTTGAAAGCAGTCGCAAAATCAAAGAACAAGGTCTTTCCAACGATCTTCTTGAGAAGATTGCAAATGATCCAGAGATCGGTCTAACTTCTCAAGAAATCCAAGAACAAACCCAAGTCAAACACTTCATTGGCAGAGCTGCCGAACAAACCCAAGAGTTCCTTAAGGAAGAAGTCGACCCCATTCTTGAGAAATATCAAAATCTCCAAGCCTATCTCTCTAAAATTGAGCTGTAAACTCTCCCAGGCATCCGAAGGATCAAAAAGAAAACGGCGATAAGAAGAAAACCCATTAGTAAAAGCGTGTGGATGTAGGCATTGTCTGAAAAACAGGAGATGAGTAGACCCGCTACAGCCGGACCTAAATTGCCCACGCACCAAGCAAAACCCATCAAAAGAGCTGACACAGTACTTGGACTTTCGGGAATAAGATAATTTCCCCAAGAAATGACAAGTGGATTGATAATGCCAAAAAAAGCTCCCAAACAAATCAGGAGAATCAGCGTCAAAGAAAGAGGAAGCGCGTCCAGCATTAAAAAAGCATAAAAAAGGACAATGGTCGCAAAAACGGTAATGAGCAAAATCGATTTTTGACCATAACGATCAGAAAGATATCCTGCTGGAACCATGGTCAAAAAAGAACCTGCGACAAAGCATAAGTGCCCACCTCCCATACAGATCCAAGAGTGATAGCCTTTAAGCAAGAAAATATCGGGAAAAAGGAAAAAAAGCGTCGATCGCAAGCCTTGGTAGAACACTTGTGACAAATATAGCAGTATCAACTCCTTGCGATACTTGTAAAAAGGGGCGCAAAAAGATTGTAAAGTCAGAGGCTTTCTCCCCGATGCAACAAGTGGAAATGGGTGTAAAAATAGAACAAGGAAGACACCCATCACGGGAAGCAGCAAAATATAGGCATGACAATTAAAAGTATGAAGAATTTGAGTAAAGGTGAGTTGCGAGATCCCAAAACCAATGGCTCCGCCAAAAGAAAAGAAGAGAATCGATTGTCCCTTGCGGTCGTGCGAGAGACTCGATGCGATCCCAGTAGCTGCAGGATGAAAGGCACTCGAGCCAATCATTAAAGCGAGCAAAATAAAAAAGAGTCCATAAATGTTTTCGACAAACGTCATCCAGATGATCGTTGATGACAAAACAAGTCCTATCATCAAAATGAGCTTGCGATGCCCTCGGTCAGAAAAGTATCCAAACACAATCTGTAAAAGCTCACCGACCAAGCCACTGATCCCGGTAATAAAACCTGCTTGAGCAATAGGAACAGCAGCGATGGTTTTATAAATGGCCCAGATCCCTGTGAAAAAATCGACAAAGAGATGGCTCACCCATAAAAGGATGAGATTTTTATTTTTAAACAAGCGTAGCTTGATGTTTATTAAGATTCATTTTACTCAGTTCATATTCAATTTTCTGCTGCGTTGTTTCCTGAGGCAGTGTCAGCGGCAAGCGCAACCCTGGCAAGCATTTGCCCATCAAGCTTAAAGCGTATTTCACACACTGAGGATTGATCTCAAGCACCATAGACATCACAAGCGCATGGTAGCGCCTGAAGTAGTCTCGTGCTCTACCTACCTCATCATCGAGCAAAAGGTTCGCCAAGATCTTCCACTCCCTGGGGATGATATTAGCCACAATAGAAATGACGCCAACAGCGCCGGAAGCCATCATCGGCAAGATCAAGCTATCATCGCCAGCCAATACTGGTTTGTGGCTAAGCTGCATCAATTCAATGCCGTAATCGAGATCTGTGGAGCCTTCCTTGACAGCCACAATCGAAGGAAGCTCTAATATGCGCGCGAGTGCCTTGACGGGTAGTTTGATCCCAGCGCGCGAAGGATGATGATAGCAAATCATTGGAAGACCTATATTCGAGATCTTCCGAAAATGTTGATAACAACCCTCTGGCGTGGGGCGATTAAAATAAGGCGTGATGACAAGAGCTCCGTCTACCCCGGCATTTTTGGCTTCCTCTGTTAAGCAAAGAGCTTCAGCGGTCTGGCAACTTCCCGTTCCTGCAATAATGGGGATCCGGCCATTTGCAACACGTACGCTCTCCCGAAAAATTTTGACTTTTTCCTCATACGACAAAGTAGGGGATTCTCCTGTCACTCCGCACACCGCAATCGCATCTGTGGAAGATTCCACATGCCACTCAATGAGCTCAGCAAAAGTCGCATAGTCCACATTTCCTTGATCATCGAAAGGAGTGACGAGCGCAACAATAGATCCTTTAAACATCGGAACATCTCCTGATTTGATAAAATAAAATCAAACTACAAACGACTGCCATCGCAGCCCCTACATAAAGAGGCAGTGTAACAGCAAATGCCGCTAATGGCCCTCCAGAAAGACCTGTGACAAACTCAGCAAGCACCTGAACAGACGTGAGTGTCCCAAGCGCTTGTCCCTGAATTTGAGGCGACGCTGCGTTGGAGATCAGCAAAGAGGCATTGGTGAAGACCACAGCTAAACACAAACCCACACAAATAAGCGTCACCCAAAGCGCTGAAGCAGAAGAAAAAAACTGACAGGCCGCAAAAGAAACTGCAAGGAGTACACCAAAAAGGCAAAGCGATTCTACGGGTTTCAAATGCTTGGATAAAAAGGGGACAAGCCAAATCACACCCGCGGTAATCGCCAGCGAATCATACACCATAACATAAGAGAGCATCGCTGGATCAAAATGGAATTGCCTTTCTAAAAAAACGGGGAAAAAACGAAAAAAAGCAAAATATCCGAGCGCAAGAAAAAAATTAGCAATGTAAAAGTTCTTTAACTTAGGGCGATTAAATGCGCTTAATAACTTCCACTTTTCCACCGATTTTTCTTTTAAAGTCTCTTTAGAATACACATAAATGATGGCCATTCCGACAAGAGTCATGCATGCAGCCATCCAAAAAGGGGTTGAGAAAGTAAACCAGCTCACAACACTGGGATCAGCTAATTGTGCGCCCATTAAAGGTCCGACAATAAATCCCACAGAGATAAAGATATTGATTAAACCAAAATTCGCCGCCTTTTCCCTCTGCTGCTCTTGCCCTTGATGCAAATCGGCAATCACCGATTGAGCAATAGTGATATTCCCTTCACAAAAACCACAACATGCCAGCCCAATAAACATCCCGAAGACGGAATAAGAATACACAGACACAGCTGTGATCAAATACCCTAGGGTTGTTCCAGCAAGAGACATCAATACGATTTTTTTACGCCCGTAACGATCCGATAATCGACCTAAGAATGGGGAGCCGAAAAACTGACCTAGAGGGAAGCTCGACATCACAAGTCCGAGCAAGATCATCCTTGTGTGAAGATCCACTCCAGGAAGGATCGATCTATCCTGACCTAAAAACATTTCGGGCAAAATTGGCAAAGGAAGAGAAAATCCGACATACGCAAACAAAATGACGATCGCATAAGGGATCAATTCTCTTCGCGTCTGTGTGCGCATTATTAACCAGAAAATCAAATGACGATATCAGCAAATTACCACATTGTGCAGGTAATATTCAAATGGTACTGGAATGGAGATCTTTTTCTGCAAAATCCTTCAGAATTTCTCGCCACTCTGCGGATACCTCACAAAAATCGCTCAAGAAATGCTTAAATGGAATAAATTTGCCTTCTTCCATTTGTACTTCTTGAAAAAGATAAACAGAATAAGTGAGGGGATCGAGTTTGAGATAAGCTCCGTTTTGTTGCCAGCGAAGCACTCCGCTGCTCGATACAACAGAGCGAATTTGGGAAGGTAAATAACCCTCTCCAGAATACACTTTTGTATGAAGAGTGTAGTGATTTTTCTTATGAGTTGTTTGAAAAAAGATCTCCGCATCTTCAATCGTAACGCGCGCTTTGCCATGGCTCGCCAACTGACTCATTACAAGTAGAAAGGATTGATATAACATAAACATCTTTTTCCAATTTCAAACAACTTCATACATTATTATATCTTTTAAACCATTCAAAAACAATACAAACTATAATTTAATTATATTATCACCCCATTCTAGTTTTTTGGAACGCGCATATTCAATTTTATTCTTTCTAGTGATGGTTTTAGACTCGAGACCAGAATCGGAGCAGAGTTGCAACTTCACAAAGCCCTCTCCCTTAAAGGGTCTGCGTAAAATACGAGATTGACAACGGGGGAGTGGAGATTTAGAGAAGATGAGGTAAGAAAATTTTTCATCCTCGTAGTTCAGGGAAGCCTCTTTGGTTTTGCGATGCAAAGAAGAGCGTTCCACACGGACAGAAAAATGGCACCAATCCTCTTTTGCCAAAGGGCAAGCATTGGTGTGCGGGCAAGGAGCAACTAGAAATGCGCCCTGAGCAATCAACCTTTCGCGGATTTTCATCAGGGATTCATAGGCAGCTTTTGTCCCCGGCTCAATAATAACGAGAAATTTCCCCGTTGATTCCCACATCTTTTACACGACTAAAAAGCGATCTTTTTCCTTCAACTCATTGAGGGAATAGGAGGCAATGGTCAAATCGTGAGGGGAAACCTTCCACTGCTGGGTGCCGTCTTGGCAGACCCAAGTCTGTTCAATACCTTCAAAATCCTCAGTTAACCGTTTTCCAAGGGCAATAAATCCCGGATCCCTCTCCAAAAGTGTCGCAGAAATGAGGTTTGGAAAAATA
>JAHFTO010000027.1:27342-28185 GCA_023269355.1 Chlamydiota bacterium | reverse complement strand
TGTGCTTTGGGACAAAGCATTCTGTGAAAGGTTGGCCCATGAAGGGTTTTATGTGATTCGCTATGATCATCGAGATACGGGGTTATCTTCCTGCATCGATTTTGAGAAAAATCCTTACGATCCCATAGACATGACAAAGGATGCTGTTGGCGTTCTGGATGCAACAGGAGTTGAAAAAGCACATTTGTTCGGCATTTCTCTGGGAGGGCTTCTTTCTGAGTTTATGGCAGGGTATTTCCCAGAGCGCGTTCATTCTATTTTAATCATGGGCTCAACGTGTGAAATTCGCCCTATGAATCTTGCTTATGCGGGGCTTCCCCTTGATGAAAATATTCCGTTTTCTCCTCCAGCTTTTCACTACACCTCATTTATCAAAGAATATATGAAGTTATCTGCAGAAACAGAAGAAGAGAAGCTAAACCAGCGGTTGGAAGGTTGGTACAGATTGAACGGTAAAAGATTGCCTTTAAATGAAAAGGCAAATCGAGAAATCCACCAGGCATTTCTAGCTAGATTGCGTTATCCTCAAGGGTTGATCAATCATCTTTTAATGATGCGTAATGAGCACGCTGAAACTTTAGTGAGAACAGTCGCTTCTCGAATCAAAGTTCCAACCGTTATTCTTCAGGGCACAGAAGATCCTATTTTTCAACCCGATCATGGAGAGGGGCTTGCCAAAGCCATTGAACATTCTGAATATTTTCTTGTCGATGGAATGGGCCATGTTCCAAATCAGCATTTCTACGATTTTTACATAGGGATCCTCAAAAGACAGGCTATGGAGAGGCTGTAGGCAGATATGTCTAAAAATAGAAAACGGGCTGTTTTAATCACAGGTTCTGG
>JAHFTO010000027.1:0-27332 GCA_023269355.1 Chlamydiota bacterium | reverse complement strand
GCCAAGGGATTGGTCAAGCGATTGCCCTTCGCTTCGCTGCGGAGGGATCAAATATCATTATTGCTTCCAAAGATAGCCCTGTCCAGATCCAAGAAACTATTGAGGGAGTACAAGCTGCAGGAGGAAATGCATTATCCTGTGAAGTCGATGTCCGAGATACCGATGAGTTGAAAAAGCTTGTTTCTGAAGCAGTAGCTCATTTTGGGGGCATTGACATCTTGGTGAATAACACCAGTGCACCTTGTTTCAATGATTCTACGCATACCTCGCCTCAGCAGTTTGATCTTGTTCTATCAACGAGCGTGCGTGCAGCTTTTTTTCTCTCTCAAATCTGTTTTCCTTATTTGAAAGAAGCTCCAAATCCTCATATTATCAACATTGCCCCTCCTCTTGGCTTAGAAGAGCAGTGGTTAAGGGATCATTTGCTTTTTTCTTTGGGTAAGTATGGGATGAGTTTATGTACATTGGGCATGTCCGCAGAATTTAAGAGCGCTGGGATTGCAGTCAATGCACTTTGGCCTCAAACAAACATTGCTACTCAGAGACTCAAAGACTATCTTTCTCCGAAGGTCTATGCGGGCAGTCGTCTACCGACGATCATGGCAGACGCTGCTTATGTGCTTTCTTGTCGAACCTTTCAAGAAGCCACCGGTCATTTTTTTATCGACGAAGCTTTGTTGAAAGAGACAGGGGTCACTGATTTTTCTCGTTACGCAGTGGATTCGACGCATCCATTAGTACAGACCTTATTCCTTCCTCTAAAGGAAGGTATGATTCCGATTTCTCCAGAGCTGTTCCGTCCCGTGTAAATCCAGGTTCATTCTTTGATAGGGAACTTAATGGAGGTATAATAATTAAAAAATAAGTTGCTGCAAAAACCGCTCAATCATATTCTTTTTTTAATTTTCTATGGAAAGGAGATGTCTTATGGTTGATGCAATAGATTGTGGTGGCGATTCAATAGAATGTTCGGCTGAATCTTTATATTCCTGGTCAATCGATAAGGATGATGAGTTTGACAAGATGAATATATTGATCGAGAGAATTCCAAATGTCTTAGAACACATTTTTGTAGGAGGCGGTCACCTGAGGTCAAATGCAATGACAAATTATTCAGAAAGCTATAATTTCTCTTCCTCCAATCTTGGTAATCGTGTACTTAAGGCAACCGATAGTGTTCTTCTGGTTAAGGATATAGAATCTTCTGCTTGGGAGAAGTTTAAAGAGGAGAACATCTGGGAAAACGATTTCGTAAAACATGAACTTGAGATTTTCAAGGAAGCAGGGTTAGCTGCTGGATCTTTTCTTGCAGGCGATGAAGCATCAGCAGTAGAGCATGGGATGTCGGCTTTGGAAAAGGCTTTTAATTTTCCCCGCCCATTTGATGACAATAATGTAGATTCTGTTCCAAATGAAGCTAAACTACGGTCCAATAGCCCTGGAGGTAGTGGTTATGAAAATCACATGTCTGGCATGTCAAAACATGAAAGAAGATTGGCAGAAGATGCTCGGAGAATTATAGAAGGAATGGAAGCCTACGAAAACGGTAGTGGCACTATCGAACGTTCTGAAGATAGAGAACATGGCAAAAGATAAAGAGAATTTTTATGTATAAATTTTGGCTTATTGTAGATGTAATAGCGAAGTTAGTCCTCATATTTCTGGTAGGTCGAGTCCTATTTAAGTATGTATGGCAATTCAATCTATTTTTCCTTTGTTGCACTTACCTTTTTGTCGTGCGAGGCAAAAAGGCTTATCCGGGTTGTATACAAGAAAAAATCGACATTTGAAACTATAGACCATGAAAACATGTTGAAAAATGTGCAATTTTCTAAGCCTATTGGAATTGTTGGTGGCGCTGGTCCTATGGCCAGTATTTTTCTATGTCAGACGATCATTGAAATATGCCAGAAAGAATACGGCTGCAATGATTACAGTGATTTTCCTGAGATTATCTTGGAAAGTTATCCGTTCATACGAGGCGATCGTGAAAAAATCAGACATGACATTGCGCTTTGTTTCTCAAAATTGCAAAAGGCGGGAGCAAAATTATTCTCCATAGCCTCTAATTCTTTTCACGGTTTTTTGCCCGATACAACTTCTGTGGCTTTTGTGAATCTTGTATTGGAGAGTGTAGGGGAAGCTTCTCGCTTACAAGTTTCTAAAGCTCTTATTTTAGCAGCTCAACCCACCATTGATTTGAAGCTCTACGAACTGACAGGTTTGCAGTGCATTTATCCCTCCAAAGAGGATCAACAACTGATTCAGAAAATAATTCGGGAAGTCGCAGGGGGAATGATCACAAAGGATCAAGCGCAGCAGCTCAAAGGGATTATAAATACTCTTCAAGAGAAGTCACAGATCGATGGTATTATTATTGCATGTACAGAGCTGCCATTGATCCATCGACAATTTCCAATCGCTGAGACAGGGTTGCCCGTCGTTGATACTGTAGAAGTTCTTGCTCGAAGATTACTTGTTTTAGCTCAAGAATAAGATCAGTATGCTTATCCTTTTAATTTGGCATTGATCACACAACTGCCAAGACAATAGGCTGTGCAGAAAGTAGATATTGCTGTGATTGCATGGGACTTTAGATTTCTCGTTGGGGTCCTTGAAACGAGTTGCCTTCCCAGTGCTCCAAATAGATTTCCCATCATCGGCGCCAAAAATAACCCTACGTTAGCACCTGCCAGAGCTGTCCCGAAAGAAAGGGCCCCATAAGTGGAAAATAGGTAACCTGTCGACACTATTGCTGTGGGCACTGATATTACGAAATTGCCTAGGTATGCAGCACTTGCCTCATTGGCAGCACAAGTAGGACAAGGACCGACGGAATTATTTTTCTCCCAGATCTCATGACATTTTTTATGCATGTGATGAATGCCGTCATGGGCAACAGCGTCATCATCCGTTTTAACATCTTTATCACAAAAGCCGCAGGGTTTTGGTTGAGTAGGTTGGTGATCAGAAAAAATAATAGGTTTTGGAGGATCAAAGAAACTTGAGATGTAGGTTCCCATATTCGTAATATCCTTTTGCAGCCAGGTTTATATTCTCTGGTTAGCTTGAATGATATAACCACCCCAAAAATAGGCAGTACAGGCCGTTGATAAAACAGTGATCGCACAAGCTTTGAGATTTTTTGTTGGGGTATTTGCCAGGCATGCCCTTCCTACTGTTCCAATTAGGGTGCCTATCATCGTTGGCAAGAAAAGGCCACTTATAAAACCCGCACCGGCTAATTTTGCTGGGAGCTCCAAAGATGATAACATGTAGTATGTGGATGCTAGCGCAGTGGGGGTAGATACCACGAGATTGCGGTGGGGTGCACTAGCGTTATCCTCAAATTCACAAGTTGGGCAAGTGGAATGGGTTTTTTTCCAGAATTCATAACACTTTTTATGAACGTGGTGGGTGTCATCGTGGCCAACACAGTCATCATTTGGTTTAACATCATTGAAGCAACAAACGCATGTAGAATGGTGATTGCATTTCTGATCTTGTAAAATAATGGGAGGGGGATTGAAAAAGTAACTTGAGATGTAGCTTCCCATAATCGTTATATCCTCACGCTAAAGGATGTTGAACGGACAAGCTTATTCCTCGGGTCACTTTTTCAGCAAGGACGGCTTATTGAAACAAGAGACAGCACTTTTTCAAGTTGAACCCTGATATCTCTTTAAATTCGCTTCGATGACGTGGCTGCCCAAATAATAGCCTGACAAGAAAGTGGATAATACAGTAACTGCATGAGACTTTAGATTTCTCGTTGGGGTATTTGCAACGCATTCCCTTGCCAGTACTCCAAATAGATTTCCAATCGTCGGAGCATAAAATAATGCTACAGTAACACCCGCCAGCATTGCCTCACCAGAGAGAGGAATGGATCCAAAAGAGGATAACATGTACAAACTCGTCAGTCCTGCTGTAGGCACTGATATAGCGAGATTTGTTATGAATGCAGCACTCTCCTCATTGGCTGCACATGTAGGACAAGGATCGATGGAATTATTTTTCTTCCAGAGCTCATGACATTTTTTGTGCAAGTGGTGGATGTTATCGTGGGCAACAGCGTCATCGTCTGTTTTAACATGTTTATCACACATTGCGCAGTCTACTGGCTCATTAGGTCGCTGATCAGTAAAAATAATGGGCTTTGGAGAACTAAAGAAACTTGAGATGTAGGTTCCCATATTCGTTTATCCTCCTATTAAAGGATGTTGAACGGACAAGCTTATTCCTCGGGTCACTTTTTCAGCAAGGGGGGTTATTCACTGGCTTTGAGAACTTCCATGAAGGCGGATTGGGGGATGTTGACCTTGCCGATCTCCTTCATGCGCTTTTTACCCTCTTTTTGTTTTTCCCAGAGTTTGCGCTTGCGGGTGATGTCGCCGCCGTAGCATTTGGCGGTGACGTTTTTGGTGATGGCGCGGATGGTCTCGCGGGCGATGACTTTGCCGCCGATGGCAGCTTGGACGGGAACTTTAAATTGCTGCATGGGGATCACTTCGACGAGTTTTTCGCAGATGGCTCTTCCACGGCCTTCGGCTTTGGTGCGGTGAACGAGGCAGGAGAAGGCGTCGACGGGTTCTTCATTGACGCGGATTTCAAGTTTGACGATGTCGCCGATTTCGTACTTTTCAAATTCGTAGTCGAAAGATCCGTAGCCTCTGGTGACTGATTTTAACTTGTCGTTAAAGTCGGTGAGGATTTCGTTGAGGGGGAATCGATAGGTAAGGAGAAGGCGGCTGGCGTCCATGGTCTCTGTTTTGATCTGCTCTCCTCTTTTTTCCATGCCGAGGCTCATGATGGCGCCGAGATATTCAGAGGGAACCATGATGTGGCTTTTGACCCAGGGCTCTTCGATGTATTCGATGAAGGTGGGATCAGGGTAGTGAGCGACGTTGTCGACGTTTTCGACTTTACCATCGGTATAGGCAATTTTGTAGACGACGCTAGGTGCTGTTGTGATGATATCGAGGTTGAATTCTCTTTGCAGGCGTTCAAAGACGATCTCAAGGTGGAGAAGGCCTAAAAAGCCGCAGCGAAATCCAAAGCCAAGGGCCATGCTGCTTTCTTGTTCGACGTGCAGTGCAGAATCGTTGAGTTGTAATTTGGTGAGTGCATCGCGGAGTATCTCGAAATCGGAGGAGTCAACAGGATAGATCCCTGCGTAGACAACAGGAGAGATAGTGCGGAAGCCAGGAAGTGGTTCTAGGGCGGGTTTTTTTGCGGAGGTGATCGTGTCACCAATTTTTACATCGGCGGTGATTTTGATGTTGGCGAGGAGATAACCGACTTCGCCTGGGCGCAGGACGTCAACCGGTTTTTCAGTGGGGGAAAAGATGCCCACTTCCAGCACTTCAAATGTTTTGCCGGTGGCCATCATTTTGATCAGTGTCTTTTTATTGATTTCGCCACTGATCATGCGAACGTAGACCATGACGCCGCGGTACGGATCGTAGTGGGAGTCGAATACGAGAGCTCGGATGATATCGTCTTGAGGATCTTTTGGGGGAGGGAAAGTAAGCAAAATCTGCTCGAGGATTTCTTTAATGCCGACCCCTGTTTTTGCAGAGCAGAGAATGGAATGGGATGTGTCTAAGCCGATCACATCTTCAATTTGTTGTTTAACACTTTCGCAATTTGCGGAAGGGAGGTCGATTTTATTAATGACGGGGAGGATTTCAAGGT
This sequence comes from Chlamydiota bacterium, assembly GCA_023269355.1. GTDB lineage: Bacteria > Chlamydiota > Chlamydiia > Chlamydiales > Rhabdochlamydiaceae > CAJCIW01. The sequence goes on along the minus strand of JAHFTO010000027.1, from coordinate 21,635 downwards.
TGCGTTCGATGGCGAGGTGAACGTTGGCAAGACTTTGCGCTTGCACGCCTTGCACTGCATCGACGACAAGAAGCGCTCCTTCGCAAGCAGATAGCGAGCGGGATACTTCATAAGTAAAATCGACGTGACCAGGTGTGTCGATAAAGTTGATTTGATAGGTGTGTCCATCATCGGCAGTGTAGTACATCGTCACAGGGTGGGCTTTGATGGTGATCCCGCGTTCTCTTTCCAAATCCATCGCATCGAGAACTTGTTGCTGCATGTCGCGCTGAGCGATGGTTCCAGTAAGTTCGAGCAGACGATCGGCAATGGTCGACTTGCCGTGGTCGATGTGAGCAATGATGGAAAAATTGCGAATGAACCGTCTGTCGTATTTAAACATCAAAAAACTTCCTCTGTGTCTCGAACCTATCCCGATAAAGATTTTCGTCAATTTTCGGGATTATTTTGGCCAATTCCTGATTCTTTCGCTGGGGATTATATTAACTGCGTATATTATCCCCAGCGAAAGAATCAGGAATTGGCTCAAAAGAACCCGAAAATCGACTGAAACTTTTTATCGGGATAGGTTCCTACGTTTCCACTATAGCTTCTTTGGAAGTTGTTCTCAACTTGAACCTACTGCAAAAACTCAAGTTTACAATATAACAAGCAATTTCTATACTTCCCAAAAAAATCATTTTATGGAGGTGTATGATGAATGGAGTCGCTAACGTCGCATCGCAAAATCCCTTTCAGAGTTGCTGGAATACAGTTCAAGAGCACATCGAATCTGTTCAGAACCAAATTTGCGGGTCTTTTTCAACGGACTGTAAGATCTACACGATGTTGATTCTTGGAAGAGTTCTTCAAACGGCGGCCTTAGTGTCGGGTATTGCTGCCGTGGCAGTGGCCTTTATCGTATCAACGAATGCATTTGTGGCAGGAGGGGTTTTAACGGTTGCTCTTGGTTGTTTGGGTACCTATCTTGCCAATCAAGCAGCAGAGGGGATTCAAGCATCGAGAATGTCTCGGCCTTTTGTGCCAGGTCAACCAGTTGGCCTGAACAATGGAGGCGCTAATTGTTGGATCAATGCTCCATTGCAGATGTTAATGAATGCTCCTGCTTTGAGAGAGCGCCTGCCGCACATTCCTGAACTCAATGATTTTGTACAAGCGTACACAGCAGCGCGCAATGACTCGCAAAAAGTTGCCAACGCTATCGATACGCAGAGGATCAGACAGCAGCTACATCGTGGGACAAATGGTCAACTTTCCTCTTCCGCATTTACTTCTGAGGATGCAGCTGCGCTCTTTGAGTATCTCTTTCAGGGAGGAAATTCATTGCATGTTCTGCAGCAGCAGTTGGGTGGCTTCCCAAGTGCAGTACGCCGAGAACCGATGCTATCTCTAGAAATCGATAGAGGCAATCTGCAGTTCAATTCTTTTTGGAGGAATTTCTTTAACCATGTGACAGATCAGAATGTCAGGCAAGAATTCGCATTTCAGAATGCTCCCAATGATCAGCTCATTCACTTAAAACGTTTTTATCGCAATCGAGAGGGAGGGTTAGAAAAGATTAATGATGCTATTGAAGTGCCAATGAGGCTTCAGTTGCCGAGACGTGCTATTCGCTCCGATGAGAATCCTTACTATGAGTGTGATGCCTTTTTAAACCATAATGGCACCAGTATCAATGGCGGTCACTATGTGGCTTATGTCAAGATTGGAGAAGTGTGGTGGCAGTGCAACGATTCCTCTGTTCTTGAGGTGACTAAAGAGCAAGTTGCAGAAGCCATGAAACAGAGCTACATCCTTCACTACAAAAAAGTATAAAGAATCCCGTTCAAAAAAAAAGACCCGCTTCTGTTTCCAGAAGCGGGTCTTTTGTAGGAACTTAAGCTATTTTTAATTAGCTTGTAGCTCCTTGTTCAACTGCGCCTTTAGCAGCAACTTCAGCTTCAGCAGCTTTGGCTTGTTCCTCTTTCTCTGCGCTGAGATCCAGGAATCGTTTGCTCAGCGAGTTCGCTGCGTAGATCCACGCGAAGATGATGAAGAACAAGATGCAAGCGACGTAAGGAGTGATTGCTCCAAGCGATCCGCAAGCAATAATCAAGCCTTGCTGGACCAAAGATCCGCCTGATTTGCCTAATCTTGCGCCAACGACGTCGATAGCAGCTTTTCCTTTGACCTTAGATTCTTGGTCGAGCGGAATGTAAGCCATCTCTTTAGTTGGGTCGAAGAGGGAGTATTTCGCAGATTTACTCATGACATTTTGCGCTGTGCCGAATACAACCGCAATCATCAGCGGAGTAGCACCCATCATAGCAACAAGAGCTGTCAAAGAGTCTCTGAAGATGACAAAAGCGAAGAATCCAACGCCTGTGATAAGCAGAACAACAGGAGTAATCAAGGCCCCTGTTCTCCAGCCGAAGCGGCGGATCACGTTACTTCCGACAAAGAGCATCATCAGGATCGTGACGAGTCCTGTAATCTGAGAGAAGCGTCCCATGAATGTCTGGTATTCATTCGCGTTAGGATATTGCAGCTTGAGCTGACCTTTCCAGGTGACTTCTACCAAGTTGATCGCAACTCCATAGGCGATAACCAGGATCGCTAGGCAAAGGATATATTTGGATTTCGCCAGATAGACAAAGCTTTCTTTGAGGGACATCTTTGGCTTTTCTTTCTTAGCGCGTTTGATCTCATCAGGATTGTAGAAACGTGCATCTGTCAAGACGTTTCTATTGATCCACCAATAGATCCCCATGATGATGAAGCCAGAGGCGCAGACCATCGCAACCATCCAATTGAGCGTGATTCCCCAAGCGTCAACGCCTGTAGGAAGCTTGCTTCGGATGTCGGAGAAGTAAATAATTGCTTGGCCTGAGAAGAGCATAGCAATGTTGGCGCCTAGACCGAAAAGGGCGTAGAAACGTTTTGACTCGGAAACTTTCGTTGTATCGTTAGCAAATCCCCAGAAAAGAAGAGAAATGGCAACGCTTCCCCAAAGTTCTGACATGACGTAGAACAGGGCATATGTCCAGTTTCTGAACAGAGCGACAAGACCTCTAAAGCCGTCCGGCAGGAAAGCTTGAAGGGAGTCAGCTGCGCCAGTAGGATGGAGCACATCGCGGTTTGGGTACATTAAGAGAGTGAAGATTGCAAAGTATGCAATGAAGAATCCAATTGTCGAATAAAACAACTTTTGTTTGCTGAAGACGTTGCTCAGCTTGGAGTAAACGACCATGAAGATGACCGCAATCGGCAACACTCCCCATACTTTCAAGAAGGGAATGGCTTCAGCGCCAGAGCCTGGAGCTGTGACGATTAAAGCGTCTTTTGTATCCCTTAGGATCGTGTAGTTAAAGTTAATAAAGAAGAATAGAAAAAACATCGGTAGGAGCTTTTTGAGCTCGAAATTATGGACGGGCCAAAAAAATGACCGCCATCTACCAAATTCAGTTTTTTTGGTTTCAGACATTGTTTTTTGTTCCTTTAGACAAGTTTGATAAAAAATATCGCTTTTTGCTAGGCAAGTGTTCGCTTGTTAAGGTCTTATACTTTGATTAAGGCCCTTTCAAGCGAACAATTACAGACTCAACAAAATTCACTTTCTTTGAGGTACAATATGACTTGTACTCAATCGGAAGGATTTTACCCGATTTTTGTTTAAAATCAAGGGAAAATTGCTGTAGAGGGGTTGAATTGAAAATAAAACTATTCGGTATGCAAGTAAAAAAGCCACCTTTGACAACAGAGTGCAAAGGTGGCCAGGATGGTCTACCCGACTAGAGCTGGAAGATCGAGTTCCAGCCGTCGCGGTGGACTAAAAATTATTTTTGATTCGAAAGTGCTGCAAGCATGTCGTTTAGAGAAGTGCCTGAAAGCTGTTGAAAAGCGTTCAAGGATTCTACATAGCCATTCCAAAGTTCAGGTTCAACGCGGCTGTGGCGGATGGAAGAAATTAATTCTCTTTTGCATGTTGCTAAAGATTTTTTTGGAGCTAGGATGGAAACCATTTCCTTATCACCTGCGAGTCTGGCGATGTTAAGCATTCTCTCTAGTTGGTTGCGTGTGAAGGTGACTTGGTCTCTGCGTTTGCGGGATCCGCGGGCAGCTCTTTGCTTGGGAGCTACAGAAGAAGGTTTGTCAGCGTTAATAATGAATTTTTCAAGAAGGGATCCGAGTTCAGAAGGATTTCTATTTTTCATTTTACGCAAAGTAAAATGATGCATATAACCTCCGGAGGTCATGGGGATGTATTTGCAAAGATCATTTTCTTTACGTCCATTCACCTTTTTAATCGCTTTTGAAATGACATCTTCAATTTCGCGCAGATTTTTTGACTTTGATTCCATTGTAGCCTCTTCTTGTGCTTGCATTTTTGTTCCTTTCTTTAAATTTGTTATGTGCTAATGAGGGCTCTAAAATCAGGCTTTATTTTCTGATTTTAGAGTTTAAAAGACCCTATTAGCAATAATGTTGTAACTTGATTTAACTTATCCCGGTTTTATTTGCAATCGTCATTTTTTTCAGGTTGCCTGATTATTTTCTTCTCTACGAGGAGAATTTAATTAAACAGTCCCCAGTAGAATCATAATCTCCTGATTTATGTTTTTTTGATTCTAAAAATTTCTGGCTTTTTGTGCAATTAATTCTTATGAACCTATACTCAGTATAAGTTATTTCAACGACAGTCTCTTGAACCTATCCAGAAAATCGACTGAAACTTTTTATTGGGATAAGTTCTTAGAGGATGTTCAAAAGGCTTTTGCATATATTTAGCTTTCCACTCTAAAATCAATCATTAAAGCCGAGGGCGTTATGAAAATTTTTTTTGCTTATCTTTTGGTCTTGGGACTGTGCTTGAGCGGCTGTTCGAGTCCTCGGGCGCCTTCGGCTGTTGAAGTATGGGCTAGGCCTAATGGAAAAATCAAAGTCCTTTCAACGACGACGATGATTGATAATGTTGTGGGGGAGATTGGAGGGGAGAGGATCGATCATATCGCGTTGGTCGTCGGAGAGATCGATCCGCATAGCTATGAATTAGTCAAAGGAGATGACGAGAAACTATCTTTGGCGCAGGTTGTTTTTTATAATGGGCTTGGATTGGAACACGGTGCCAGCTTGCGCTACCAGCTCGAACATCATGCAGGCTCTGTAGGCGTGGGCAATGTTATCCTAGAAAAAGATCCCCATCTGATTTTGCGTCAGGACGGTGCGATCGATCCCCATATTTGGATGGATATTTCTTTGTGGAGCCGCATCATCGATCCGATTGTTCAGGCTCTAGTCACAGCCGATCCAGAAGGTGGGGAGGAGTACCGAAAACGAGCCGAAGATCTGCGCGAAAAAATGCTCCAAGAGCATCAGCGGATTTACGATGAACTTCAACAGATTCCACAGCAAAAGCGTTATCTAGTCACAAGTCACGATGCCTTCAATTATTTTACAAGAGCTTACCTTGCTGCTCCAGATGAAACACTCGGGAGTCAGTGGAAAAAGCGTTTTGATGCTCCCGAAGGCCTTGCTCCTGAAGGACAACTCAGCACCTCCGATATTCAAGCGGTCATTAATCACCTGATTCAGTACCATATCTCCATTGTATTTCCCGAATCTAATGTCAGCAGAGATTCTCTAAAAAAAGTTGTCCATGCTTGTGCGCAGAAAGGTCTCATGGTCGAAATTTCGGACGGCGTTCTCTACGGGGATGCTATGGGCCCTGTGGGTAGCGATGCAGATACTTATTTGAAAATGATTCAGCACGATGCAAATGTCTTAATCGAGGCTTGGCGATGAATACCCCTGATCAAAAAATAGCTCTGAAGGTCCAACAGCTCAGCGTCAACTATGATAAGACATCTGTTCTCTGGGATATCCATTGCGAAATTCCTGAAGGCAAATTGGTAGGGATCATCGGACCCAATGGCGCAGGAAAAAGCACTTTTTTAAAAACACTTCTCGGCGTTGTGCATCCACTATCTGGCCGTATCGAATTTTTTGGCCAGCCTTACAAAAAAGTACGGCGGCGTATCGCTTATGTTCCCCAGCGCTCTTCCGTCGATTGGGATTTTCCGGTGACTGCCTTTGAGGTTGTTCTTATGGGAAGATATGGAAAGCTTGGGCTTTTTAAAAGACCTAAAGTCGCGGATAAATTGGCTGCAAAGCGCGCTCTTGAAATGGTAGGGATGCTCCCGTTTGCAGATCGGCAGATTAGCCAACTATCTGGCGGACAGCAGCAGCGGATCTTTATCGCAAGAGCCCTTCTTCAGGATGCAGATCTCTACTTAATGGACGAGCCATTTGCCGGCGTCGACATGGCGACAGAAAAAGCGATCATCGCCTTGATGGATGAGCTGAAGAAACAGGGAAAAACATTGCTCGTGGTTCATCACGACCTTTCGACGGTGGATGAATATTTTGACTGGGTTATTATGTTTAACACTTGCTTGATTGCCAGCGGACCCACAAAGGATGTCTTTCACTCAGATACAATTATGCGCACTTATGGCAGGGGCGGCGCTCTCCTCGATGAAGCGGCAAAATTAACGAAAGAGAAAACCTCGGGACTTCAATAATGTTTTCCTCTCCTTGGCACTATCTGACCGATCCGGTGTTGCAGGCTCCTACTCTAGGAAGCATGCTGATGTGCCTATCCTCTGCGCTAGTCGGTGTCATCGTTTTTCTGCGCAAACGCTCACTTCTCGGCGAGGCTCTTTCTCATGCGACTTATCCAGGAGTGGTCATCAGTGTTTGCATCGTGGCTATATTTTTTCCTCGGTCTTCTGATTTGCTTGCGGTGGTCATTTTAGCAGGAGGCTTTCTCTCTTCACTTTTAGGACTTTGGGTCATTGAAAAAATGGTCGGACGCTTTCGCGTTAAAAGCGATGCAGCGTTGTGTTTGGTGTTATCTGTTTTTTTTGGTGTCGGCGTTTTAGTGGCCAGCCGCATCCAATTCACGCATGCGCTTTGGTATAAAACGGTGCAAATTTTTCTCTATGGCCAGGCTGCGACAATGATAAATATCCATGTCGTATTGTATGCCTGTCTTGCTGCGCTTTTGATCGTGGTCCTTTTTTTCCTGTATCGTCCTATCCAGATGATAATTTTTGACCGCGACTTCTCCCGGTCGGCAAGTGTGCCTGTTCGTGCGCTAGACAGCCTCTTATTTCTTCTTTTGGCTTTAGCCATTGTGATAGGGATTCGCAGTGTGGGTGTCGTGCTTATGGCAGGCATGTTGATTGCCCCGGCGGTTGCTGCCAGACAGTTTAGCCATCGCTTTTCAGTCGTGCTTATCCTTGCAGGCGCCATTGGCGCGATCAGCGGTTTTTTCGGCAATTATCTTTCGGTAGAAATCCCCGAGTGGGGCATGCGCCAAGGATGGAATTGGAACTTTTCTCTTCCGACAGGACCGATGATCCTTCTCTCTGCTTCTTGCATCTGTATTTTAGCGCTTCTACTCGCTCCCCAAAACGGGCTTGTCAGCAGACTTGTGCGCATTCTTGCCTTTCGCAAGCAGTGCGTGGAAGACCATTTGCTGAAAAATCTATGGCGCCTCGGCGAGGGAGCAGAGGTTTCATTAGCAGAAATCGGGAAATGGCAGCCTTTGCCGCTTTTACTCATTTGGAGGTTAAAAAGGCAGGGATGGATCAAACAATCGGAATCCAAGTTGATCTCGCTTACAAAAAAGGGACGCCTTAGAGGCGCATCGATTGTTCGCTTGCATCGCCTCTGGGAAGCTTATCTTGTCTTTTTGGGACAAGGCGCAGAAAAAGTGCACCGCAGCGCTGAAGAGATGGAGCACATCATCACCCCGGAACTTGAAAAAGCGTTGACAGAACTTCTCGGCGATCCCAAACGGGATCCCCACGCGCAGCCCATTCCTCCCAAGGAGGAAACATTATGATACTCGCCTTAAATCCCTACTTCAGCAAGGACTTCATCGGATTTTTTGTTCTTTTCTTTCAAAGAGTCGGCCAGCTCCTCTCTGGGAAATTAGGTTTTGCAGATCTAGCTTCCGACGAAGTGCAGGTCTTTGTTTTAGCTCTCGTCAGCATTGCATCTGCTCTAGTTGGCACATTCCTCGTCCTTAAAAAAATGACGATGCTTGCCAATTCCCTCTCCCACACCTTACTGCTGGGCATTGTGGTGGCCTATGTGATTTTGATTCCTTTCACACCTGAGTCCAATAGTTATTCCATCAGCATCCCGGTCCTGCTTATCGCTTCTCTTGTGATGGGACTTGTGACCACTGTTTTGACGCAAATGCTCACCCACGTTCTAAAATTACAGGAAGATGCAAGCACAGGACTTGTTTTTACTACCCTTTTTGCACTGGGCCTAGTCTCTGTCACGGTGTTTACTCGTAACACGCACATAGGGATCGAAGCGATCATGGGCAATGTCGATGCTCTACATATGCATGACCTCAAGCTGATTTTAGGGATTACACTCTTTGATTTTGCCGTCATCGCTCTTCTCTTCAAAGAGTTTAAAATGACCACATTTGACTCTGGATTTGCAGATACCCAAGGGTTTTCCAGCTCCTTTTTCAATTACCTTCTGATGGTGTTAACCTCCGTGACAGTGATTGGGGCTTTTCGCGCCGTCGGCGTTCTTCTTGTGCTAGCCTTTCTCGTAGGGCCTGTTTTGACCGCGCGCCTCTTTACGCACGGCTTGAAAAAGTTACTGCTGCTTTCGATGGCAATCGGTGTGGGCGCTTCTGTCTTTAGTGTTGCGTTAGCTAGGCACTTGCTTTCTGTTTATCATCTTCCAGTGTCGACTTCAGGACTTGTCGCTACAGTCTTGGGTGCGATCTATTTTCTCTGTCTGATTTATTCCAGTTTGCGGAGTAAGATTTCTTGTAAAAATTGAATGCGCGTTGCGTTTAAATGAAATGCCACGTTATCTTTTTTGGCCAAACCTAGTCTTAGGAGGCTTAAAGATGGCTATTCAATTAAACCCAAACGTCACCATTACAGAAGATAACCTAAAACAGGTTTTCTCTTATTTTAGTGTGAAGGAACTGGGACGATTTTGCTTGGTGAGTAAAACCACGCAAAAATGTGTAGATTTCTACTTCAATCAACGTTTTACCGTGCATTCGGACAAAGAAATTGCACAGCGCTTTCAAGAGTTTGTCAGCAAAGTTCCGTTGAATCAAGTAGCCCAATTCACCTGCTATAGCACTTCTTTATCTAGAAACTGCGTGGATGTGAAATTTGGATGGAGATGGAGCAGTAATGATTGTGATGAAAATGGAGAGGCCCAGTTAAAGGCAGTTTTGATTTTTAGGCAAAAGCTTGAAAATAATCCTGACAAAAATCTAACGGCCTTTGGTCACAGCGGTCCAATAGCAATCGGATCTAGTTATCTCCGCCTTTTTCAAAAAGGTAGCTTTGAGCTGCCCCGTGAACAAGAAGACAATGTGGATACGAATGCAGAAATCGAGAATATCTTGAATGGAAAGCCAACCGTTTCTAATGAATGGAATTTAAGCGAAGAAATTCAAAAAAAACTGGGTACTCGAACAGACGAACTTACCGAAGAAGCTAAATCCATTCATACTTAAATGGTTGCCTTATTTAAAGTATAAAGAGCAATAAAATGTCTATGACGTTGGATCCAGCTATACGTTTGCAGGAAAAAAATAACTTTCTCCAGGTCTTGTCGTACTTAAGCGTTCAAGACCTGGGGCAAAGTTGCTGCGTCAGCACAGCATGGAATAAAATTGTCGGTCAGGATTGCATATGGAGAGAGCGGTTTTCAATCCTAGAGTTCCCATTAGATAAGACTGCAAAACAATACACAGATGGGCTTTGTTGGGTGCATTCCTTCGAAGAAATTGCGCAGTGCTTTCAAGAGTTTGCAAGTAAAGTGTCTCGAGAGCAATTGGGAACCTTCTCTTGTTATAGCACGTGTTTGTCCAGGAACTTTGTCGATGTGCAATTTTCATGGAGATGGGCAACCCAGAGTAAAGCAACCTCAGAACTTGCCTGTTTGAAAGCAGTTTATATTTTTGGGAAAGAATTAAAGGATGATGGGCAAAATATAAAGGAAGAGGATGTAAGCCGGACACGTTGGGTTGAGGCCGAAACCTGCTTCCTTGTATGTCAAAAAATTCACATCGAACTTTCTCCCGATACAAAATTGAAGCCAGTGGAACGAAAAAAAGAGACTCAAGATCTTTTCGGAGAAGAGACTTTTAGTTCTGAAAATAGGGGTTTGAAGGAAGAAGTTTTAAAAATCTTAGACGAGCGAGAAGCCGAACTTGCCGATAAACTCTACAAGAGTCTGTGTTAGTGGTGCATATCCTACAATTCAGGAGATAAAGTATGGCGTACAACGCTGCAATGATTAAGGCACCTACAGTTCAGGATACGAGATGGGATCCATTGGTTTATATGCCGCCAGAAAACAGCCTCGAAGTTTTTTCACACTTAGGTATTAAAGACCTAGTGCAGTGTCGCAGGGTGAGCATGTTGTGGTATCGATATGCAAGCGATAATGCCTTGTGGAAAAAGCTATTCCCAGAAATGGAATTTCCCCCTAATGAGATGGCGATAGGATTCATTGATCGCCGCGCTCTGACGTCAAAAGATCAAATTGTGCAGAGCATTCAAAAGTTCGTCAGCGAAGTTCCGCTACATCAAATAGGCATTTTGACATGTCATTTCCCTTTTAGCTTTGGAAGCATTGTTGAAATTAGGTTTGGGTGCGGCGATGTGGATCCCATAAAGAATTCCGATTTAAAAGCTGTTTGTTTTTTTATGAAAGCGTTTAGTGATAACCACTCTCAAAACGGTTCTAAAAGTAGAGAGCTATCGGTTGTTCATTCAGAAATTATCCCTCAAAAACCTAAAATAGAACCCAGTGTGCGTATCATTTCTTTTTACAATAGTAAATTCCATCTTCCCGTGGGTGAAGAATGCGCAGATGGGGAATTTCAGGATCGCATTGAAAAAGTTCTTAACGATCGACTGCAAATCCTTGAAGAAGAAAAAAGAGACATAGAAAAAAATCAGTAAACATCCTCTAACAAATACAAAGGAGAACCCATATGGCTATAGTATGTAATACAACAAATCAAGAGACTAAGACCGTGGATTTGTTCCCATCAGTTGCTTTGCCGGCGGAGCAATGCCTCCAAATTTTTTCACGCCTGGATGGGATCGCTCTTGTGCATTGTCGTAGGGTAAATACGCTATGGTATCAATATGCAAGCGATGATTCCTTGTGGAAAGGTCTATTCCCAGAAGTAGTGATCCCAACCTGCTATTACAGAGCGATAGATTATATCGACCGCTGTGCTGTGACTTCAAAAGGTGAGCTTGAAAAAGGCATTAAAGATTTTTCGAGATGGGTAACGGAGAACAATTTGGGCAAATACAAATGTTTATTTCCCAATAATCCTGGAAGCTATTTAGAAGTACATATTATGTGCAGCGAGAGTGATGAAGGTGTAAAATGTGGAGAATGGAATGAAACTTATATTTTCATGAAAACACTAGGTCAGCCTGAAAGCGAAATGGAGTCCTTTCAAGAAGTAAAACCAACAGTGAAAATTGTTAGTAAGTGTTATTTCCCCGGAGGTGATGTTTCTCTTACTGAATTAGTCCAGGCTCGTATGAATCTTCCTAAGGGGGAAGGATCTGAAAATAGCGATTTTTTCAATAGAATTATTAAAGTGCTTAACGAACGTGTGACGGAACTTGAATGGAAAGTGCGCCAGGAGGTCAAATTGCAAACATATGATTTTGAGGGATAGATTCAGCTGGCGCTTCAAGCCAAATTAGTGCAGACACCCTCTGCACTAAACTCGTTTGCTTGCGTAAATTGGCCCCAGTTGCGCATACTGTAAATATTGTCGATTGAATTAGGAATAAAAATATGTTTTTTACGCTTCTTCATGTCATTTTGGCTGCCTTTGGACTGGGGCTGCTCATTTTTATCCACGAATATGGCCATTACTGGATGGCAAGAAGAGAGGGGATGACGGTGGAAGCCTTTTCCATTGGCTTTGGCAAACCCTTCTATACTTGGGAAAAAAATGGGGTCAAATGGCAACTCTGCTACCTGCCTTTTGGGGGCTTTGTCCGCATTGCGGGTATGGAGAAGCAAGGGGCTTTGGAGCCTTCTCAGATCCCGGATGGGTTTTTTGGGAAAAAGCCGTGGTCCCGAATCAAAGTCGCTCTGATGGGACCTTTAGTAAACATATTTTTTGCCTTTTTGATCTTTTGTCTTTTATGGGTCCTTGGGGGAAGAGAAAAATCATTTTCCGAATATACACATTTAGTTGGCTCGGTCGAGTCAAGTTCGGGGATTTATGCAGAAGGTGTGAGAGCAGGAGATCAAATTGAGCAGATCAACCACAAGCCCTTCCGTAATTTTCAAAGCTTTCTTTACGCTGCCATTTTAGACGATGCACCGCCAGAAATTAGCGGCCTTAAAGTCGATTACCTAGCGCAAACGAGCAGTCCTTTTCAGTATCAATTCAACTATCCCAAAGGAGCTCCTATCCAGGAGCGCATTCAGACATTACTATTGGCTCTGCGCCCCGCCTCTTACTTGATCTACAACCAAAAGTACAGCCTTGCTCTGGATAGCAATTCCCCCATGCTGGGTAGCGGTATTCAAGATGGGGATCGCATCCTATGGGTGGATGGACAGCTGATGTTCTCGAAGGATCAGTTGATCTCAACGATCAATCAACCTAAAGCACTCTTAAGCGTGCAAAGGGGAGATAAGTACTTCTTGTCCCGAGTACCTCGTCTTAAAATTTCCGATCTACGCATCAATGCTCAAGCTAAATCAGAAATGGAAGATTGGCAGCATGAAGCCAAGATCAAGGGCAAGACTGCGGAACTCTTTTTCATTCCTTATAATCTGAGCAATGACTGCCGCGTAGAAAATGCTTATTTTTATCTCAATGAAGAGACGCAAGAGCAACAGCCCGTGGGCTCAGAACGCTCTCCGATGGAAATCCCGCTTCTTCCAGGCGATCGCATTGTTGCTGTCGACGGATTACCTGTGCAGTCTACTTATGAAATGATGAACTTGCTTCAAAGCAGACATATTCAAATCATTGTGAAAAAGGACCATTTGAGAGCAGCCGTTTCTTGGAAGGATGCGGATAAAGCCTATCTTGCAAATATTCATTTTGAGGATTTGAATAAGATGGTCCAATCGATCGGCTCTCCCGATGCGATCAAGACTTTGGGCAATCTTCACCTGCTTAATCCCGTTTCTCCAAAACCTTTGAATCAGCTACCTATTTCTGAAGCGAAGAAAGAAGAATTGGAAGTGCGCTCTAAGGAGCAGTTAAAACAGATCGAAGAAATAAAAGATTCTAAGCAGAAGGCTCAGGCAATGCAGATGTTCGAAATGGAGCAGAACAAGCTCAAGCTTGGCATTGCCATGCAAGATGGCGTTGTCAATTACAACCCTTCTCCTTTTGTTCTCTTCGGCGACGTTTTGCATGAAACATGGAAAACGATTTTTGCGTTGTTTACAGGAACCATCACTCCAAAATATATGACAGGACCTGTAGGCATTGTGCAAGTGATGCAGCAAAGCTGGGGGACAGGGGTAAAAGAAGCCCTTTTCTGGCTAGGTATGATCAGCATCAATTTGGGGATTTTGAATTTACTTCCGATTCCTGTTTTAGACGGAGGGCATGTTTGCTTTTCTCTTTGGGAATGGATCACAGGAAAGGCGATCAAAGCGAAAACGATGGAACGTATGGTCATTCCTTTCGTGGTTCTTCTGATCGGACTATTTGTCTATTTGACCTATCACGATTTGATGCGGCTGTTTACAGGTTTCTTTCATTAGAATAAAAGGGTGCTTTAAGCACCCTTTATGCTTAGAATTCGACATGCTCAATAGGGTCCAAGCAGAAGCGATTTCCTTCTTTCTTTTCCCAGGTAACTATGCCGTCTGAGGAGATTTTGACAAATTTAAAGGGTTTGTCCATAGGAACAAAGCCAGCCCAGCCTTTTTCTGACCAGGTTAGGCTTGTTGCCGTGCCTTTTTCCCACAGTGGCGCGGAGTAGAAGGCGAGGGTGTTTCCAGGTTTCACATCGACGTTAGCGATGATTCTTTTCGTTTGGACTTCATCTTTAGTGAAGAGAACGTCTTTAGAAGAGAGGTTAATGTTTTGCCCTTTAGCTACAATGCGGTTTTCTTCTCTAGATTCCCATTGAACCGATCCATTGGTCAAGGTTTTGACGAATTTGAAGGGTTTTCCTGCAGGGATTTGACCTGTCCAACCATTTTCTGTCCATTTAAGGGTCTGAGTTTTATCCCATGAACTTTCAAAGCGTATTCCGATCGATTCCCCAAATTCCACTTTCACATTGACGCAGGCTTCAACAGATGAAGTGTGTTGCGGCCATCCCTGTAAAGCTGGAATTAGAATAGCATTCTCTGAGCGCACGTAGTGGTGGATGTAACTTGTGTATTGTTGACCTCGTAAGGTATGGCCCTGAAGAATCCGATCAATTTCCTGTTCGTCGACAATGGAAACACAACCATCATTTGCTTCAATCCATGTTCCGTCGATTTTTTTGAAACAAATATAGTGGCCAAAACCAATACCGCCCGAATGGACGATGAAAGAATCGAGCTCGTAGCGAATAGGCCTGTTTTCATTCGTAGCACACGCTGGAAGTTCGATCACTCTTGTCAAATCGGTGCGGTCACTCAGTTTTTCGCGGTTGCCGTATTGATCATAGCTAAACCGTCCAAGCGTGCAAAGGAGTTCATTGGGAGCCCCCGCGAATTGTAGGATTTTGTGAGTGCGTTTAAATTTTTGCTCCTTGCCATTGGAAAGTAGGCATAGCACAGGATCGTCACCGGGATGGGCTACTTGCTGGAATGAATTCAGAAGCAGAGTATGGAAAGGGAGATGGCTCTGGTTTTTTAAAGGGATGATGATTTGATAGTCGGGGGCCGACTTTTGAATGGTATTATCTTCACCAAGTCGTGTGTAATGCTGAAATTTTGCAAGCTTGGCATCTTCTTGATCGCCGTCGGGACGGAGATACTCTATGGTGTTTAAAGGGCGATAGAGGTCAGAAAAGGCAGGCTCTTGTGGGTTATACTCTTTTATAATTTCTTCGTATTTGCCCATTAAGTGTTGAAGAGCTTCATGCGCATCTTCTTGGTTGCCAGATTTATCGGAAATAGCGCCATTCGTGAGGTTATGCAAGGCGACCCTGACATCTTGAGAAACCTTATCGGAAACAGATTCGCCGCGTGCAAATGCTTCATCATATGCAGTTAAAGCTCTTTGCAGCACGTAACCATTCCAGCTATTTCGCTGCGCATGGTAATTGGCCACTGTTTCATACGCGTGCCTTAAGCTAGGAACATGAACGATCATAGAAAGCAGGGCACTGGCCCAGCAGTTGTTAGATAGGTTGCCAAAGCCTACTGCCAGTTCAGTGGGATTTGTGGATATATGTGTTTGGTTATAGATGGGATAATTTTGTATGGATTTGGAACTATAGACCTCAGGCTGAAAAGGCTGTATTTGATTTTGACCTGAATTGAGCAAGGATAAGCGGGAGACAGCCTTGTTTATTTTGCTTTCCATATCTTGGAGGATTTCATTTTTATCGACTTTCTCTATCTGAGAAGCAAAAAGGTAGCTGTAGATGGGGGGTATGTATGGTCCAAAGATTGATGAAGAATTAGGGGTAGATACAGAGGTGTTTAATTTATTGGTGATTGTAAATTGGAGGTTAAACATCTCATTTACTGCTCCCTCGATTTTTTGAGGGGAGGTTTTCTCCATGGCAATTTCGTAATAAAGATCGAATGATGTTTTGTCATTCTTAATTATCGAGTAATTTACTTGGTGTGACATAATAAGAACCGTTTTAATTATTTAATGTTAATTATATTATATCAAATATGCGTAAAAATTAAAATGCACAGATTATTTTAATCCGTGTTAGTAAAATGCAGGCGGTTAGATTGTTAATTGATTTTTTGAAAGGAACTGGTCCTTCCAATAGAACTGATCGAGAAGACCTTGCGTGCTGCGACCCAATATCAAATACGCTGCAAATAAGGCTTCTATCGAAGCGAGCCCTCTAGAAGGGTCTAGGCAATCTGTTTGTTTTCTGGGGTAGGCTGTTTGAAAATTCCCAGGAAGGCTTCTTTTTTGAAAGAGGTGCGGCTCAGGGAGTTGTTTTTGCATGAGCTCTGCATAGCGCCAGGTACCGTCGATTAGAAATAAGCCTTTATCGAGATCCTCTATGGAAAGGGGAGGAGCATCGAGGGTGAGCAAAACGTAAGTAGACAGATCGGGCAGCTCATCTTGAGGGTAGGTAAAAAAACGGAAATCCATCCTTTCCTCTAAACCTCGCAGGCTGCACTTTTGTAAGTTCTCTTTACGATGTCTCAAAATAATTGTGGGTGGGAATAATGTCATTTCAGGAAAAATTGAGTAATAAAGTTGCTTTATTAAAACATATTATCGCTTTTATTGCGACTATGAACCTACCCCGATAAAAAGTTTCAGTCGATTTTCGGGTTCTTTTGCTGGGGGTAATATACGCAGTTAATATAACCCCCAGCAAAAGAACCAGAAATTGGCCAAAATAATCCCGAAAAATCGACGAAAATCTTTATCGGGATAGGTTCATGTCCTCTTACGCGAGTAGTGGTGAATATAGCTAGTGCATTGTTCCCCTTTAGGACCCGAGCCCCGAAGGATCTGATCAATTTCCTCTCTGCTGACAAAGGATACGTTTTCGTTATGGACTTCGATCCATTTTCCATTGGTCTTTTTATAACAGCGATAATGACCGTTTTCTAGAATTTCTCCGGAGTGGGCGATGAATGCATCAAGCTCGTAGCGTATGGGTCTAGAATAGGTTGCATTTTCTGGAAGTTGAATCACTCTTGAAAGCCCTTCTACGGGAGCTGTGTTTTTTACAGAGGGGTCATTGAAGCGGTCCAATGTCAAAATGAATTCATTCGGGATTTGTTCATATTTTCGGGTTTGATGAGTGCACTCACATTCTTGCACTTTGCCTTTAGCCACTAAAAGCATGTCCGTATTTTCACTAGGTGTTACAAATTCTAGAAAGAAGTTTTGAAGCAGTTTTGTTAAACGATGGTTTTCTTCGCTTGGCAAGGGGAGAAGAATTTCATATTCGGGATAAGAGATTTGAACAGTGTGATCGTGATTCAACCAAAAATATTCTTTGTTCTGGAGTTTCTGGCGATTGGCTTCTGAGGGCTTACCAATAGGTGTGAAGTGCAGCGTAGTTTTTAAAGAGCGATAGAGATCGGAATGATCGCCATGCGATTCTGCGAGAATTTCTTCATATTTATTCATGAGTAACTGAAGTGCTTTATGGACATCTTCAGGTTGAGATGCTTCATTGGAAATAGCGCCTTGAAAGAAGTGGTGAAAGGCAACTCTGACTTCTTGAGAGATTTGTTCGGGGACAGTCTGTTTGCTCTGCAACGCATCATTGTAGGCAGTTAAAGCGTTTTGCATTGCATGTCCTTTTTTATCACGCTGAACGTAGTATTTAGCCACCGTTGTATAGGCTTCGCGTAAGCTGGGGACATGGACAATCATCGAAAGTAGAGCATTTATCCAACTGTTCTGAGATTGGTTTGCAAAACCGGTTGCCAATTTGCAATCGATGGGAGTTAGGAGTGTTGGGGTAGAATTTTGTGACGAATGTTTAAGAGGGATAGGTTCAGAAGAGGTCTTAGAAACAGAAGGCAGCATTTGCAGAGCTATACAGGTGGAAAAATGGCGTCTTGCCGCATCCATCTTTTCTTGAATGTTCTGGGTGATTTGTATTTTGTCTAACCCTTCTGTTTGCACAGTCTGCACAGAGACAAAGTAGGAGCTGAAAGAGGAGACGTATGAGTAAATACTAGATGACTCGGTTTCCTCTACTTGCTCAGACTGTGTAGAAGTAAAGTACGAGCTTATGGAAGGGACAAAGGAGAAATAGCTAGATGAGGGGGTGTCGGCATCCGTTTGGGTGTTTAAGTTTTCGATAATCTTCTTTGCGAGTATTTCCATTTCCTGGATCACCTGCTCTATTTCATAGGAATCTGTTTGCGTTGTAGCGACTTTATAGTTCAGGTTGAATGTTATAATATCGCTTTCTGTTTTATTATATTCAATTTTATTAGACATGATGCATTCCATGTTAATTAATTATAATATATTATATCAAATTTGGTAATTGAGTAAAATAATAAACGTTATTTTAAAAGAGCGCTTTCCTTGTCAAAGCGTTAGCCCTTAAAAATAAATCTAGTCAAAAATTAAATCATTTTTTATATAGAGGAGTTAGGTAAAAAAAATAATTTTAGTTTAAATATCGCTGATTCATTTATCAATAATTATGATTATTAGATTCTTATTGTATTGTCTTTTGCTCTCTTCATTTGCTTTTGTTCATGGCGAAGAACACTGGAGAAAAGAAGAGAGATTAGTCTGCCAAATTGCTAGGCGGGAAAATGTCCCTATCGTAGCCGTATTCTTAGGCGGCAGAGAATGCCCCTGGTCTCAAAAGCTCACCGAAGACGTCATCGACCATCCATTGTTTCTTGAGAGGATGAACGAAGAAGCGATTCTCTGGAAAATCACAGGCGATCATCAGGCCAAGGCGTTAGAGCAAAAATACGCCATCGCTGAATATCCGCAAATTGTGCTTTTAGATCCTAACGGCAAGGAGTTTTCAAGATTCGGCTATCTCCCCTTAAATGCATCGGAATATCTCGAAGTAATCTTTAGTACCATTGAGCATTTTCAGGAGATCTGCCTTGCCTTAGAGCAAAATGAGAATGATTTTCAGGAAGCGCAATGGATAGAACTTTATCAGAAAGCACAAAAGCTCTCTGCGTCTTATTTCAAGCAGATCCTCTTGAACAGGGGTTTAAAAAAGGAAAAGGGGACTTTTTTTCATTTAGAAAGATACGCAGCTGCGCTAGAGCGATACAAGTGGAAGCATCCAGAGCTGCAAAAGCTAAAGAACGAGCTTCTCAAAAAAGACCCGCGCAATCTATTTGGTACATATTTTAAAGCAGCGCTTTTAGAGTTTCAAAGACTGAAAGGAAAATCCCGCATTGAAAAGGGATTAAAACCTTTGCTGGAGTATGTGCAACGATTTAAAGGAAAGGATCCAGAAAATCTTTGGAAAGCAGAGATGGCGATTGGGGAATTCTTGTTAGAAAGAAAATCTTACTTTGAGGCTATCGAGCATATGAAAGCAGCTCTAGTCATAGCGCCAGAGGAAATGAAGCCTCAGATTGCAGAAACTCTCTCACTCATAGCGATGTATTAATGGTTAGCCATTCCTATACTTGGAAACGTCCTGTAAAAAAGGAAAAAGGGGTGCTTTGCGGTGCTGAGCGCTCTCAACAGTGGCTTCTTCCCTGGTGGTGGTCTCGTTATTCTGAGCACAACCATTATCCCGTGACGTTTTTTGATTTTGGAATGACCGATGAGATGAAACAGTGGTGTGCTGAAAGGGGGGAAGTGATTACAGTTCCCATCGACACTTCTTTCATTACAGCGCGCAGCAGCATTGATGGAAAGCTTGCCAAGCAGTGGGAGCATGATTATGGATGGAGAGTTTGGCATTCACGCCTCACCTGGTTTAAAAAGCCCTTTGCTCTCCTAGAGTCTTCCTATGAACAAGGGATATGGATTGATCTCGATTGTGAGATTTTGGGATCTCTTGATGCTCTTTTTGAGGAGTTTGATCCTACTTTAGAACTTGCCCTTGTCAGAGATTACGATTGCGATCACTTGCCAAAGCTGGATCCCAATATTTGTTACAATGGAGGCGTCGTTGTGTTCAAACATGGCTCTTCCATCATTGAGAGTTGGGCGGAAAATGCCGTGACGAAAAATCATCTCTTTGGCGGAGATGATCCTTTGCTCTCCCATGTGATCTGCGAGCATCAGCATGAGGTTCAAGAGTTGCCAGAGATTTACAATTGGAGGATGGCCCGCGGGTTGAACCTAAGTGCTGTGATCTTGCATTGGGTAGGGACAGGCGGTAAGAAGTACATTCGCCTTCATGGCGGTCTCAAGCCTTCTTTGGATTCTTTTTTTCATTAATCTCTTAGTATGATAACCTTCAAGCATGGAATTTTTTTGGAAAGGCATGCTTCTGGGTTTCTCCATTGCAGCTCCCGTCGGGCCGATTGGAGTTCTATGTATTCGCAGAACACTGCAGTTTGGTAGATTTTCTGGTTTTTTTTCAGGGCTGGGAGCTGCTGTTGCTGATTCCTTTTATGCAGGAATCGCTGCCTTTGGTCTCACATTTGTCTCCAATGCTCTGGTGTCAGGACAGTTTTGGTTGCGGCTTGTGGGAGGAGGGTTTCTTCTTTATTTAGGCTGGAAAACATGGGTTGCAAAACCCAGTAATCAATCGAGAGAGGTTTCTCATAAAAATTTCGTGAATGACTTTCTATCCACATTTTTTCTCACAATGACTAACCCATTGACTATCCTTTCCTTTTTAGCTGTATTTGCGGGAATTGGACTCACGAGCGTTGATGATAGTTATTGGGATTCTAGTATCCTTGTGGCGGGAGTTTTTTTAGGATCGGCTATTTGGTGGTTGATGCTCAGCGAAGGGGTGACTCTGTTTCGAAAAAGGGTCAGCGAAAAAGTAATGAGATGGATCAATCGGGTTGCAGGAATCATTATTGGCGCATTTGGAATTGTCGCGCTAGGTTCTTTGTTTTTTTAATCAATCGTCTGCCAAGAAGTCATTCGCAATAGATCTTTAGGGATTTCAAAGAGAAATCGCGAAGGATTAGTAGTGATTTCTTTACCCATTTTTTTGCGTTTGCGGGCCATGCTGAGAGTGAGATGTTTCTTAGCTCTGGTCATGGCGACGTACATGAGCCTGCGCTCTTCTTCCAGGCCGGTTTCCATGAGACTTTTTTCGTGGGGGATGATGTGGTCCTCTAAGCCGACGAGATAGCAAGAGGTGAACTCGAGCCCTTTGGCACTGTGAAAAGTCATGAGGTTCACTTTGTCTTCATTCTGTCTTTTGCTCAACTCAGGGACGCGCTCTTGATCTAAAGTGGAGGTGCTCAGGAAGTCGGCAAGCGAACTTTTGTGCCCATTTGCTGCTTGTTCTTCTTCGTAGATAGAGAGAGAATCGATGCAGTGGGCGACATTTTCCCATTTGAAATCGCGCATTTTTTCACTTTTGACGTCGTCGATGATCGCTTTTTTGTAATCGATTTCATCGACAAGCCAGGAAAGGGCTTGATGCAGCGGAGGATTTGAGAATCGGGTTTTAGCTTCTTTGAGGATGGACACGAAATGGCGGATACTGCTGATCGCTTTTTCGGAGAGATCATTTTTTAGATCGGAAGAGAGGGGAGAGGCGATTTCTTCGAGAAGGTTCCAAAGGGGAATATCTCTTTGTCTGTTGTATTGGGTAAGTAGATCGAGAGTATTGTCAGAGATGCCGCGGCGGGGTGTGTTGATGATGCGAAGAAGAGCTTCTTGATCGAGGGGATTTGCGATCACGCGCAAATAGGCGATGAGGTCCTTGATTTCTGTGCGCTCATAAAATTCTGTGCCGCCGAAGACTTCAAAGGGGATCCCTCGCACCCAAGATCCTTCTTTTTCCCAGATG
>JAHFTO010000057.1 GCA_023269355.1 Chlamydiota bacterium | reverse complement strand
CGTGCAAATCCGGTAGAGAATTTTTCATAACTATACCTTTTTTGCTTTTGTTCATTCCTTGCAGCACATTGTAAAACTCGGATACTTTTGTAAAGCCATCTTTCAAACTTTGGGAAATGCCACATTCAACAGCCATTTCTGCAAAAGGCTTATGCCAGCTCACTGGTGGTTCTGGCAAAATTTCTGGTAAAAGATGCGTATTGCGCGCTCTAAACACTCTCTGCAGAGAATGTTGGAAGGCTTCAAACTCTCGGTTGTTGGATTTCAGAAGCAGTATCAGATCAATAAGATCTTTCGTGCGCGTGTTGATTTGTACGCGAGAAAGGGTATAGGAATGCAGCTTTTCAGCAAATTGTTGCTCTATAGAAATCATGGGAATAATTGGAGCAGCAATGCCGCAAAACTCAAGCCAGTTTGCTCCAGGCACTTTCTCTACGTGATCAATGAGGAAATCGCCTCCCACATCGAGATGAAATTCAACGAAAGGCCTGTTGTCAATGACTGCGGAGACATTATGTCGCGATCCGCCATAAGGTGCATTTTCTATATCACTTTGAGGTTGGCCGATTTGATAGACGAAATGATCGTTCAAATTGAGGCGAGCAAGTATTTGAAGCTCTTGCAAAATCAATTCGCTCATTGGCTCCTTTGCATCGCTCACACGTTTAAAGCAGGTTAAATCCATGTCCTTTGTGGCGCGCGCACGGGCAATGCGTAATTCCATAGCATAACCTCCCTTTAAGAAAAAAGATGATGGCTCTTGAGTGAAAATCCTTGCCAAAAGCCGATCGAATGCAACTTTCCGACGAAGTCGTTGGATGTTTTCGCCCGTTTGGGTGGAATGAATTCGAAGATTTAATTCTAAGTGCTTGCGAAAATCAGCGGCAGTTTTAAAGCTTGTGTTCATTGGCTTTTCCTAGATTTGATAGTACTGAAAGAATGGAATGGAATCCATGAAAGTAAACGTTCTTTAATCCCAACGTGGGGTCATAACCGGCAGGATCTTGAGCGATTGCGATACCAACAAGAATAGGGTTGTTATTTGAGAATTTCCAAAGTCCACTGCCGCTCAGTCCTTGAAAGGAATCAATGACCTTCCTCCGCAAATTTCTCATGTCATATGTATGATTGCTCACAGGACATATGATGTAATCTACATCGGGCAATTGACGGTAGCTTGAAGCGACAAAGGCATAGGGGCCTACATGCAATTGGCATGTCTTACCATTATCAGAATAAATTGGCTCAATGCCTCCTAGCGATATAAGAGCATCCTGTAGCGAAATACTATGAGACTCTTCTGGTATTTTGTAGAAAGCTTTGAAAATTTTCAGTGTATCAACAATTGCTTGTGTAGGAATGACGATGGCTAAATCCTTTGGTTTATATGTAAGAACATCATCCAGCATGTTGTCATCAAAATTTAGATCCCATTCAATGACTGTGAAATTTTTGGCTGATTGAACGGGATATTCTCTTCGAATGGTGTCAAATCGCAGAAGCAGACTAACAGACTTCGCTCTGCGAAGAGCTCTGCCTACATGCCCTGCGGTAAGTAGGAAGTATTGCGATTTATGTTGGCACAGAACCGCTGTTCCAAATCCCTGATTCTCTAAAGAAAGTCCAATCGTATATGGTTCCACTATTCGTCCAAAATCTGCTAATTGTGCATTTGCTCGAGTCCATACATCATCGATTGCTTTAGCTATGATTTCACGCATTTCCTGTGAATCTGTGCATTTTTGGAGCAGTTCCATCTCCTGAATAGTTGCAAGTCCCTTAATCAAAGATTTTTGGATTGCAAGATCGAGAATCGCAAGTTCAATTTGCTCATGCTGAGTTGTGCCTTCTCGAATGACATCGGCTAGTGTGCGAAGCGGCGTGGTAACGCGGTATCCGTGCCTGTTCTCTATGTCGGATTGAGGCATCTCGTCTGTGAAATGTAAACAAATATTATTCGGAATTTTGTTACCTTTCCTAAAGCTTCGAGGCACAGACATGTGGAGCTTGGCTGCGGCTACATCACTGAGTTCATGGATGTCGAGAGCGGTTTCATGAGACCAAATGCCTTGAGGGTTGCCTTGCTTGTCAGCACTCCAGAGTGTCCAAAGGGCAAGCTCTGAGCGTAAGGTGTATGGATAATTTGCAAGTCGATAAATCCCCCAAAGCTCTTCTTTGCACCATTTCCCTGACTTTAATTTGCGGTGAAAATTCGCTCTAGAAAAGCCACACCTTTCCGCTTGTCGGCTTGTAAAGTAACCCTGTTGGTTCTCGGCGATTTGAAGGAGTCTATTTTCTTTGTCCATACACAAATGTTATCAAAAGCATAATATTTATGCAAATAAATCGATTATTTTCACAAATGCTATGCTTTTGATAACATTTGTGTGCACTCCATAAGTTATTGGCCATAAGTCTCTTTTGAGGCTTACTAGACCCTGGACCCAGGGCATTGGGCTACAATCTTAATGAATTCTATGGGACTGGAGCAAATCACTTCCTGCTACGCTAATGGAAGCTGCGAGAGACTCCTATAGTCCTTTTCAAATGACTTTGCCCTAAAATTTATTTTTCGAGCGCCTCTTCAGCATCAACCACACCCTCTCTTAGGTCATCATTTTCTAAGAAACGAGCTGTATCTTCGGCCCAAAAAGCATCTTCTTCTTTTATTACCTTTTTAATAATGCCTTTAATTGTGTGTGCTGTAACTTTTTTAAAACCTTCTTCGAGCAATTCTCGCACGCGTCCCATAGTGAAATCATTGTGTGCAGCTACGTGTCCCTTGACGACAGCCCAGCACGTTTCGATGGGTTGCAATTCTGGATGATAGGGGGGTGTTCGTAAAATGGAGTGTCCGTATTTTGATGCGATGCTGTCTAGGGCAAATTCAGGCTTTGGCGCAAAGCGTCGGCACAATTCATACAACTCTGCTTTCACCATGTCCGTACCCCATGGTATTTCATTGTGAGTTAACCACTCTTGAAGTCGCCTCACAGTATGGCTGGGTTTTGGAAAAGTTTCTGCTGCAAAGACATTATGGTATGCTGCATTATCCATAATAATTACCGAATTCTCTGGAATGTTTTTGATTAGCTTGTTTTCAAACCATTCCCTAAATACACCCCAATTCATGTTTGAATGATAATCATTGGTCTTTTTAGATGCCTGAAATACCAACTTTGCATTAGGGATCCAGCCATTTCTGTCTATAGCATTGACGATGATAAGGCGATCTCCCTTACCTGTCGGTTTGCTGATAATAGATCCATCACCACTGAAATGCCATGTAGCATCTCTTGAATGATTTTTATTGATATACGATTCATCTAAATAAACTTCCGGGCGAATTGTGGTTCCATCTTCCTTACGATTTGCGAGTTTCTGCCTTAAGTATTGTCGACGTTGAATGATAATGCGATCGCTTTCTTTTAATTGTGAAGAGCGAGTTCCTACGTTGAACTCAAATCCCCATCTGATTAGAGCTCTCCATAAAGTAACAGGTGCTATTTTATAATCAGATTCTGTCGCTCCGAGATGTTTTCCGATAAAATCGAGCGTTACTTGACGACCATTACTGTTTTCCTCTCGAATAAATTTTCGTACGATACTTTCCATGCCGGGTTGAATCGCAAAAGATGGACGACCTCGATGACCAGACCCGCTTTTAAGCAGGCCATCAGCCCCCTCACTATTGAATGCTGCCATGATATTTTTAACAGTCGTTTCGCTGATGCCAAGGGCGGAAGCAGTTAAAGCGCGAGCTCCTGTTTGAAGTATGTCGGAGTTGTTTTTGTTTTTATCGAAAAATAGTTTCACATTCACAATTAACTGACGCATTTCTGAAGAGAATTCGATGCCCTGAAAGCTCATATGCTGGATAACCGTCTTGATTAAGGAAAGCCTTCAACTTTACGGCAAATGAATGTTTTAATCAATAGCCAAGGAATTATTTTAGGGCAAAGTCATTTGAAAAGGACTATAATTGCATTGCGGTCATTGGCATTCCGGTCATTTGTTGTGTGGGAATTGTGGGCATTTGTAGTGCGAGATAAGCAGGATTTTGTAACGGGCTATTCATGGGCCAAAAGTTGCTTAGGGCATTATTATTAAATGAGCGAACGAGTGGTGGAGGTGCTAGAGGATCAAATGCCATGTTTAGAGGACCAAATGCCATGTTGTATCTCCTTTTTTATTTTTTTTGATTTAGATTATGTTTGACACAGAAGTAATGCTCTGTGTTTAAATTAAATTATATCATAGTCTTGTAAAAACAGCAACGTAAAATAATGTGTTCACCTGTATGCTGTATTCGATTTGCTTAAGGAGTTTCCTTAATATGTTAAAGGATAGTCACTTACGAGAATGTTTTTAGTTTTTTTTACATGTAATTACAAAACTGGCGCAAAAAGGACGATTCTTCGGGATGGACAATATTTTATTGAATACCGCAGAAAATAATACCACCTCATTAAATCAGATTTGGCTATAATGGGACCCATTCAAAAAGAGAGTACTAGCATCATGAAAAAGTGGATTCTTTGGTTTAATCTTTTACTCCTTCCGCTCACCTCTACACTTCGAGCTGATGTGTTGGAAGAGGAGCTTCCTGTTGTCATCTTAGGGGGTGGAGTCGGAGCCTTGACATCTGCGATCTATCTTGCAAGGGCCGGCATTCCTCCCGTTGTGATCACAGGTCCCTTTGTTGGTGGGACAATTACTCAGTCTCATAATGTACAGAATTGGCCAGGAGAATCTTCGATTTCCGGGTTGGATTTGGGAGATAAGGTCAAGAGTCAAGCCGAGCTCAATGGAGCGGTTTTAAATGCCGAAAGTGTGATTTCCGTCGATTTTTCTAAACGGCCCTTTCTTATCACCACTAAAGAAGCTTTCGGCTCTGAAAAGAAATATAAGGCACAATCGGTCATTATTGCCCTTGGCGCCACTCCCAATCTTCTGAATGTTCCCGGAGAGACAGGGCCGAATGGATATTGGTCCCGTGGGGTATATAGCTGTGCTGTGTGCGACGGTTCATTGTATAAAGATAAAGTCGTTGCTATCGTCGGCGGTGGAGATGGTGCTCTTATCGAAGCGCAGTATTTATCCAATATCGCCTCGAAAGTTCACATCCTTGTGCGTGGCGATTCCTTCCGAGCTATCGAAAAAGAGAGGCTGAAAGAGGTCCTATCGCGAACAAATGTCGAAGTGCATTACAAAACAAACATTAAAGAGATCAAAGGAGATGGACAAAAGGCCACTCATCTTGTGGTACAAGACTCTTCCTCGCGCAGACTAAAGGATCTTCCCGTCGATGCTCTATTTCTTGCTATCGGCTCCTTTCCCAACACGCAGTTTTTCCAGGGTCAGCTTGAGCTCGATGCTCAAGGGTATATTGTTCTGAAAAAACATCAACAGACATCGATCGAGGGGATTTATGCGGTAGGAGATGTTTCCGATCCGGAATTCAAGCAGGCAGTTTCTGCAGCCGGCGATGCGGCCAAAGCGGCGATGCAGGCGCAAAAATTTTTAGCTGCTTCAGGCACTGCGTTGAAAGCAGTTCCGGTTATTGCTAACGAGAAAAAGTCAGAGTTAAAAAAAGTCATCGAGATTAAATCGGTGGACCAATTTGCCGGCGAAGTGAAAGATGCCAAAGGACCGATCTTCATCGACTTTTACTCGACACATTGCGGTCCCTGCCGCACTTTTAGCCCTCTTTACGAAACTTGGGCGAAGGAGCATGGCGGTAGAACGAAATTTTTGAAAGTCAATGCGGATCATGCCCGTGAACTTTTTGAACAATATCAGATTCGGGCAGTCCCCACTCTTGTGATTTTGGATGAAAAGGGAAATATCGTTCGCAAAAGTATCGGGTCTAGAGAAATTTCGGAGATCGATAAGCGACTTGAGAAAATTAAAAGGGAACTGACGTCTCAAGATTTCAAATAATTAGAGTTTGAGAATCATCTTCCCAATATGGCCATCCTCTTATTCGAGGGGGAATCTCCGACCCATGTGCTGCCATGACCGTGAGATGCAGGCGTTATCGAGATGTAAACATTTTGTCCTAGGTCATTTAAAAACCGTAGCAGCCTTTCCAGCGAAAAATCGGTTAGATATCCGCGAAGAAGTAAGGAGATTTTCGGTTGACTGATTTTAAGGACTTTTGCAGCTTTTGCCTGAGTTAGTTTCTTTTTTTTAATGGTGTCGTGTATTTTCATGGCAATTTTTGCTTTTGCCATTGCTTCTTCAGGATTGGGGATGCCAATGTCAGCAAATATATTCTCAGAACCCTCTCGGTATTCGGTGTTCCCGAGGCGTTTTTTTTTGAGTCTTGTTGTTTTCATTGGTTTTCTCCATGTGCTTTCAGTAAATAAGAATCGATGCGCGCTAGCCATCCCGGGAGCCAACGTTCTTCATGCCGCTCAGGAGGCGCGTTTTGGACCCTTTGTTTCAATAGAGCCTTGGCAGCCTGGGCAAAGCAGGCAACGGGATCATCCACATTCCCTGTCCCTTTCTTAACCTGATTGGGCATCTCTTCCAGAACTTGCCTCAATCCCCATCCTTTTCCCTGATAGCGCTCTGTTTCTAAAGAGCCTCGACCTTTGAAATTTAAATAGTCGAGAAGGGCATATTTGCCCTGCGGCGTTCCCAGTTTCTCAACCTGTTTTAAGATGTGGTTTTTTTTCTCTTCGCTTAAATCTGCAAGTAGCTGTGGCAGCGCTTGGTTAAAGCGCTGAGCGATGAAAACTGCCTGCCAGGAAATCGTCCGCAATAATAGGGCTTGGAGCTCTTTTTTCTTGGCCTCTTGTTTTTTCTCCATGAACTCTTCCTTTGACGTCCAGGGGCATCCATTGTTGAGTGCAAGCCATCCCGGCATGTCGATGCCTTTTTCCTTGAAGAAAGAAATCAAGGAGGGGAACATCTCTTCAAAAGATCCGTGGGCGCCCTTTGGGTACCAAATGAAATGACCGATTCCAAGCGATGCAAAATGTTCACCGTCATTCCACCAGATCAGCTTATCGGGATTGCTGCTGCATTCGTTGAGAAAAATCCGTTTACCAATACTCTCTGCTTCTTCATGAGAGACCTCCCACGAATAAAGAGGGACAGAGAGAAAGCATAGAATGAGAATTCTCCAGAAAAAAAATAGGGACATGACTTAAGATACCCGTATGTTAAAACACCTGATTTCTTACTTTATCACATTGTTCTTGTTTTGTGAACCTTACGCTGAAGAATTGCGGAAAGTGGGATTTTTTACAAACGCCTCTCTTCTTTACTGGCAAGCAGAGGAAGAGGGTCTGGCTTATGCAGTAGAGAGTGGATCAACAGATCATCTTGCACCTCATGCATCGGTCAAAAATCCTAAATTTGAATGGGATTTTGGGTTTAAATTAGGCTTGGGGTATCGCACTTCCCATGATCGATGGGAGTGGCTTTTGCATTTCACCTCGTTTCAAACGCACAGCGATACAGAACAATCAGCGCATGATGGAAATGTCTTTTTCCCTGTCTGGATAAAACCTGCGACTGCGGAGATGTTTTTTGCAGATCAAGTCAAGGCGCATTGGCGGCTACATTTAGGGCTATTGGATGTACAGCTCAGCAAACCCTTTTTTACATCGGACAGCCTCACACTGACACCACAGATGGGTGTCCGCAATGGCTGGATCCGCCAAAAGTTCAATATCGAGTACCGTGGAGGGAATTTCCCTGTCAATGAAGAAGAGCTCATCCGGATGAAAAATAAATATTGGGGCATTGGGCCAAGTGCGGGACTGTCTGCAGAGTGGTCGATGTTTTGGAATTTGAGCCTGTTTGCCAAAGGCTCTTTGAGCCTGCTTTTTGGGGAGTTCTATTTACACCAAGATGAAGATACTTTGGGGACCAAAGAAAAACGACTTGGGATCCATTCCATTTTTCAAGCTTCGGCCCCGATTGTCGACTGTACAGCGGGACTTTCATGGCAGCACCTTTCTTCTGGCAGATTCAATCGGTTGACATGCACACTGGCTTGGGATCAACTTCTCTTTTTCTCACAAAATCAACTGATGCGCTTTACCGACTCCAGCAGCCCCGGTTTATTTATCGCAAACCAGGGAGATCTTTCTATTGCCGGCGTTGAGTTTAATGCGCGCTTTGATTTCTGAGTTGGTTTCTTTATTTCGCTTGAATTGATTTTATAAAAAATGAAGTAATGTTTTATTATCGCTGCTTATTTGGATATTTGTTAAAATTAGCGGCATGAAAACAATAAACATGAACTTTCAATATCTTTCTGGTAGGGCTGTAGGTGTCACCTGCATTCCGTCGACTTACGCTGTTCAAAATTCTGT
>JAHFTO010000056.1 GCA_023269355.1 Chlamydiota bacterium | reverse complement strand
CAGCCGGACCATTCTTTGGACAACAGACTGTGCTTCTTCCAGTTCAGTAGGAGCGTGAAAGAGGGTGATTTGATCTCCTTTGTCTACAGCGCTCCAGAGTTGTTTAATGTGGCGCTCTTTATTGTTGGCGATGACAGCATTGGCGGCTTGCAGGATTGTTGGAGTGGAACGGTAGTTTTGTTCGAGTTTGATCTGAGTTTCTGATTCGAACTGGAGGATGTTTTTGATCTCTGCGCCTCTCCATCCATAAATGGATTGGTCATCGTCGCCGACGACGCAAAGGTTATTGTGTTTGGAAGAGATGAGCTTAGCAAGGCGGTATTGCACGGGGTTTGTGTCTTGATACTCATCGATCATCACGTATTGATAGCGGTCTTGATAGCGTTTTAAAACTTGCGCGTGTTCATCAAATAGCTGCACAGTGAGAGAGAGGAGACTATCAAAGTCCACTGCGTTATAGGCGCGCATGCAGGTTTTGAGACGTTCATAGAGGTCTGCGCTGAACTGATCATGCCAGTCTACTTTGTCTTGACGGATCTCTTCGAAAGTCATTCCTCTGCTTTTTGCAAATGAGATTTTTCCAAAAGTTTTTTCCATGGAGGGCAGTTCTCCATCGTGCTCGAGGAGATGGCGCGCTAAGTTTTGCCCTAAGCGTCTGACATCTTTTTCGTCGTAGAGTGAGAAATTTGCCGTATAGCCCAAATGATGAATTTCTGAGCGGAGTACTTGCATACAGAAGCTATGAAAAGTGCTTAAGGTGACCCCTTTGGCAACTTTAGGTGTGACGAGTTTTCCGACTCTTTCGCGCATTTCTTGTGCGGCTTTATTCGTAAAGGTCAGTCCGAGGATAGACTGCGGCTCTACGTGTAAATTTTGCAGTAGATGGGCGATGCGGTAGGCAAGAACGCTTGTTTTGCCGCTGCCAGCTCCAGCTAGGATCAGAACGCGCCCCTTTGCAGTCAGAACAGCTTTGCGCTGCTCAGGATTGAGATGGGCAAATGCTTTTTTTTGATCGAAGGTTTGCTGCATCTGTTTTAAGTCCGAATGATCTTTGCTAAAAGGGTCTGCAGTTCAACAAGGACTGCTTGCTTAGAGAGAAGTTCGCCACTTTTTCTAGGAGATACGTTGATTTCGAGATCTGATGGCAGTGAAGTCAGCAGCTCTCGAAAGGCTTCTCTCACAACGCGTTTAAAGCGATTGCGATCATGGGCTTTTCCAAATTTTTTGGATACGGTGATCCCAAGCTTTGGCATGAGGGGACGGCCCTGTCTAATGTGAATGGAGATGGAATCGCCAATTTGGCGCAAAGAGTTTTTGTGCAAGGCTTTATAATGGGGGCCGGTCAAGATGCGCGCTGATTTTGGAAATTTTCCTGTGCGCTGTTTGCGATTTCCGTCTGAAGCCGAGGGAGACATGTCGCGCGGCTCCAGGTATTCAGAATCCATTTATGCTGTAGTCAGTTTTCTGCGGCCGGATCTGCGACGGCGGTTCACGATTTTGCGGCCATCTTTTGTTTTCATCCTTTTACGGAATCCGCAAGCTTTTTGGCGCTTTTTTTTACTAGGCTGATAGGTGCGTTTCATGGGTCTTTCCTTTACAGAGATTTATAGTGTGATGACTAATATACCTAATCTCTTAAAAATTTCTCAAGGGGTAAAGAAATGTTTGCGCATCCGTTGAGTATGTAGACAGTGTTTCTAATAGTAGTCCGATTTTTGCCGTGGCTATAAGCTTTTTATTCTCTTTCGCACTCCTCCACGGCTTTTCGTTTTTTTATCTATTCAATGGTTCAAGTTTAATTAGAACATTTCATTACACTTTCGTCGCAATCCGCTTGACTGAAAGTTAAGTTATAGTTTTAATTGTAGCGCCGTTGTGCGATGGAGGTACAGTGAAGTGCATTCTTATACCTCGTGCGGACTGTATACCCAAAGTGACTCAAAAATTCACTCCAAATTAAGGTTGGAATAATGACAACTAAGCAATTGCTTCCCATCCCTAAGTCCGATCATCCAGTAACGATTCCTCGCAGTCTACTCGAAGATCTGAAGAATATGATCAACCAAACCCGCCAGTCGATTGCAGCGACCGTTAATTCCGGCCTTACCGTGCTTTATTGGCGAGTTGGCTATCGCATTCGTAAAGAAATTCTTCAAGAGGCAAGAGCTGAATATGGACAAGCAATTGTCTCGACACTGTCGAGCCAATTGATGTTGGAATATGGTAATGGATTCAGTGACAAGAACTTACGAAGAATGATCCGCTTCGCTGAAACCTTCACCGATGAACAAATTCTGCAATCTCTATTACGCCATCTAAGTTGGAGTCATTTCATAGAGCTCACACCGATCAAAGACCCACTTAAGCGCGATTTTTATTCTGAGATGTGTCGCTTTGAACAGTGGAGTGTTCGTACTTTAAAAAAGAAGATGAACTCTATGCTCTACGAAAGAACAGCCCTATCAAAAAAACCCGAACAAGTCATCAAAACCGAAGTAGAGGCACTAAGACAGGAAGATCGGATGACACCAGACCTTGTTTTCCGAGATCCTTATGTTCTAGAATTCTTAAAGCTTAACGACCGATATCTTGAGAAAGATCTTGAGGACGCAATCATGCGCGAATTAGAACAATTTCTGCTTGAGCTGGGTGCTGGGTTTTGTTTCCTTGCGCGTCAAAAACGAATCATAGTGGGTGAAAAAGATTTTAAATTAGATTTACTCTTCTTTCATAGGACTTTAAAACGATTAGTAGCAATCGAGCTAAAATTCGGCGACTTCCAACCTGAACATAAAGGACAGATGGAGCTATACCTTCGTTGGCTAGATAAATACGAACGAAAGGAAGGAGAAGAAACACCGATAGGACTAATCCTCTGCGCAGGAAAAGATGAAGAGTGCATCGAACTCTTAGAGCTCGGTCGATCTGGTATCCATGTTGCCGAATATCTCACCGCCTTTCCTTCAAAAGCTATCCTCCGAGAAAAACTGCTCATAGCGATTGAACGAGCTCGTAATCGCCTGCAATCTGAAGATGAGGAAAAGAATGACTAAAACGAGAAAAAAAGAATTTGATAACCCTTTTTGTTTTTTGACTGATCCTTGGTTGCGGGAAAATAAAATTTATTTTAAATCTTAGGTGCTTGGTATGTCTCTTGGAATGTAAATCTCAGCAGCATAGAGTTCTTGCCAAGAAATCTAGAGATTGCGTATAAGTTTAGCTAACTTTAATTTTCTTTCTTAAAAGGTAGACATGAAAGTCAGAGCTTCCATCAAAGCCGACCCTTCTAAAGGGGACAAAGTTGTGCGCCGTAAAGGACGCGTATATGTGATCAATAAAACGGACCCAAACCGTAAGCAGAGACAAAAAGGTCCTGCTCGCAAAAAGTAGTGAGACAAAGAGGAATATGACAAAAACTTGGATTGCAAAACAAAAAAAGCGCGAGCGCCTCGTTCAGTTGAAATGGGACAAGCGTCAAAGTCTGAAGAAGATCATCATCGACATGAGTAAGAGCGAAGAGGAACGCGATGCGGCCAAGATCGCTTTGAATAAGATGTCCCGTAACTCGTCTCCAGTGCGCCTCCGCAGCCGCTGCCAGTTGACTGGCCGTTCCCGCGGTGTTTTGAAAAAATTCAAGCTCTCCCGTCTGTGTTTCCGAGAAATGGCTAATAGCGGCCTGATTCCAGGTGTCGTCAAGGCAAGCTGGTAAATTGAGTTTTTAAATTTAGACTTCTATATAGACCGCACGGTTTTCGTGCGGTTTTTTTTTATGCTTTTGAAGGCTCTTGCTCTGTAATCACTTCTTTAAAGCGCTGCCAGTTTTCCATCTCTTCATTCCAAACATAAGTCAGCTCTTGGATAGCTCCTTCGTTCCAGGCTCTGGCAAGGGCATTAAAGCTCATCGGGCCGAACTGTTCATTCTTGTCGTTGAGATAATACCAAAACCTTTCTGCATGGGATGGGGTTATTAAGAGGAGGACGGGAGGTTTTGGAGCGCTTTGCTGCAGAGGAATAGAGCGCCTGGCTTTTCGCGATGCAGCGATGTAAAGGGCAATGAAGGCAAAGACGCCGAAGAAGACGCTGGCGATGAACCATTTGAAGGGGTCGCGTTTAAGGCGTTTGGCGCATCGGCTGCAGTACCATGCAAGAAGTAAGTTGAATGCGATGTGCATTCCAATTTCAGTGGGTGTCCATGTGGGCATAGGTTCTCTGGGTTCCTTTTTAGTTTTTTGCGATTATAAAGGGTGCAGATGGAAAAGTGCAAGGAGGGGCTTTTTTGGGCAGCCCTCAACATGTAATGCTGAAGCCTTCCGCTTCGCAGTCTTCTAGCACTACATGTTTTGGACTACCCTTTTTTTGGTAAAATAAATATATGTTTTTCTTTCACAGATATCTTTACAAATCTCACCTTACAGGTGTATACTGATAGGGGTTCAAAGGTGAGGGGAAAGATATGCACGATCCATTAAAAAGAATTGATCCAAAGGAGCTTGAGCTCCCAGAAACTGTTTTTATCCGTGACATTGAAACAAAAGTTTTTCAGTCTATCGT
The DNA here is from genome assembly GCA_023269355.1 of Chlamydiota bacterium. Classification (GTDB taxonomy): domain Bacteria; phylum Chlamydiota; class Chlamydiia; order Chlamydiales; family Rhabdochlamydiaceae; genus CAJCIW01. The sequence continues at coordinate 3,790 of JAHFTO010000056.1, read as the reverse complement.
GTTGCAAACGCTTAGCCAAATTGAGGGCGTTGAAACACTAGAGGGGAACCTCTTCGACAATCTGCTCGGCGATGGAGTAGGCGGGGTGAAGGGGATTCATGTCGACCAAGATCAAAAAAATCATTCGATCAAAGTCCGCGTTGAGATCAATGTTGCCTATGGAATTTCGATCCCGGAAAAAGCAGAAGAAATTCAAAATAAAATATTACTTGATATCAGTCGCTTGACAAATTTGCATGTGGGCCTTGTGCACGTCGTTTTCAAAAATTTGATCGCCTCAAAGCCAAAAGCCAATCTTGAAGAATTGCTTGAAAAACGGGTACATGCTGTCAAAGCACCGAGTGGGACTTATGAGGAAGTTTTTTAACTTAAAGCTATGAAAACCGGAAATCTTCTTTTTTCTGCGGTGCAATTTATTTTTGCTATTCTGGTCTTTTTACTGGGTGGATTTTTTATTGGGCTGCAATATACCTCCCATTTGCGCTATTTGATAGCTCAGTTTTTTTCTGCTGAGCCCTCGTACTTAGGATGGATTGGATTTTTAACCTTAGGGTGCGGCGTCCTTCTTTTAATCGGTTTTTGCGCCATGCACCGAGGTATTTATTACCGGGTCAAAATGCGCAGCGGGGAATTTTCTGTTGATCCTGCGGTGATTCGCAGCTATCTGAGCGACTATTGGAAAGAGCAGTTTCCTAAGCAAAATCTTTCTGTAGAAGTATGCATCTCCAAAAAGCAAAAACTGGAAATGTTTCTCGAGTTTCCTGCGCTTTCTTTGGAAGAGCATCAAGCGATTCTGGAAAAGGCTGAGGTGGATGTCGGCTCGATCTTGCGCAAACACCTTGGCTACAAAAATGAGTTCGGCCTTTCTGTTTTAATGAAGTGATTTCAAATATTGCTGGATCAGCGGAATATCCCGTTTTGTAATCCCCTTAACTTCTGCAAGCTGCTCCGGTGAGGCGAGCTTGATCTTTTCCACGCTGCCAAAATGGTGCAGTAGGCGAGAGCGTTTTACGGGGCCAATGCCTGGAATATTATCTAGAGCGCTTGTCAGTGTGCGCTTTTGCCGGCGCTTGCGGTGAAAACCGATGGCCTTTCTGTGCGCCTCGTCTCGCACCTTTTGCAGCAGGAATAGAAGGCTGGATCTGGGGTTGAGATGGATGGGGTCGTGGTTGTCGGGGAGAAAGACCCTTTCTTGGGTCATTCCTTTGTCGTGCCTGCCTCCTTCTTTGGCAAGAGCGATCACGTCGACAGATGCGATATCGAGCTCTTGGAAGACCTCAAGCGCGATGTTAAGCTGTCCTTTGCCTCCATCGACAATGATCAAATCGGGTAAATCATCTTCTTGCCTAGCACGAGTGAGATGGCGCGTTAGAACTTCGCGCATGGCGCCGTAATCATCGCCTTTAAGTGTTGTTTTGATTTTGAAAAGGCGCGTGCGCTTGGTGTCATTTTTGCCGTCAGAGAAGGCGACCATCGATGCAACGGGATCTGTTCCAGAGATGTTAGATGTGTCGAAACACTCAATCCTTTTAGGGTAGCGCGTGAGTTTTAAGGTGTCTTGCAGGTCTAAAAGCATTTTCTCTTGCAGCTCTTGCGCATTTTTTTCCTGCTCAAAGACAGCTTTGGCATTTTGCTCTGCGATGGCGACAAGGGCGCGCTTTTCTCCTTTTTGAGGAGAGAGGATGGAGATCTTTTTTTGATGGGTCTCGGAGAGGATTTCAGAGATGAGGCCTTCCTCTTTGAGCGGAATAGGGAGAAGGATCTCTTCGGGTAATCCCTCTTGATGTTTGTAATGTTGTAAAATGAACGAGGTATAGAGTTCCTCATCCTCTTCTAAAATGTTGCTGAAGGGATAGGACTCGGAGCCGATGAGTTTTCCTTCTCGAAAAAGGAGCTGGATGAGCATTACTTCTTCTCCCTCGCGATAAAGGGCGAGGGCGTCGCTGTTTTTACCATTCATCTTCACGACAACAGCAGCCGGACTGATGACGTGTTCGATTTGGCGGATGGTTTGTAAAAGAGATGCAGCGCGCTCATATTCCATCTTTTCAGAGGCGGTTTTCATTTGTGCATAGAGATTTTTTAGGATCTCTTTATCTTGACCCTTAAGAAACTGAATGGCTCCATGCACAAAGGTATCGTATTCTGCTTTTGTGCATTTATTCACACAGGGAGCAATGCATCGCTTGATGGAGTAAAGAAGGCAAGGGCGAGTGCGCCGTTTTAATTCTTCGTCGGAGCATTGTCTTAAGGGAAACAGCTTTGTGAGAAGCTCGTAGGTTTGCCTAGCGGAATAGGCGCTTGTATAAGGGCCAAAGTAAAGGCCGTCAGCTTTGGATTTTCCTTTGTTGCGAACAAGTCGGATCATCGGCCATGGATGCTTATTGTTAATCATCAGGCTAATGAAGGTTTTGTCATCTTTAAGAATGGCGTTGAATTTGGGCTGATGTTTTTTGATCAGCGTATTTTCAAGAAGGAGGGCTTCTTTTTCTGAAGGGACGACGATCGTGTCGATGTGGGCAATTTGGGCAGTGAGAAAGGGGATGATCGCTCTACTATCGCCGCCTTTGGCAAAATACTGTTTGACGCGGAGTTTCAGCTGCTTGGCTTTTCCGACATAAATAACTGTCCCTTCCGAGTCTTTCATCAAATAGACGCCCGGCCCAGTGGGAAATTGATCGAGAAGTTTTTTTATAGCTTCGCTTTCCATTCTGCGATCTTTTTAAGAGCTTCTATGGGGGTAAGGTGGTTGGGATCCATACTTTTTAGTTCGGTGCAAATGGCAGCATGCTTCAGTTCTTCATCCGTGGGGCCAAACAGAGAAAGTTGCTTTTCTTTCGGTTCTTTTGTTTTTACCGTACTCTTTTCCAGCTTTTGAAGCATCTCTTCAGCGCGTTTGAGAACATGAGAGGGAAGCCCTGCTAGTTTAGCGACGTGAATCCCGTAGCTTTTGTCTGTGCCTCCTTTCACGATTTTACGCAAAAAGACGATGCCGCGCTCCGACTCGTGAACAGCGACGTTATAATTGACTGCCCCTTTGATTTCTTTTTCTAGATCGGTGAGCTCCCAGTAGTGGGTGGCAAAAAGCGTTTTGGCCTGTTTTCCTGGCTGCGTTAGCAAATATTCTGCAACGGCCCAAGCAATAGAAATTCCGTCATAAGTGCTTGTTCCTCGCCCGATCTCATCGAGAATCACAAGAGAGCGGTCAGTGGCGTGATGAAGGATATTGGCAGTCTCGGTCATCTCAACCATGAACGTCGATTGTCCGCGCGAAAGATCGTCGCTAGCTCCTATGCGGCTAAACACTTTATCGACGATTCCAATATGGGCTTCTCTAGCAGGAACGAACGATCCCATTTGAGCGAGGATAGCAATCAGTGCGACTTGGCGGATGAAGGTGGATTTACCGGCCATATTGGGGCCAGTGATGAGATAAAGGCGCTGATCTTTTGTATTGAGAAAGACATCGTTGGGAATGTAATCATCTCCCGCAAGCGATGACTCAATGATGGGGTGTCTTCCTTGGCTGACGTGAAACACATCGCTTTGATCGACCAAGGGGCGCACATAGTTCCGCTTTTTGGCAATAGAGGCTAAAGAAAGAAAGCAATCGATTTGGGCGATGGCTTCAGCAATTTGGTGCACTTCTGAAGAATAAGCGGCAGTTTCTTTGCGCAAGGAGTTGAAGAGTTCTATTTCCAGTGCGGAGATCTTCTCTTCAGCATGGAGCATTTGATGCTCGAATTCTTTAAGCTCAGGAGTGATAAATCTTTCCGCATTGATCAAAGTC
>JAHFTO010000055.1 GCA_023269355.1 Chlamydiota bacterium | reverse complement strand
CCCTCTCCCAGCCTCAAAAACCCCCTTTTTTAGCACTCAGCCCCCCCCTCCTTTTAACCCCTACCCCCAGACCCAACCCCTATTTCCCCTCCACCCCAGGACCCCCCTCCCCATACCCCTTTTCACTTCCCCCTATACAAAATTCCCTCTCCCTTGGTATTTTTCTAACCTAGGTGTCTTTCGAAAGGGGCGCCCTTGAATTTTGTATTCGCATTATTTTTTCTTGACTTGGGGCTGGGGTAGGACTAGTTTAATGATGTCTAATGAAATAGTAAAAATTATTTTTAGAGAATGTTGATGGAACCCCTTCTCAAAACGGAGCCGCGGAACATTATTGTGCGCATGCCCAATTGGATTGGGGATCTTGTCATGGCGACACCGATCCTTTCTGATCTAAGAAAGGCATACCCTAAAGCGCGCATCACCGCCATGTGCCGCTCCCCCATAGCTGAGCTTCTGAGGGAAGACCCTGAAATCGATGAGCTATTTTGCTTCAGCAAGACCAGTGGATTTGGGCGTAGAGCGGAGAGGCGCAATGTCATCGAAAAACTGCGCAAAGGGGAATACGACCTAGGGATCCTTTTGACCCATTCTTTCTCATCCGCCTGGTGGTTTTGGCTGGGGAAAGTGAAGGTGCGCCTTGGGTATGAGTGCAATGGGAGAAAACTGCTTCTAACAGATAGCCTTCCTTTTCCGGATAATATCCAAAATCAGCATCTCGTTGTGACCTACAAAATGCTCCTTGAGCCGCTTGGGATTCCCGTCTCCGATACCCCCCCTCGCTTATATTTGACACCCAAGGAGATCCATGATGCCCAGACTTTGTTAAGGCAGCAGGGTATCCCCGATGGTGCGATGGTTGTGGGGATCAATCCAGGGGCAACATATGGCTCGGCTAAGTGCTGGCTCCCGGAGAGATTTCGAGAGGTCACGGAAAGGCTGCTTCGCGATGACAATGTTTATGTTGTCTATTTTGGCGACCAAAACACAGTTCATCTCGTGAAAGAGATCTGTGCGGGCTTGCCTTCTCGAGTGATTAATTTAGCAGGGTTAACAACGCTTCGAGAGCTGAGCTCGATCATCAGCAATTGTGATGTGATTCTGACCAATGATAGCGGCCCGATGCATATCGCGGACGCCATTGGCACGCCAATGGTCGCTCTTTTTGGATCGACAAGCGAAATTGTCACGGGGCCATACCGCTCAGGTACGATTATCCATAAACACGTCGAATGCTCTCCTTGCTATCAACGCTCATGCCATATCGATTTTCGGTGTATGAAGCGGATTGAAGCGGATGAGGTGTACAATGCCATTATTAAGTATCTAAAGATTAAACGTCCTAAGCTTCACATCATATAATGTCTATCATCAAACAGCTCTGGAGAAAATATGGGATCAATCCTTTTGATTCCTTGCTGAAGCGCGCAGCATTGCGAGGCGATAGCCGTTTTCTGATCTGCTGGAACCGCGGACTGGGTGATATTCCGCTTGGCCTTTACGCATTGACTCAGAGAATCTATCAATACATTCCCCATGCGGACATTACCTTTGTCACACGTTTGGATCTTGTGGATGGGTTTAGAATGTTGGAAGGGGTGCATGTCGTTGCAGATCCCGATTGGAAAAGGGGGGTGGCATTTGATCTTGAGAAGACGTTTCTAAACACGGGACTTAAGCCTTTAGATTTTGATGTGATTTTAGAAAAGCCAGATCCCACGCATTGGCTGATGTGGCAACTGGGAAAAGTGGTGCCGAAGTTGAAATGGGCGCCGGAATGGGACGCTCTTTGCGAGAGGTTTTCTCTTGAAAAGGGAAGAAGTTATATCGGTGTGCATGCTCAAACAGAAACGAATTACGCTTATGAGAAAAACTGGCCGGAAGAATATATGCGCGCATTTTTTAAGAGGGTTTATTTAGAGTATGGAGTTCCTATCCTTCTTTTTGGGTTTGCTCCCAATCCTCTTTTTGCAGAAGAAGGAATCATTGACTTAAGAGGAAAGACTTCTCTTTTTGAAATGCTCTCGATCATTAAAAATTGCTGCAGATATCTACTTGTTCCCGATTCAGGCGTTTTGTCGATCGCCTATTATATCGATGCGTCGTTTCCCATTGATATCGTTTCTCTTTGGGCGGATCCCAGACAGGGAATTCTCAAGCAAAATGTGTCCTCGCCCAATCCTTTACTGAAACACCGTCCTCTGATTGCAAAAGATAAGGACTTGCGCACTGTCAGTGTAGAGAGCACTTTGCAAGCTTTGTTTGAGAAGGATTGTAAAACCCGGATTCATGAGTTGCTCTCGCAATTGGATCAGTTGCATTTATTTGAGGGTGTGGAAGATGTTTCCGAAGAGGCGCAGGAATTTTTCTTAAAGCAGTTGCAACATTATTCACTCCCTCTTAGAGACAAACAAAAACAGGTGCTTTTTCCTCAAGAGAAGTCAGAGCAGCCCACATATGCACCCTGCACCCAATTTGAAAATAGCGGTAGTGAAGAAGATTACAAAAAAGGCTTAGAGCTTTTAGAGCAGGGAAAAGCGGGATGTTTGATCCTCGCTGGTGGTCAGGGAACGCGTTTGGGATTTGAAGGGCCAAAAGGAGCTTTTCCAATTTTGGGTAAAAGCCTGTTTCAAATCTTATGCGAAAAAGTCAAGGCAGCTTCTTTACAAGTGGGAAGAAATCTTCCTCTTTGCATCATGACATCACAGCTGAATCACACAGAGACTATCGACTTCTTTCAAAGGCACAATTATTTTGGGCTAGATTTTTCGCAGGTTTCTTTTTTCCAGCAAAAGACGCTTCCCTTTATCGATGATAATGGCAATTGGCTTTTAGAAGTTCCTGGAAAAGTCGCGGAAGGACCTGATGGCAATGGCCATGCTTTGCACTGTTTTTACGAGACAGGGCTTTGGGAGAAGTGGAAAGCAATCGGTGTCGAATACCTGAATGTGATTTTTGTCGATAATGTGCTAGGAGATCCGTTTGATCCTGAATTTTTAGGGTTTGCTGCGCGAAAAAATGTAGATGCTGCTGCAAAGACCATAAGACGCCTACATCCTGCTGAGAAAATGGGCGTGCTTGTGGAGATAGAAGGAAGGCTCAAGGTGATTGAGTATACCGAAATCCCCCCTGCCATCCGAGAGGGATCTGAGTTTGCGCTTGCCAATACGGGGATGTTTTGCATTGCGATGCCATTTATTGCGCATCTTTGCGGGGAGCTAAAGGCGGAATTTCCTTTGCATCCTGCTCGTAAAACTGCGCAAATTGCATCGGGAGAAAAGGTGTCCATCTGCAAATGCGAGAGATTTTTGTTTGATCTTCTTGACTACGCCCGCTCGAGCGCAGTTCTTGTTTACCCTCGCGAAAAGATTTTTGCTCCTTTAAAAAACGCATCGGGAGAAGATAGTCCTGAGAGGATTGAAAAGGTTCTGCAACTCCAAAAATAAGAAAATTGCAAGTTTCAGGTGCCAGGAGTATATTTAGGGGAAAAAAGGAATAGGCATGCGAATTGCTTTTTTAGGTGCGGGCACTTGGGGGTTTTGCTTAGCTTCGCTGCTGGCTTCAAAGGGCAATCATGTGGTTCTTTGGACATCAAGAGATGAATTTGCAAAAGCGCTCGCCAAAACAAGAGAACATCCCAAACTTCCCAAAGTCCAAGCAGACAGCAACGTCGAGTTTACATCCGATCTCAAATACGCCTTAGAAGGAGCAGAGCTCCTTGTCGAATCCGTCACATCTAAAGGGATCCGCCCTGTTTTTGAGCAAGTATTGACTTTGGGAGGAGTGAATTGTCCCATTGTCATCACTTCCAAAGGGATTGAGCAAAATAGCGGATTGCTTCTGCCCGAGGTGATTGTGCAAGTGCTTGGGGAAGGGATGCGCAAGAACATTTGCTGTTTAAGCGGTCCGAGCCACGCAGAAGAGGTCATCCAAAAGCTTCCCACTTCCGTTGTAGGCGCTTCCTATGATCCAGCTGTGATGCATCAAATTGTCGAGATTTTCGGAACCCCGTTTTTCCGCGTCTATCCCAACTCCGATATCAAGGGAGTGGCTTTTGGCGGGGCGATGAAGAATATCATTGCGATTGCCTGCGGTATCTCCGATGGTCTTGGGTTTGGCGACAACACCAAAGCGGCACTGATGACGCGCGGCTTGCATGAGATTCGCAAGCTATCTGTCACAAAAGGAAGCCGTGCAGAAACTCTCAACGGATTATCCGGCATGGGAGATCTTTGCGTCACCTGTCTATCTAAGCTAAGCCGGAACTACATGTTCGGAAGGCTGATTGCAGAAGGGCTCGATCCCGGAGCAGCGCAAGAGCAAATTGGGATGGTGGTAGAAGGTGCATACACCTGTGTTTCTGCATTGCAGCTTGCGCAAAAAAATCATATCGACGTCCCAATCACTCAGTGCATTTATTCGATCCTCTACGAGAAACTCAATCCCAGAGATGCCGTTAAAGCCCTTCTCCAAAGGGCCATCAAGGAAGAACATCTATGACTCTATCACTGGAAGGTTCGAAGGTTGTAAGCAGTCAAGAAATGGCAAGGATCGAAGCGCTTGCTTACGCCGATGGCTTCAAAGAGCTAGACTTCATGCAGAATGCAGGAGAAGCCATTGCAACGCGCGTTCAGTTTTTTATCGAAGTCCATGATCTTCCACAAGTTGTCACACTGCTTGTCGGCAAGGGAAATAATGGCGGCGATGCCTTTGCTGCAGGCTATAACTTGATTGAGCGTGGATTAAAAGTTGTTGCACTGCATATTTATCCTCTTGAGAGTTGCAGCCCTCTGTGCAAACAGATGCGTGAAAAATTCCAGGCTTGTGGCGGTAAGATTAAAGATGTGAATGATGCAAAATCAATCCCTATTGAAGAAGACGGCATTATTCTCGATGGACTTGTAGGAACAGGATTTAAAGGCAAAGTAGAAGGAATTCTTGCGCTTGCGATTAAAAGCGCCAACGAATCCAATCTTCCCATTCTAGCGATAGATATCCCTTCGGGACTAAATGGATCGACAGGCGATGTCGAATCTGTTGCCATCAAAGCAAAAGAAACGATCTTTTTGGGACTTCCGAAGATGGGATTCTTTTTGAAACAAGGATGGGATCATGTCGGAACTTTGCGCCATGCCAATTTTGGGCTGGAAGATAAATACATCTTAAGCGCCAATCCTCTCGCCTATGTAATGAATGAAGAGGCTCCTTCTTCTCTACTCCCTCCATTAAAGCGCACTCGACATAAATATCAGGCAGGTTATGTTCTAGCCGTTGCCGGATCTCATGGAATGCCAGGCGCTGCCCTTCTTGCAAGCTATGCGGCACTTCGCTCTGGTGCGGGGATTGTTCGACTGTTTCATCAAGATGGGATTGAAGGGGAGCTGCACAGCGCGCCTTTTGAACTGATCCGCCAAGATTGGAATTTGAAGGCGATTTGCCATGAAGCAGAAAGGGCCAAAGCGATGCTCATCGGTCCTGGCATGGGACGGACCAAAAAAACAAAGCGCTGTATTGAGCAACTTTTAAAGAGCATTACTTTGCCGATGGTGGTGGATGCCGATGCGCTTTTCTTTTTAGCAGAAAACTGTTCTTGGAATTTTCCCAAAGGATCTGTTCTTACTCCTCATGTAGGAGAGATGAACTTGATACTTACCAAATGCGGATATAGGGATGTCAAGAAGACAAACTTGGAACTATGTCAGCAGTTTGCAGAAGAAAAGCAAGCCACGATTGTCCTCAAAGGAGCGCCGACATTTATTTTTCATCCCAAAACCTCTCCCCTAATCATCACACGTGGAGATCCCGGTATGGCAACTGCTGGATCGGGTGATGTTCTGACAGGAATGATTGCTGCGATGATTGCTCAAGGGCTTGAAGCTAGAAGAGCAGCTGCTTTAGCTGTTTACCTGCATGGGCTTTCAGGAGAGCTGGCCGCAAGTTGTCTCACTTCGTATTGCATGACAGCATCGGATCTGATAGAGTTTTTACCGGAAGCGTTTCAGGATGCTTTATTAGGAGGGTAAAATGCCTGTATCTTTTGAGCGAGCTCAAACAAATAGATCTAACACAGTGTCGAGTCACTCCCCTGTTATTTCATCAGTAAGAACGCACCCCTCTTCGAGGGGTTTGTCCGATGTTCCTTCCACTATAAATATTCGGATGAATGCCAATGAATTCGATGGAGGATGCTGCTCTTGGGTGAGGGATTTCTTTGAAAGCATTTACAATGGATTTTGGAGTTGCTGGATCGGGATAAAAGATTTTTTCCGAAGCGCCTACGAAAGAACTTCCGCTATTTTTTCAGGAACAAATGAAGCAGATGCCAATCAAGTGCTTTGTGAAAGAGCCATTGATTGGAGCAAGTACGTTCTTCACAATCAGTTAGGATTTCTAGAAAGAGGAAATGGCATCGGGAATGATACAGGCATTCTATTCATCTATAAATGCAATGCATGCCCACAAATGTGGGAGAAAAGTTTGTTTAGAGGCCCATTAACGATAGAAAGAAAAGATGCTATTCTTCGAGAAGTGGAATATAAATTTAGGGATTGGCTGCAAACACCAAATATGGATTCAGAGCTCTCCATAGAAATGCTGCTTTATAAGAGAAATAATGACAACACTCTTCGCGAAGTTTCCTGGGGACACACGATCAACTTGAGAACGAATAATGATCTCCCTAGCAATGGCTCTGCTAATCTCGATGAGCATGCATTATTAAGCAGATTGAATTTTCGCATCCCCTCTCCCGAAAAATGCAGAGGAATTGCCCGAGCGCTCTCACAGCTTTAAAAGCTGTGCACCCGATTATATCTTCGTCAGCTTCTTGTGTGCATGATGGATAAAGAACACGAGCACAATAACCACGATAAGAGTGAGCGGCAGCAAAATGTTGTAGAGATATGCATCGAGAAAAGTGAGGAATATGGCAAATAGCCCCAGCATTATTCCGATAAAGATCAGTGTCGGCTCGATGTAGATTCCAGCAAGATATGTTGCAAGTGCCAAAAGAAGCAAAGTAAGCAAGCTGACCTCAAATCGCCCTACCAATCCCATTTTCACAAAATAAGAAGCGATGACGATCGCTCCCATCAGTCCTACCCAATGCGCAATTTCATGCCAGATGGTGATCAGGGTTGTTCTAAACCCTTTTATTTTTAAGTGCATGCTTAAATATAAGCTGAGGAGCGCATAGATCACTGTGATGTACTGCCAATAATTCCAAGCTCCGTTTTTGAAAATATCGGTAAGAACGACACCCGCGAAGCCAAAAATGAGCATAATGAGAGCAATAATCAGGCGAAGTTTTAAAGAACTGCCATGATGCTGGACAGGATCCATTTCAATACCCCTAAGTTAATTATTTTGTATGGAACAGTATTGAATTTAAAACAACTTCATTCAACTTGATTTAAGTTGTTTGTTTTGAAGAAGAAGCTTTTTTCTTTTGAGGTATAGGGATGGCGTAGAAAATATAGAGCGTGTTCGCTCCGGGATTTTTGTAGAGCATATGGGCGTTGGAGATGTGATTGAATTGAGCTCCAATGCGCGCTTTGTCTTTAAGGACAAATGCCACTTCTATGGCTGATCGGAAGTTGAGTGGGAATCCCAGCTTTTTCCCATGGCCGTGATAGTAGAGTCCAGGAGCAAAGCTTGGAGTGATCACAAAGTGTCTTCCAATAAAGATGTCATAGCCAAGACCGCCGCAGACGAAGAAGTTAGTGTCTGTTGTCATAAAGAATGCAGCGAGCGGACGAATGTGATGGCAGTTGACTTCCCAGCGGTATTCGATTTGTCCCATCACAACAGGGCGGGTTCTATCCACATCGAAAAGTCCCGTGCCAATCATAAGATGGGAAGGGCCGTAATTTTTCCCTGCATGGATTGTTTGTGAAACACCGAGAAAAAATAGTAAAGCGATTACATATTTCGTGAGGCACATGTTTCCATTCCTGCTTTGTATGCTATGTACCATGCGGTGAATTTTTTGAGACCATCTTTTAATGAAGTTTTGGGTTCGAAGCCGAGTATTTTTTTACTTTTTGCGATGTCAGCATAGGTTGTTTGGACATCGCCGGGAGGAGTCGGTTTGAAGAGAATGTGCGCTTTTTTCCCAAGAAGAGTCTCTAAATTTTGAATGAGTTCCATAACGCTAACCGGGGAGTTGTTGCCGAGGTTGAAAATTTCATGGGCAGCTTCGTGGTCAATGGCAGCAATCGTTCCTTTGACGATGTCGTCGATGTAGGTGAAATCGCGCATCAGTTTTCCATTGCCGTAGACAGTGATCGGCACATCGTCCAGGATCGCTTTGGCAAAAGAGAAGTACGCCATATCGGGACGGCCCCAAGGTCCATAAACAGTGAAGAAACGCAAACCCGTGCAATTAAGCTTGTGAAGATGGTGATAGGAGTGGGCGATGAGCTCGCC
>JAHFTO010000026.1 GCA_023269355.1 Chlamydiota bacterium | reverse complement strand
TGAAAGCGACTCCCTCCAATGGCAAAAGTCCAGTAAAAAAACAGAATTTTCTCTCCTAAAAACAAAAATTCTTAAATTGCCGCTTGAGCTTTAATCACTTCTGTTCTAAACTCTTGTTTCTTTTTAAGACACCTTATCGCGGGGTGGAGCAGTGGTTAGCTCGTTGGGCTCATAACCCAAAGGCCGGAGGTTCGAATCCTTCCCCCGCTATTTTTCTTCTTTTGGCGGTATAGCTCAGTTGGTTAGAGCAACGGAATCATAATCCGTGGGTCGTTGGTTCAAATCCGACTGCCGCTAATCCTCTAACTCAAACAATCCAAAATTTTTCCATAGCGCCAAAATTGCTTCTCTTCCTTATCATGTTATTTTCTAATTGCTTAAGATTGATCGTGTTACTACTGTTCCTCAGTTGATGTAAACTTAATATTTTAATTGATGTTATTAATTTGTTTTGCTATAATTAATTTAGTATATTTAAAAAACTAAACAAGGTTAATTATGATATCTTGCAATTCAGACAGCCTATCTAATAACCAGAGGCCCATCTGGTCTTGTGACCAACATTTTTCTAGGACGAAAACAAAGGATGGAATGGCCTACACCACGCGATATGACGGGGGTTATGTCTTGGGAACAGGTTCATCTGGAACGGTAGTCTCATTAATACCCAATGGGGAGCAAAGACATCGAAAAATAAAAGCTTATAAATATAGTCAATCCAGTATGAAACACGAATACGAAATTTCGTTAAGCTGGCCGAACAAATCCACTGGATTGTTACTTCATCCGAAAGCCTATTTTCCAAACTTTGAAGGTGGCCAAGGGAGTGCGATGGTTATGCATAAATATGATGGTAACCTGGACGATTTCTGTTATTCGTTGAATGAAGAGCAGAATCTTGAGGCGGTCTGTCAAATCAGTCAAGGACTTGTGACTCTTCATGATTTGAACATCCTGCATCGAGATCTTTTCCTCCCAAACATATTTTACGATAAAAATAGGAATCGCTATGACATAGGGGATTTTGGCCGATCCGAATTCTGTGGTGTCGATTCTGAAACAAGCTACGAAAAAGACGCCAGCTCCCTTGTACAGACAATTAATAAGATTTTCTTCGGCAAGAATTATTGGCCGGAATTGTTCCGAGGGGCAGAAGTTGACGTTCTTCAAAATCAGGGATACTCCTCAGATTTAGCTGAGAAGATTGTAAATTTTTTGGCAAATCCCCCAAAAAATGCTAAAGCCATCAGCGCGTTTTTTAACGAGATCAAGCTTGCGCGTAGTCAGGGTTAGTGCCCGATCATTTTAGAGCGTCTCCGGGGTTCGATCGATCGCAAACGGATTCATATTGTTAATATTGATCCGTTTGCGATCGTCGAACCGCGGGAGCATTCACGCTAGCCAAAATTCACAAAACCTAATCGGGCGCAGCATAGAAATTTCTTTGAATATCAGATGCAATTAAAAATAAAGCATTTAGATAATTATGATTAATGTGTGTTTATTTTCTTTGTTTTGATATAATAACTTAAAATTAACATTTTAAATTAAGTGTGTAATATGATTTCAATGTCCTCAAATATAAGTGCAATTTCAAATTCACCAATCTCGCAACAATTTTGCGAGACAAATCAATTTGATGTAAATAGTGATAAAAAAATCCATTTTATACACATTAAGCAAATACATGGTCCAAATCTACCACTTCTTCAAGCTATGCTTAAAAATAAATATGAAACAACATTTCCTATTGAATTGCTCAAAAGAGCAACCGTAGATTCATACGAAAGAGCTGCTCGGTCGCAGCTTAAAGTGGCACAAGCAATTTTAGAACATTCCAATTGCCCTGTATTAGATGAAAGCCTCGACTGCGATATAACTCTTGATACGATTCGCGAAAAAATGAAAGAAGAAGAGTATTTAGAAGCGAAAAGGCATTATGAAAAAATATTCCCTGGAGGGGTCCTACCAGAGTTCGATACATTAAATAATCCTCAGAAAGAAGCGCTGTGCGAATATGGAGCTGTTCAGATACTTCATGTGCTACAAAAAATTTCAGCAGTGTACAAATCAATTCACCCAGAACAGCTTCAAGTTTGTGAAAATCAGGCAATGTCTGGTGATGCCGACGAGATTAAGAAGTCAATGTCTGTACGAGAAAAAGAAGCGATTGCATGCGCTAGAGAAGCGGCCGTAAAACATAACCATTCTACTGTTCTTGTTGTTTGTGGCACCCTCCATAATTTTGAAAATCATTGTTCTACAGCAGGATTTTCTTACGAAGAAATTGACTGTTCTTTCAATTACGGTATTCCTGAAAATTCCCTCTCTTTTGCGAGAGTGATTGATGAAAACCTTAAATCTCTTGTTTGCATTCCTAACGATGTAGGCTTTGGAAATACACTCGGAATCTGTTCTGAGACGTCTTGGGGGATGCCTTGGGGAACAACCGTTCCATTTGCGTGGACTCCCGATGGTTGGATTGGTAAGGTTCCTTACGACAAAAGGTTTAAATTTGTTATCATGTCTCAGGATGGTACAGTTACATGGGAGAAAATAGAACCACCATCAAGTTACAACAGCAACATTACGTACGATGGAAACCGCATGCTGTTCTCTTGGGACATCCCACAAAAGATCATTGGTACCGTTAAGTTCGGATAGTAAAGGAACCGGTCAAGCAGCGCGCGCCTTAATTTCTACTTAGGAAAATGGGATAACCTCATAGATGTCTTGACTCCTAAGCTACCGCTCTATGAACAATTTTGGCAATAGTACGGATGGTAGGGTTCCCATTCCTGGATAGGGCATTTTGCACTGTAGTTCTGGACATTTTTGCAGCTTTTGCTACTTTTGTCCGATTAACACGTAAATAGGCGTCTAAGATTTCCAAAAATGCACCTGCATCATTCTCTTCTAGACTCTGCAAAAGCGCCTCTGCAACCTTTTCGTGAGATTGAAAGAATTCTGAAGGTTTGTGTCTTGCAGCTGGAGCTCCTTTTTTACTCTTGATAATGGGTGTATCTTCGAAGCAAAACTTTTGCTTTTTTAATGTCTTCTTTTTGGTCATTTTTCTTTCCTCCTAATAATAGCCTAATGGCATTGCGTCCCTCTCGATAAAAATAGACACGCCATCCATTTTTCCATCGAAGTTCAAGGATTGAATTATTTGTCCCTTCCAAATGTTTGCAATCTCCAAAATGATCGAAAGCTTCTATTCTATACAGGCGGGCTTCTATTTGAGCCTGCTCTTTTATCGTCAAATGGGAAAGCCAAACATCAAATTCTGGTGTCTTCTGTAGTTTTATCATCAAACCCCATTATATGCACAGTATATCATACGCACAATATAATATACATCTGCTCTAAAAAATTCAAGAAAATATCGTATGCAGAGGAGTTTGGACAATTTGAGCCATATATGCCTAATAAGAGTTAATTCTATAAAATTTTATTGATGTGTGCTAAATAGAGATTAAACCCTGATGTAGGAAAAGGGTCTTTAAGCGATCCTAACCAGCGTATCCAACTAAAACGACAAAATACGAGGGGTTGGGGATTATGGCATCGGTTTCTTTCCTGTTTTTAGTGAAATGGGGGAATTGATTGCATTGGGGTTAGGTTTACCTGACAGAGGCGGGCAAAAGGCAAATTGAGAGGGGATTGCAAAGGCCATGATTTTCTCTCCATCCTCCTAGAGATTATTGCTCCCCGGTAAGTTAGCATGTTGCAGATTATAGCGGCAGTCTTCAAGTTTTTATCGTTTGGGAAGGAGGCGTCCACAGGCACTGCACCTTAACAATTTGGTAGGTTCCATCGGTAACTCCCCATGCCGCATCGGAATATTCAAAGGGGGCGATGCTTCCCAGCGATAAGAGGGTCTTGCCGCAGGAATCTCCCTCCTTGACCACTCTGGAGAACAGAGGGAGACCGAGTTTTTCAGCCCGTTTTTGGGCAAAGTGGTGCAGCGCTTCTTTCAGTTTTGGTTGGATAATGTAAGGGTATAGCATCTCAAGGAAGAGAACAGGCTCATTATCCACCAAAAGGATGCGGAAAATATGCCGTGCGACGATTTTTCCTTCTCGGTCTTTGATCGCAAGCAAACGATTTTTTCCATCGAGAATGTAGCCCATTAAGCATTTGTTAAGGTTTACCCCCCCATCAATCGATTGGCAACTGCCTCCGGCTTCTGTGCCGCAGAGACAAAGATCTTCGAAATCGTCGGTGTCCACAATCTGATAGCCCTCATATGACTCTTCCAACTCGAACTGTTTTTGCAGTCCTTCGCGAAGGGCCTTAATGTCATTGCGGAAGACGTCTGAATGATCAACCTTGGTGAGGTGAGCGGCGATCTCTTTCAAAAGGGCTTGCT
Organism: Chlamydiota bacterium; assembly: GCA_023269355.1. Lineage (GTDB taxonomy): Bacteria > Chlamydiota > Chlamydiia > Chlamydiales > Rhabdochlamydiaceae > CAJCIW01. The sequence goes on along the minus strand of JAHFTO010000026.1, from coordinate 27,566 downwards.
TGTCTTTAAGGGGCAACCGGAGATTGGTCAACTGAATGCACTTGCTTTGTAGAGCGAGCTCATGAAAGTCGGCGGTGTCCACATCGAGTTCTTTCATGGCAAGTTCGAGGCTTTCCAGGGCATCTGCGTAGGAGAGAGAGTTTGTGAGGTAATTCTTCAATGTGGGTATCCAAACCTCTTTTAAGTGATCATCGCGGATCAGTTGTTGGTGGAAGATTTTATGAAAATCGATCTCTTGTTGATTGGGATCGCAGGCTGTGAGAAATTGTGCCAAGTCGGCCTTCTCGCCTTTTTTCCAGGTTTCTAAAAGGGATGGCCTTTCTCCAAAGACGACTTGGAGGTGTTTGCTTGCGTTTAAGTCGTAGCGCTTTTGTAAAAAAGTGCCATCCAAAAAGGCTTCAACGCAGACGGCGAGAAATTTTAAGAGAGTTTTGGCTTCTTCATCGGATTGCGCTTGAGCAAGTTTTGCCGCATAGTGAGTTATGTAATTGGGAATTCTCGCATTGCTGAAATGCTTAATGTACAGTTCTGCAAAATTGGCCATGGGTTTGATGGGGACGATCTTTTCAAAGGCCCCTTGGAGAGTGTCGTTAAAAGTCGTTTTTTCAAGGTTCTCCTTTTTGAGGATAGAGAGGTTTCCCAAATCGTCAATCGCCAGGATCGTCCGCAAGCAGGGGATCAAGGGGATTAATTGAGGATCTTGAAACGCAGTAGCCCAAAGATGATCTGTGAAAATGTTGACGAGGAAGCCTTCCTTTTCTTCTATTTTGAGATCCTCAACGTCCGTGCCATTCAGAATGCTTGCATCGATCTGGAAAGACCCCATCTCTGCGCAAGGAAGGTATTCATGGAAGATCTTATAAAGCAGGAACTCCTTGTCGGCCAGCTCTAGCTTTTCCGTTTGCAAAATGGTGTTCAAAAAGTTGATATAGATTCTTAAATATTTCCCCTCTTTGTAAGCGCTCGAGCAGACTTCCTTCAAATGTAGATCGCAAACATCCTTGGAGATTCCTTGACTGTAAAGCAAAGAGAGAAGCAATAGAGGTAATGCAGCGTGATTCGGAATACCTGTTAATTGACTTTTAGGCGTTTTCGTTTTGACCGTGGAAAACGCGCGCTCTATATAATTCTTGCCCATCTCGCTCTCTACTAAACTAAATATCGCTTTTATCAAATGCCTACCCATGGTGAGGTCTCGATAGTGAAGAAATTGTTGGGAAAAATGGTTGTCCATGAGAAATTGCATTTGATCGAAAGAATACTTCTTATTTGCGCAAGTTCCGAGAAAGTGAACAAACCCGCAAAAAGTCGTTTTCTGATGATCCTGATTCTTAATTTTTAAAATTTCAGCACCGAGCAAAGAAGGGATGTTTCCCCATCCGTAAAGGGTGTCCAGCATCGTATTGAGCTCATCAATGAGCTCAGAATAGGTTTCTTGAGTAAAATCGTAGCCTTTCACACTATCTGCTTCTAAATGAGGTCCACCAAAACCGTTTAAAAAGAGCATCCCTATGACAGGCTTCCCTATATGCTGACAATATCCCTTCAGCGGATCGATAAACTGATACTTCATGAGACAATTCAGCTCCATGAGAGAGAGTTTGCGCCATCCGCCGCAAGCGTTTAAGAACTGAAAGAGACACTTGATGGTTTTTGTTTGCTCCTCAGGGGATTGCATCTGTAAAATCTGCTCGCCGAGTGATGAGGGGAGATTTTCCCACTGGTAAGATTCGGAAAAAAGGGCGCACGTCGACTTAATGAGCCTGGGATAATCGGACGGAGAAAAACCATAAACATCTAAAAAGTCACCTGGAAGGAGAGCGTTTTTCAAGGCGATCAAAAAAATATCAAATAAAGTGTCTTTGTCATCGATGTTATAATTTTTGATGGGAGAGCCTAAGATAAATCCGTTCTTTGCAGCTGCGCTTTTGGCAAGTTTGATGAGTAGTGGTTTATTTTGAAGGTTGAAGTTGGGAATATGCTCAGAAATGCCATGGCGGGAATGGGCTTCTGAGATTTCGGCAATCTCTTCGAGGGCCCCCTTATCGGTAATTGCGAATTTTTTAATGTTTAAGGCGGTTACCCCTTCATCGCGAGCAGCAGAGATTTTGGCAATTTCGATACGCGCCTTTTCGCATTTAATGGGAAATCTCTCGATATGATAAGCAATAGAATCCACGCGACATGCACTAACAGCGAGAGCCTTGGCGACTTCAATGGCCAGCAACTCATTTTCACCAGAAAAGTAGAAAAAATGGTCTTTTAGCTCCGGGAGGAGATCGCATTTTTGCACCAAAATACGATAGGCTAGACTTTGTTTTTCACTCGAATCGGCAAAGACTTTTTCTATCAACGCTATAAGTGGATCAAATGTTTCTTGCAGAATACGCCGCGCTATGGATTGATGTTGCCTTTGAGGGAGCTTAGAAAAGAATTGAAAGAGTGCCGTCAATTCTTCTTCGAGTCGGGCGAGGTCGTCCACATTTTTCAGACAGGTAAGTTTATCTTGAAGGGAGACGAGATCTGGATAAAGCTGGAAGAAAAAGGGAAACAGCGCAGGGTTAACTATGACGCACTGTTCAGCATACTCTCTTGGTGTGCATCCTTCTAAGGGCTTCAGCAAAAAGGATTCGTTAAAATGACAAAAGTTCTTAAACGTAGACGCAAAAAGGCTACTCTCAGCTTTCGTTTGAAAGTAGTGGGCAATCCTATTTAAAGCTTGGATTAGCTCTTGATCAGAAAGAGTTTTGCCTTTGCGTTTAATCCTTTCAACAGTTGCCTGTACTTCGTAAATCTTATTAAGATGTAGGATGTCCTCAGGTATTGGGTTGCCATAAGATGTAGATGGAATGATGATTTGTGAGCGTCCCTTTGTATAATCGCTATCTTTAATGTACTGTTGTCCACGATTTACATTATCCTCGACAAGGATAAATAGTTTTTTTTCTAACTTAGTCTTCGCATCCAACGACCAGGTCCAAAGGTCTTGATTAATGCATTCCATTTGCTCACCCGGCGCAGAGCTAGAAAGGCTGTCGTCTGTATTGCGCACAAAAAGATGCTGACCGAGTTGAATGTTTCGCCTGGTAAAGATCTGTGTGACTTTAGGGAATTGGAGGCTCGGAAGCAGCTGGGCAATGAACGGCTTAAGGACTGGGTAATAGCGGATGTAATGCTGGGCTAGGGATTCTATTGAATTATCTTCTGGAGTGATGACGGTGCGATTATTCTCAAAGAGAGGGACAACCTTTTCGGCTAATGTCTTCAGGGCAACCGCAGTCGGCTGTTCTCCACCTGTAATGATCAATTGGCTTTTTAATTGCCATGTGATTTCCTGAGCAGCCAATAATGATGATAGAATGTTATTTTTCATGGTAGTATATTTTTTTTAAATTAATCAATATTAACATGTTGATTATACATGAAATTATTGTTTATTAAAATAGTATAATTGTATAGCGTGAGTCTTTGATTATCAGAAGGGGTGTTGTAAAAAATTAATTTTAATCAGCGATGATGTTTTGTCACTCCAAAGCGGATGCTATGAACCTTCATTGCGTCATGTTCTAACAGACTTAATTCTATAAAATTTTCTTGATGTGTGCTAAATAGAAAGTAAGCCCGGATGGGAAAAAGGCATCTTTAAGCGATCTTTAAAATTTTGCTTTGCGAAATTTTTAAAAAATTGCTAGCGTGTAAAGAAACCTTTCCTTTAAGGAGGATTACATGAAAGGACACTTCGCCATCTCTTGTATGTTAGCAGCAACTCTTACGATCTCTTCTGGGCAACTCTTCGCAAATGAAACAACCTCTCTATTTCAGAGATATCTTGCAACATCTGAGGTGCAAGATATCGAGGATCAGCCCGTATATCTGCGGAATTCTTCTCGAGAAAAAGCTCCTTCTTATACAGATTTGACCATTCTTAACGTTGACCTTCCATCGATTATGAAGATTCAAGACGTTGCAGAGCGTGTATTATACGGTGATGCGGATGTAGTACATTTAAGGAATATTTCAGCTCAAAGTGCTTCCCATCTCTATGAAAATCTGAAGCAAAACTATGCGCATTTCATCCATGTTCCCAATAAAGACAGTGGGATGTTCATTGCAAGCAAATACCCTCTTTCTGAAGCAGCTGTATCGCAGCTGGACCAAGAAGAACTAGAGTTTGTGATCCAAGGAGCAAATCGCTTTCATACCCGCGTCCGTTCCCATGATGTATCGATGCAGGTGTCTTCTTCCAATGAGAAGGATGACAATACTACGTCGTCTATTCTTCTTGCTGACTTGCCAGTTACTTTAACAGTCGTTAAACAGCAATTTTCCCCTCTGCAAATTGTACAAAGAGCAGATCAAATTGCCACGGACACATTTCACATCCTACCAGTGAGAGATCGAGATAGAGATCGAGGAGGAAAGGATAATGATAGGGGAGGGGGTTATTATGAAGCCAGAGTTGATGTTGGTGTCGATTCTGAAGGAAATGTTAGCTGGAGTGCTTCTGGACATGCAGGTTACCAAGATGGACGAGGAAACTATGTAGAAGGTGATGTCAGAACAAATGACCGTGGAGAAAGCAATTATGGTGTTGGTTATGGGAATGATAAGGACAGAGCTGAGTAATAAAAGAGCTTTTCAAGCTATTATCGGGGCATTAGCTATTTGCACGCTTGCAGGTTGTTGCTTGTTCCCAAAGCCTTATTATAAAAACCCGTTAGCAGTGAATGGTTTTTTTAAGGAGAAAAAGCATTTTGTCCCTTTAAAGATCAGCTCATTTTCACTTTTTAACAGTCCTCAATTAGAGGTTGAAATTGAAAATAAGGTTATCTTGTCAGAAGTAGATTTAAGTTGGGGAGGAGGGATGGCCCTCCCCCTAAATACTTTGCAACATCTTCGTAATAAGACGCTTATTGGACGGCAATCTTCTTGTGGTTTGAAAGGAAAGATCTACGAATCTGATGTATATGAATTGCCGCAAATACATATTGGAAAAATGGTCATTTATCCAATGAGAGTTAAAGAAGAACTCCCTGAATTTGTAGAGGATAGCATTCTTATGAAAGGGGAAAAGAATGAAATTCATCAAGGTCGTATAGGATGGCGAGCGTTTAGCCCTTTTAATGTATTGTTAGATTGCGAACATTCTGCAATGGTGATGTGTGATAGCTTGGAAACTCTCAATGAACAAGGTTATTCCATCGATACCTTCATAGAAGCTCCTTTATTACTAGATCGTGGGACTATTGATTTTGAAGTGGTTACAGAGGCAGGATCTTTACGATGTACTTTAGATACAGCGTCGACTTGGAATTATCTTAATAAAGACCTCGAAAATCCAATTCAAGATCATAGACTTCTCGACTTAGATGATATCAAAGAAAAGTCATTGGGGTTTAATCCTAAAAATGAAGATCTCCTCGTCTTCAATTCAGAGGACCGCTGGGACACGGAAACATTTCAGATTAGTGAAAAGGATTTTGGGCCTCTTAATTTTATTAAAATGAAATCCCCTTTAGGTCTCGATGCAATTCTTGGCATGGAATTCATTGATAACCATCTCATCTTCATCGATTTTTCGAATAAAAAGATCTATTTTTCAAAACTCCCTGAAGAACGCTCCCTTTTTGAAAGAGCTTATGATTTTTTCGAAGATAAAATCATAAATCTATAGCAGAACCGTTTGGCTGTTTGTTCGCAATAAATGCCTCTGCGATTTCCAAAAAGGCATCCGCATCATTTTCTTCTAAGCTTTGTAATAGAGCTTCCGTAACTTTTTCGTGAGATTGAAAGAACTCAGATGGCTTATGTTGAAGAGTCAGAGAGTGTTTTTTGCTCTTGATAATAGGCGCATCTTTGAAGCAGAATTTTTGCTTTTTTAGTATCTTCTTGGCCATTTTTCATCCCTCATTTGGAAGTAGACTCAATAGGCACTAGACTCTGATAAAGTCCTTTCTTATCGAGTTTGGTGACCCATGCCTCATGGTCCTGTTTCCCAAAAACCACCCAAATATACTGATCGTCTGTGACAAATCCGCAGGGGAATACAACGCGGCAGGGTTTTGTCATGAGGTAATCAGGTCCACTGTAGAATTGCTTTCCAATGATGGGCTGTGAGCTGATGGATGTAATTGCAAAAGGGGGGCGGTTTTCAAACGTATAGGCTCCCATAAAATAGTGTTGTATCGATTCTCCTTTAGAATGGACAGTAGGCATGACTTTAACAGAGTGAAAGATAGATAAATACTCATCGCCATCTAGATATGCTGAGGTGCCGGGTTTTGGATTGCCCCAGGCCCATGTGCCAGAAAAGGGAGTCGAGGAGATTTCTGTACACGTTTGTGTGCCCAAGAGTGGCTGAAAAATGCGATGGGGAGAAACGCTGTATGTGAGGAGCAACTGATTGGAATAGGCAAAAGGCACCCAGTTTCTTTCCCATTGGTTGAATTGCTCTCCGGGAAAATGTAGGAGGCATTCGGGCGTATCGAGGGAGAATTTCAAACCATCGTAATGGACTTGAGCGACAAACATGCGGCGTATGCCATTTTCAATGGCGCCATTAAAAACGAGATAGAGACGACCTTCCATGTTTAATAGGCGGGCATCTTGCCATAAGTTACTGGGGACATCCAGAATTTGGGGAGTGCTAATGACATGAAAATCATTATCTAGCCAAACAAGCCCCATCTGGTCAGGTGAGATGGCTTTTGCATTGGCATCATCGCTGTAGGCATTAAAACTCAAGAGGAGTGCATCGCGCCAACTAGCAACGGAAGGATTGCAAGCAGTTGAATAACCTGGGATTTCTATTTGTTTGGTCTCAAGCACATATTCTTGGGACATTTCTTCTAAATTTGGCGATAGATCAGCCTGGAGAATAGCTGTAGCTAAAAGGGTAAAAAGGAAAAGCATACGTTTACTTAATTTCGAGACCTGTAGTATAGCATAAAGGAAGCAAATTTTTAAGAGGAAAAACGATGCACCGATTTTTAGCTCTTAGCTGTCTTTCTATTTTTGCATTATCTGCACTACCTGCAGATCAATACGGATTTCCAGATTCTTATCCTGAAGTCTATGACAATGTCGATGTCATGCCGCTCAATCGACATGGCTGGTATTTGCATGAAAAGTTTAAAGACATTTTCGCTCAGAAAAATATCCAAGTAGCAGTTGAAGTAGGCACCTGGTTGGGGAATTGTGCGATTTATCTTGCAGAAATGCTCCCTGAAAATGGGAAAATTTTTTGTGTTGATCACTGGTTAGGCTCAGCAGAGCACAGAGATCCTCATAATTATGGGGAATATGCTCTTCTCCCTACACTTTTTCGCCAGTTTCTTTCGAACATCATTCTTACTAAACAAACTGATAAGGTTATTCCGGTTAGAACGGAAAGCTTGCAAGCAGTGGAAAAATTTAGAGAATTGAATATTAGACCGGATCTGGTTTACATCGATGCATCTCATGATTATAACTCTGTTTATAACGATATTAGGGCATGGCACAGCATTCTCAATGAAGATGGAATCTTATGCGGGGATGATTGGAATCTAGGGGGAGTGCCACGCGCTGTTAGAGATTATGCCGCTTACGCTAATCTGAAAGTTTGTTTCGGGGGAGAGTTTTGGTGGTACGAGAAAGCCGATTGAGCTTTTGCTAATTCGATAGACTTTTTATTTAAACTCTTTTATAATCATGTTCATAAAAGTGGAATGTGTGCGTGTAAGAGTCTTCCTGCGAGTCGTTGTTTCATAAACGGCTTTCGATGCTTTGAACCTATCCCGATAAAGATTTTCGTCGATTTTCGGGATAGGTTCTTATTCCATAAATAAAATCCCATTTTATTGGGGGTCGAATTGACCTTCTTTTCAGTTAGATTCCCTATTTAGGGAAGTAAAAGGAGAGTTGGCGATTTAATTCAGAAATTAAAATATTATTTTAAATACAGGAGATGTATGACAATTCGTGTTGAGGGAAAAGAGATTTCAAAAGAAGCGTACCACGTAGGGATCGTTTGCCTTCCGATTACTAAGGGGAAGGGTATGGCTGTAGAGATTGCAGAAATGCGTGCGCGCATTGATGCCTGTTATCGACATTTAAAGACAGGTATAGGGTTTTCTAATGATGTATGCCCTCGATTTATTGTTCATTTCGATGCAGGGAATGGGAATACTTTGGAACTAAGAGGAACTCAAGGAGCAAAGTTGAGCTGGAACTTAGGAAAAGCTTTAACTCACACGGGTAAGAAGCATTGGGAAATCACCCTCAAGAAGCCAGAGCTGCCATTTGAATATAAGTTAACTCTCGTGAAGCAAGATGGTTCAGTGCATTGGGAAGAAATACCCCATCATGGAAATCGCACTTTCACTGCAGAATCCCATCAGTTGCAAGTGATCACTCCTGTTTTTAAAGTCTGATCCACTTCAAAAGCACTTACTAGGGCAGTTCAAAATCTTAGTGAGTGCTTCAGATTATACTCTATGAGAAAAGAAAAAAATGGAACATCGAGTTACATCATTGGATCTGTATAAAACTCAAATCCAGGCTTTTGGATAAGGGTGGTCATTCTGACTAGCTCACGCTCTGCTTTCACAGAATAAGAGGACTTAGTGAGGACATCTCTTGATAGACCTAAAATGCATCTGCCCAGGTAAAGTTTATGTATTCCAAGGTGGAAATAATGGGGATTTAGATCCATCAGGGGACTGATCGCTAGAATGAATTTAGGATTAAAGAGATGCTTGCAGTTTTTGATGACTTCCAAGGAATAGGATCTCGGTCCTCTACTGCTTGTGGTTAAGACGACTCTTGCATTGGATGGGAAAAATGCAATACGTGCCTTGCCATCAATTTTCAACTCCACATCTGAAAGTAATGAACTATCAAGGGCAAGGGAAAGTTCCTCTTTCTTTTTTTCAAGCTCAGAGGATGAATTCTCTATTTTTTCGAGGGTGTGATCTTCAATGATTTTCTCAGGCAATTTCAGCTTTGTTTCTACAGATTGAATATCGGAAAAAATTTCTGCAATATCTACCATAATGCCCAGTGCGATTGAGAGTTGCACTTCCTTTGCTTCCCATTGAAAAACTGTGATCAAGCGATTGGAATAAAAGTCGATAAAGAGACTTGCCGCTTTTTGATCGATGAGAGTTGTTTGGAAGGGTATAGAGGGGGAAAGAGGGTTTTTAAGCGATTTAATTCCAATGTCGAAAATAACATCTGTTAGTATTTTGTCGGTTGCAATTGCATCCGCGAGCATTTCAGTTGCCAAATAGCAATCTGTTTGCATATCGACATTGAATTCTCTTTTCTCTTTTGTTTCGTGCTGCGCATTTGCCAGTGTGATCAAAGACATGAATACCTCAAAAAGATGCGGAAACTATGCACTTTTTTCTGGATAAAGTTCAATAGGCTCCAAAGTTTCCTTTGGAGCCTTAGGATTTTTTGTTTATTGCATTTGCTCTATACGGGCAAGCTCTGCTAGGACAGTGTCACTAGCTAGTCCTAATTCTCTGAGCTTGGTCATTGCAGAAGGACTGGCCCTGCCCACTTCAAGCTGACGTTCCATAAGACCGCTTTCTGCTAATTCTTTCATCATGTCAAATGAAGCAAGGCCCAAATCGGTCAAACGCTCAGCGAGGAGTTCGATGCGCGTTGCATTGGAGTATTTGCGCACACCGCCAGTGCGTTCTATGCAGATGGGAAGGGGATCGAGCCTATCTTTTGCTCTTGGATGCACAAAATAGACGATGGAAAAGCGCTCGTAGCCATCATTTTTGGCAACGACGCGATGCAGCCCACTGCGGAATTCCCCATTGGTCAAATTTTCCAACATATCGCCGCCATTGATGACAAAGGCATTTGCTGGAACTCTGACATCGATCCATTCTCCATTTTTGTTGAGGACCTGAAGACCTTCTGCAGTCGACCTGGGTAAGATGGTGAACAAATCGATATCGGTATGCTCTGCTGCCCAGACTGTGTTTGCAGGGGGATTTGCAGGATAGTGAATGGCTCTCATCAAGACATCGCCTTCATTGGTCATCGATGTCAAGAAATCAGAAGATACTCCAATTGCCTCTGCCATTGCCTGTTCGAGGGGGAACTTATATTGTTCTAAGGCTTTGAATAAGCGATTTAAGGGATCTTTTAAGCTAAACTCAGAGGGCCAGACGTTGTCCCATGCATTTAATGCCTTTGTCTGTTCAGCGCTTCTTTCTCTTCCAATGTGGTAGAACTCTTTAAAATCACCCACGGCTTGTCCTTTGGCGGACTCGCCGGGAACATACCCTCTTTGACCGTTTGTTTCAGGAGCAAATACCTTGAGCTTTTCTTCTTGCGGTAGGGCAAAAAAATCAAAGATCGATTGGTAGCCGGTGTCTAAGGTCTCTGGATCTACTCCGGTATTGATGACTGCAAAAAAGCCGACTTCTTTGAGGGCATTGTAGAGCTGTGAGACAAAGTGATCTTTAGTGTCAGGTTGGAAGTATTCATTCATATCTAAAACAGGGATTGTGGCGTCGAACGATGCTTGTTCAGCATGAGCTGTAAAAGTAGTCAAAAGTGAGGTGAGAGATAGGATGCAGGTCCAGTGTTTCATTGTGTCTCCAGTGTTGTTTTTTCTCCCCGATCGGGATAGCTTTAAAGATATATCTCATGGCTAGGATAAATTTTAACAAAAAACCGTGTTCTGCTGAGAATGGTCGTTTTTTGCGTTTCATTAACCATTGACAATCAGTTAATTGCTTTTATTTTTTATTATTAATGGTCAATAATTAAATTATTGACTTTTGTGATGGTAGATTGTATAATACTTTTAAACAAACAGAGGTTTTTATGAATCGTGTAGAATATGGTGATTATGGATTTCTCTCAGATGACAATTTAATACAATTTTTGGATGATTCATCTGGGGAAAAGTTTCAAGTAGCAGAGGGAGCGCCTTTCCCTTCTTCAGCTGCGGAATTACAATTAAACGTAGACGATTTTGGTTCAGATCTCGTGGACGAAAAACAACATGTTAGTTTTTCAGAGTTCGTAGATAGGACCGCTAAAAGGTATATTTCCATAAAGGCTCCCGTTGTTCTTAAAAGTTTTACGACATCTACCGATGAGGGAGCTCTCCGCGCATGCAGTTATGACGGCTGCCAAGATGCAGACAGCCGCAGTCGTGAAGGGTCCTTCAGTAGGAATAGCTTTGGAGAAATTAGTGGAGAAGGGGTGTCGTATCTCACCTTAATGGGAAAGTTAGCAGACTATGCCCTGATTGCTCTGTGGCAAAAAATCCACCATAACCTAAAGGTCGCTACCCCAAAGTTTGGAAAAGCGCAGCAGATCAGAGATTGGCTAGACGTGCCTGAAAATAGAGCGCATTTGAAAAAATTCCGCGCAATCGATCTTTCTGGGACGGGGATTCAGGTGATCCCTCGAGAACTTTGCTATTTTACCCAGCTAGAAACGCTTACTCTGAATGATAATAAAATCGCGATGATCCCAGATTTCATCTGCGAGTTGCCGCTAAGACGTCTCTATCTGAAGAATAATGAAATCACAAGACTGCCGGCTTCTGTTGCGAATATGACTCATCTCTATCAGCTCGATCTCGCAGGAAACCCTATCTTTTCGAAACCAGATGTTCAGTTGAGAAAGTTCTATGGGCTAAGCGGTGATGACAAAGAAAATCGAGAGTCAACAAGCTCATCGATTCAGATCTAAAAGTTTCAAATATTTGTAGTAAGTCGTCTGTCCGTTATAGAGGGAAATAATAAAGCCCTCTTTTCCCCCTAAAAAGCCCTTTTTTAGAATATAGCTCTTTAGAAAAGCAAAGGATCCATGGCAAATGGCTTTGCCCATCGAGGAGGATTTTTTGCCTTGGTGCTGCTTGGCAAAAAGGGTGGAGTAGGCTTGCATCTTGGCAAGAAAATCTTCGACGCTTCGGTAGGGTGTATGAAGAAGGGGAGAGGTCAGGGAAATGAGCTGCATTTTTTCTGAGATCACTTTCTCATGAACAGCATCGTCGGTAAAACGGGTGGAGGTGCGATTGTAGAGCCGAACGACAGGGTCGGGATACCAGCCGCCGCACCAGCGTATCCATTTGCCGTTGAAATAATTGTGTCTATGGATCTGATAGACTTTTTGGGGATCCAAATTCAGATTTAAAATTTCTTCTGCAAGTTCTGGAGTGAGGACCTCATCGCTATCGATGGAAAGGATCCAGTCGTAGGAGGCAAATGAGGAAGCGGCATTATGAGTGGGGCCAAAGCCTGAAAATTCTCCGCGGATGATTTTTACATTAGGAAAATTTTGAGCGATAACGAGAGTAGTATCGGTGGAACCCGAGTCGTAGAGAAGCACTTCAGGAAATTTTTGAAGAGACGCCAGTGTCGAGGTGATCGTTTCCTGGCTATTCTTAGTGAGGATAGTAACGCTAATCATGTCTCCAAAGTACCAGGAAAATCGTTTTTACCCAAGTTGATTCAAAATTTGGCCAAGAGGCGGGTTCAAAGCGCCGCAAATCGATTCCCGCGATGAGGGTCGTATTAGTCAATACTAGCCCTCATCGCGGGAATCGATTTGCGGCAGCTTTCAATCCCGCCTCTTAGCCAAATTTTGAATCAACTTGGGTATCAAACAGTAAATTTCTCTATCAGCACCTAACTGATCTATGCTATATTAGCTTTTTTTGTAAGATACACAGGTGGATAGGATGTCGATAAGAAAAGCGTATACTTTTGATGACGTGGCCCTTGTTCCGCAATTCAACAATGTTCCTTCGCGCACCGAGCCTTTGCTTGAAACGTGGCTGACCAAAAATAGAAAAATGCACATCCCGATCATATGCTCAAACATGGATACAGCAATCAGCGATGAGCTGGCTGATATTCTCCTCGAGGATGGCTCTATTCCCATTTTCCACCGCTTTACCAACATGGAAGTGCAAGAGCGCTGGGTCAAAAAATACAAAGACAAAACCTTTATCTCTTGCGGCATTCTTAAAATCGATGAAACGCGCAAGCTGCTGGATATGGGGGCAATTGGAGCCTGTATCGACGTCGCCCATGGCCATTCCGATCGCATGTTCCATTTCATCCAGGAATTAAAGCGCACTCACCCTGATAAAGAGATCATTGCTGGCAACGTGTGTACAGCGATGGCCTATCACGATCTTGTCAACGCCGGCGCGGATGCGGTGAAAGTAGGCGTTGGTCCTGGCGCTGCGTGTACTACACGGATGGTGACAGGGTTTGGTGTTCCACAGTTCACAGCGATCTACGATTGCGCCAAGATTGCAGAAAAGCTACGAGTTCCTCTCATTGCCGATGGGGGCATTCGCAATAGCCGCGATGTCGTCTTAGCTTTAGCTGCTGGCGCAAGTACCGTGATGGTCGGAAAACTCTTTGCGATGACAAGCGAAAGCGCTGCGCAAAAGCGCAAATCGGACACGACTCCAAGCGGCATGGAAGCGAAATTCCGCGGCCAGGCGAGCGAAGATTTTCAGAATGATTTCTACGGCGGTCTCAAAGACAAAACGGTGGCAGAAGGGATTGATTTTTGGGGACCGGTGACGGGGAGCGCTCGCGATCTACTAGGAAAGCTTCTTGGAGGATTGCGCAGCGGTTTGACTTATGGCGGGGCAAAAAGCATTAAAGAGCTCCAAAGAAAAGCAGAATTTGTTGAAGTAACTGCAAGTTACATGCACGAGAGCAAACCAAGGCCGGAACATGGAAAATGTTAAAATAGAAGACTGTGTCCGGAAGCTTTCTAGCGGCTTTGCTAGATCGCAAAAGATTTACGATGCTGTGCATGGTTTCATCCGCTTTAACGAATTAGAGAGGATGCTGATCGATTCTGAACCTTTTCAACGATTGCACCACATCCATCAGTTGGGAATTGCTTTTATCGTCTATCCCGGAGCCACACATACCCGTTTTGAGCACTCGCTTGGCGCAATGGAACTTGCCACACAGATCTTTGAGCGAATCGCTTCTAAGAACTTTTCCATACCAGATCGAGATTATTGGTTGCAGATCATCCGTTTTGCTGCTCTTTGCCACGATTTAGGGCACCTTCCATTTTCTCACGATGCTGAAAAAGCGCTCCTGGGGAAAGCAGGACATGAAGAGTGGACAAGAAGAGCCATTCTCAGCGATCACTGCATACCGATTTGGACAAGAGTGCAAGAGTATTTTCCCGGCAAAGAGGTCGCAAACGACGTTTTAAAAATGGCCATTGGCGAGAAGAAGTTGATTGAGATGGGAGAGCCTTTATCTTTTTCACCCGTTGAGCGCGTTTTGTCTCAAGTGGTGACAGGTGATTTCTTCGGAGCTGATCGAATCGATTACTTGCTTCGCGATGCGCAATGCACTGGGGTGTCCTATGGACTGTTTGACTACCATCAACTGATTGAAATGCTTTGCATCCTTTCTTTTGAAGAGGAGCTGCAGCTGGGGATTGAAGAGAATGGAATCGAGTCTTGTGAAGCGCTGCTACTAGCGCGCCATTTTATGCATCAAAGGGTCTATCAATATTCCTCCGTCAAGGCTTACAAGTTCCATTTAGCGCGGTTTATGAAAATCCATTTCGAAGGAAAGAATGTTTTAGACAGCCTAGAAGGGTATCTTTCGTTGACCGATAGCGAAATTTTAGTGGCTTTGAGAAAAGCAGCGAAAGATCCCGCGGCCCTGGGACATGCAGATGCAGATGCGCTGATGAGACGGGAAAAGAGGTTTAAGGCTGTTTGTGTCAAAGAGGGGATAGGCGAGCATTTGGGCATTCCAGAGGGCGCCTTTTATTTAGAATTGAATCCCCAAAAAGAATCTAAGGGATTAAGTTTCCCTGTCCTAAAGCGCTCTGGGGCTGTTGTGCCTGCTGGAGAGTGTTCTCAAATTTCTATTCCTACTTCTAGCAACCATATCGTCTATGTTGCCCCTGAATATGAAAAAGTAGTGCAAGAAGTGTCCCAAAAATGACAAGCAAAGCCATCCAGACCATCAAGAATGAATTTTCCAGCTTCTCTACACAAGAGAGACTGTTCATTCTTTTTGCCATGCTTTGCGGTTTTTTTATCTCATCCGAATATTCGATTGTGCGCCCTGTCAGCAATGCCGTTTTTATCAGCAGCTATGGTTCGAGTGCATTCCCCTACGCTTGGCTTTGCGCTGTACCCCTGAATCTCCTCATCGTAGCGCTTTATAATAAGTACTTGCCGCGTTTGGGGTGCTTTAAAATGCTTGTCTTTACTGCGGCTATCATAACCTCATCCAATCTTCTGTGCGCTGTTTTACTTAAACAACTCTCTTGGCTGCCCTTTATTTTTTATGTTTGGAAAGAGGTCTACATCATGCTGATGTTCCAGCAGCTGTGGTCGGTGATCCATTCCACCATTTCTTTTAGCAAAGCAAAGTATCTCTACGGGCTATTTTTTGCTGTAGGGGCATTGGGTTCTGTTTTCGGAAGTATTTTACCGGGATTTTTTGCCGTGAAATGGGGATCGGAATCCTTACTCGTTGCAACGCTCCCGATCTATCTCTTTCTTTCGTGCAGTTACTACTTTGCCCTCAAGCAGACAAAAGAGGGGAGTGCCATGCGGCTAGATGGCGAGAAACAGAAGAGCTCTCTTAGCGCTTTCACCCATGGCCTCAAAATGATTGGGTCGTCCCGGCTTCTGACCTTCATTTTACTCATCGTTGTTCTGATGCAGCTCTCTTCGACGCTGATCGAATTCCAGTTCAACTCCATTCTTGAAAAGACTGTTCTTCTCAAGGATTTAAGAACGGAGTACACCGGAAGAATTTTTGGCATTGTTCATGTGATGACGATTTCTTTGCAGCTCTTTGGCAGTTTTATTCTCATTCACTATTTGGGGATGAGGCGCAGCCATTTGGCGCTCCCGCTTCTTCTTTGCCTCAATGCCATTGCTTTTCAGATTTTCCCCATCTTTGGAGTGATCTCCTTTGCGTTCATCTCGATTAAAAGTTGCGATTTCTCTTTGTTTGGCGTCATTAAGGAAATGCTTTATATTCCGCTTAAACCCGATGAAAAATTCCGCGCCAAAGCGGTGATCGATGTCTTTGCTTACCGCTCTTCGAAGGCGATTGGTTCGGGACTGATTTTAGGGCTGCAAGCCTTGCTGGGGACCGCTTTTTCCCCCGTTCTTCGCTGGGCAAGCATTGCGCTTTTTGCTCTGTGGATTGGGATTGTTTTGATTCTGTACAGGGAAGAAGCGCCTGTCAAAAATTGACAATTCTTTTTTAAAAAGGTATACCGAAAAGTACCCGTTAATGAATGGAATCCATGCAGCCTATTGAACTATCCTTAGGACCTGAAGAAATTCTCAATCATCCGCTCTACAATAAAGGGACCGGCTTTACCAAAGAGGAAAGAGATGCACTTGGCTTGCACGGTCTGATTCCTTTTCACGTTTCGACCATCGCAGAGCAGGTTCAAAGGCGCTATGAAAATTTCAAAGAGAGAAAAGACGATCTAGCTAGATACATTTTTCTCTCCTCTTTGCAAAACCGCAATGAGATCCTTTTTTACCGCTTAGTGCATGAGCACGTCTCTGAGATGCTTCCACTGATCTACACTCCCACAGTCGGCGATGTCTCGATGCATTTTAGCATCCTTTACCGCCAGCATCGAGGAATCTATCTTTCTTATCCGCTGCAGGACAAGATCGGCGATATCATTTGGAATCTGCCGAATGATGACATTGAAGTCATCGTTGTGACAGATGGAGAGAGAGTGCTCGGGCTTGGAGATGTAGGCGTCGGAGGGATGGCGATCCCTCAGGGAAAACTCGCATTGTATACGCTTTTTGGAGGGATCCATCCCGGCAAGGTGCTGCCGATCATGCTCGATGTCGGCACTAACAATAAGGAACTTCTCAATGACCCTCTTTATCTGGGATGGAAACATTCTAGGATAACTGGCGATGAGTACGATGAATTTATCGATGCTTTTGTCCAACATATCAAAAAGCGTTTCCCGAAAGTCCTTCTGCAGTGGGAGGATTTTGCAAAGCCCCATGCGCGTCCACTTCTTGAAAAATACCAAGATAAGATCTGCTCATTTAATGATGACATACAGGGAACAGCAGCAGTAGCCCTTGCTGCCATCATCAGCGCTGTCAAGCTTGCCCAAGGCAAGCTGAAGGATCAAAAAATTGTCATGTTTGGCGGAGGATCGGCAGGTCTTGGGATTGCAGGGATGATTCTGCATGCCATGCAGATGGAGGGACTCAGCGAGAGCGAGGCTCTGAAGAACTTTTATATCATCGATATCGATGGGTTGGTGCACACACAGCTTTCTAAAATGGATCCCGAGCAAAAGAAATTTGCCCGCAATTTTGATGAGGTGAAAAGTTGGAAAACAGCCTCAGAAAAGATCACACTTTTAGATGTCGTCAAAAATGCCAAGCCTTCCATCCTTATCGGCGTGTCTGCTCAGCCCAATGTATTTACGGAAGAGGTTGTGAAAACGATGGCAAGCCATGTGGAGCGCCCGATCATTTTTCCTCTGTCCAATCCCACATCTAGATGTGAGGCGATTCCAGAGCAATTAATTCGTTGGACAGAGGGCAAAGCAATCGTTGCATCAGGGAGCCCTTTTGCTCCTGTGGAATTTCGCGGCAGAGTGTACAAGATCGCGCAGTGCAACAATGTCTATATTTTCCCAGGCGTTGGTCTTGGAGTCGTTAGCTGCAAGTCGCCGAAGGTCACTCAAGAGATGTTCATCAAGGCAGCGGATGTCTTAAGCAATCATGCGCCGATTCTCAAAGATCCCGCTGCGGGTCTATTTCCTCCTTTTGAAGAGCTCCGCTCGGTTTGTAGAGAGATTGCAATTGCTGTTTGCGAGGTTGCCCAGCAAGGAGGCTTTGTCCCAAAATCTTCCCGCAAAGAGATCGAGAGTAAAGTCGATCAGAATATGTGGTATCCCGAGTATCCTCTCTACACGCGCAAAAGAAAATCGCCATCAGCCTAAAAGTGCGGCTAGTGCCTTGTCATAGTCAGGTTCGTTTGCGATTTCAGGAACTAATTCCGTGTAGATCACCTTGTCATTTTCATCTAAGACGACAATCGCTCTTGCACACAGTCCTGCAAGCGGCCCATTTGTAATCAACACTCCGTAGCTTTCAGCAAACTGTTTGGTGCGCATCATCGAAAGGGGAATAACATTCGTAACGCCTTCAGCTGCACACGATCTTTTTTGCGCAAAGGGCAAATCTGCAGAGACGACAAGAGCAATGACTTCAGGATGGGATTTGATCTGCTCATTGAACTTCTTTGTGGATAGAGAACAAACGGGAGTGTCGAGACTGGGCACAATCGAAATGAGCTTTTTTTTGCCTTGATAATCTTTCAAGGTGTGATCTTTTAAATCGCTGCTCACGAGTACAAAGTCGGGAGCTTTCGATCCTTTCGAAGGAAGATTGCCATTTGTGCTAATAGGATTGCCTTTGAGTGTGATGTTTGCCATGTTTGCCTTCTTGGTTAAAGAGATAAACTTACCAAAGTGTTTGTTTTTCAGGGAAGCTCGGAAAGCTTCTTGATTAAAATTAAAAGATTGCGTTAAAGTCTCCCCAGTTTTTTGTTAAGAGGCGATTAATGGCACAGCAATCTTCTCGCTCCAATCTCTGCGAATCAGCAGCGCATAGGATCCAGTCTTTGCTCGACAAGGATAAAGAGGAGATGTTGTTACTCAGAAATCCCGAGTTGCAATCTCAGGCATTTTGTAAAAAGTACAAATGCGATCTTGTGAAACCTCCTCGGATCTTGCCACAAATGGATCATCTTTCACTCCAGGGATATCTTCTTGTAAAAGGCAAAAAACAGATAAAGTCGCGTCACGTGACCCAAGGGGATCCCATAAAACCTTTGCTCATCTCCGTAGATGGTTCGGGGCGCAATGAAATGATTCAAGAGACCGGACAAGGGTTATCACCCACGCGAGTGGCTGCTTGCAAATACAAAGAGCATTTTCTTGTTTCCAAAAGGCTCAAGAACATCTCCCATTCTAAGACAGGGGGACCCAAGCGGCATCAAGTTGTTCCTATCCAATCAGCCAGTGCAGATAGTTCTACTCAGAATTCTTTCCACGACTACAGACAATTCAAAGAAGAGCGCCATTTCCAAATCGGCCGTGTGATCAATTATTTCGTGGATTAAACAGCATTCTTAATGTGCCTGAGCAATTCCCAGATATCCCGTATTTAAATTGGAGTGCAGCTGGAAGGCTAGCCTTCGATCGACTTTTCGTTGTGCAAGACTTTTCCAAAAGGGGATCGAGAAAATGCGAGGACTAAAGCCGCTGATCTCTTTGATGGAAAGGCCAGATTCTTCGCACCAATGTGTGAGTTCAGAAGGCTTAATAAAATAGGAATAGACGTGGAGGTTTTTTGGCGTGTTGGGAACGCACCACTCGACACCTTTAATCACAATGAGCCAACTTAGGAAATTGCGGTTGAAAGTATGGAAGAAGAAGAGCCCGCCAGGTCGAAGCAGCCGGGAAACTTTTCTAACGATCTGCCCTGGCATTTCAATATGCTCGAGAAAGTCCATCGCACAGATCACATCAAAACTCTGATCGTGGAAGGGCATGGCAAATGCATCGAGTTGGAGATATTCGACGCTTCCTGAAGAATCCCTTTTCTTGGCGACATCCAAACTTTGGGCAGAAAGATCGATGCCTGTGACCCGATGTCCTTCCTGTTGGAGTGCATTCGTGAGGAAACCAGCCCCGCATCCGATGTCGAGGATATCTCTGGAGGGCCCAAGAAGCGTCTTGATGCGCTCTGTGATCCAGGGATTGCGGGCAGCATTCTCTGCACGGAGCAGAGCAATCGGATGCGTATCGTCATCGTACCAGGCTTCTCCAAGCTCATCGTAGAATGCGTTGTTTATTCGCTTATCTTTTCCTTCCATAGAACATTCCAGTAAATTGTTTGATAGAGCAAAAAGAGGGTGATGCATGCTGTTTGGATAGAGAGAATCATCCTTAATTGGTCAGCATAAGGGATCCAGCCTTGTAGCCATGTTGGAAAGCTGTATCCTTGGACGATCGGCCAGAGCAGTCCCGCAGCAGTTAGAACGATGGGATGGTTGAGAAAAAGCAGAGCGTGAAGCCATTGTTCCGAAGCTGGGCAACATTCTTTGTGAACGAATTCATCTTTTGTGACGAATATGCAGGAGAAGATCGCAAGTCCGATGTAGACCTTCAGGAACAAGGAAGAGTAAGGGACGAAGAGAACAAAAGCAAAGCAAGCTAGCACCGTGAGTGTATCGAGGGGATGGCCGATGCGTTCCCATTTAGGAAGACCGCGTCTGACGTGGAAATAAAATTCATCGAAGGTGATGACAAGCATTTGGATCAAAAAGGGCAAAAGCATCAGAAAGTGCATTTTTTAAGCTCCCTTTTCAAAAAGTCCGCCAGCAATGTTTAACCCAGGTCCAAAGGCAAGGCTGACGATGCGTCCTTTTTTGGGCACTTTGGGATCTTTGAGCATTCTTTCCCAGATGTGGGGAAGGGTAGCTGAGGACATATTGCCGTAGTTTTTGAGCACATCGACAGAGTGCTGCATCTGGTAAGGCTGCAATCCGAGCAAATCTTGGATTTGCTGCAGAATTTTTGGGCCGCCGGGATGAACAGCAAAAAAGGAATCCTGGATCAACTCTTCAACCGAGATTCCGGCACTGCCGCTCAAGCGTTCGAGATAACTGTGTATGGACTTTGAGATTCTGACGGGCACATCTTTAGACAAGGTCATATTGAACCCCTTTTCCCCGCAACCCCAAGTCATGCAATGTGAAGACTCAGGGATGACCTCTTCACGTAGCGCCATTATTTTCAAATGGGGTTCACCCGGGCTTTGCGCGGTTAAAGAGTATTTAATGAAACCATCGCCAAACAAACTTTGGACGAGAAGCTGTTCTGAACTGTGCTTTAAGGGATGCATATGCAGAGTGCATAGCTCTGTGTGGATAATATCGATTGGTTTTAAGCAAGAAGCATTTAAAGAAGTATATCCTGAAGCCATACGGATAGCAGGAATGGAGCCGTAGCATCCCATATGATAGGCGTGAGTCACAGTGGTTCTCTCTCCTGCTTTTCTAAGTGAGACGAGTTTTTGCGCAGGGCTTGGTGCGACATATCCTGTGCAGGTGACATGGATCATATGAGAGGGAAGGTGTTTGTCATCGGGATAAAAACGCTCAAAAATGCGTGTGACCTCCCGGTCGTAAAAATGGCTTTTTTCCGTAAACCCATGACCGTGGGGTGTTTCCTCAATGGGGAAGATCTCCATCCTAGACCAATCTTTGTGCAAAGGATCGCTCATATGGATCCCTCTTTTCTCAATACGCTCTTTGGAGAGTCCCAGTTTTGCAAACTTCTCTTTTATCATAGAGCGAAATGTTTCGAGCTCTACAGACTTTGTCATAGATTCAGCCAATGCATGAGCTTCCGCGAGCCAGTCAATGATCTGGTCCTGATCGATTTCGTGGTGGGGACGGATATGGCGGAAGTCGCTTAATGCATGTGGCATCGAAAAATCCTTGGTTTAAATAAAAAAAGAAAGGCCGGTGAGTGCTAAAACGATGGCGAAAATTTTGCGCACCTTGGCGGGATTGATCTCATGGGTAAGTTTGACGCCGTACGGGGCAGCTAAAAACGCAACGATCCCGATGATCAAAAATGCAGGAATATTGATGAGACCTATGGTGTCAGACCTTGGCACAACTCCTATCCCTAAAATTAAATAGGTAATCGTTCCACAAACCGTTGTGACCAGAGTTACTGCAGAGGATGTCCCGATAGCATTTTTAACCTGCATCTTAAACGAGGTGAGTATAGGTACGGTCACGCTTCCCCCGCCGATGCCGAGCAAATTGGATAGCGCTCCGACACTGGCGCTGAAAAGGTTGAGGATAAAGGGATGGGGGAGCTTATGGGTTTCTGAGGAAGCGGGTCTTTGAAAATAAAATCTTATAGCGAGAGTCAGAAGAAAAACCCCGAAAAAAATTTCAAGGGCAACGGAGGAGAGCCAAAGGGCGATGAAGGCGCCTATCAGTGAGCCGACTACAATGCCGGGCAGCAATTTTTTAAAGACATCCCACACAACGGCTTTTCTTTTGTTTTGCGCCCTCGTGGCTGCAAAAGTGTTAAAAATCATGGCAGCAAGAGAGGTTGCGATCGCCATGTGCATGATGTAGGTTTGTGGAATGTCGATGTAATGAAAGAGAAAGAGCAAACAGGGGACCGTGATAATCCCTCCGCCGATGCCTAGCATTCCTCCGAGAACTCCAGACAGAGCGCCAATAAAGCCGTAGGCGATGTAAACCATGATAAGACTCATCAATACCTCGGGAGTCAAAAATTTACATACTATATTGTGTACTAAAAATAACACTACGAAAATTTCATCTTTTCCTGTAACATTGCTCTCACTATGATTGCTTTTATTTGGTCATTTGTCCGCAAACAGCCCGCTGCATTTGCCTGGATCTTCCTCCTCTCCCTGGCTTGGTCATTCGAGATGCTGCTGTGGCCCTATTTTTTGAACAAGATCGTGGATGTTTTGTCGCAATACAATGGGGATCGGTTATCCGCGTGGCCCTCTTTAAAAATGCTTTTGTGCTTTGGCGCAGGGGCCATGTTATTCGTCGAAGTGTGTTTTCGCTCTAGAGACTTTATCCAAGCGCGCGCTTTGTCAAAATTGCAAGCAGACATCCGCATGACTATGTTCGAACATGTGCAGAACCATTCTCCCAAATACTTTAACGAGCATTTTGCGGGGAGTCTAGCCAATAAGATTGGGGATATGGTTTTGTCGGTGAGCCTCGTGCTCCGCAGTATTTTGATGGGGATTATCCCTGGCGTGCTCATGTGCGTTTTGACGGTGGTGATTTTTGCGCAGATGAATACCATTTTAGCACTGATTGTCGGAGCTTGGATCATCACTCATTTTAGCATCGCGTGGAGATTCACCGTCAAATGTGCGCATTATTCTCACCTGCATGGAGAGTCAAGGAGCCTTCTTGCCGGTAAAATTGTCGATAGTTTGACCAACAATTTTGTGGTGAACCTCTTTTTCCGTTTCCGTTTTGAGAAGAACCTGATTAGCGGTTATCAAAAAGAGGAGTACAAGGCAAATCGTTTAGCGATGACCTATTCGGCAAAAATGTTTACTGCGACCTCTATTGCTTTTCTCGTAGAAATCTTTACTCTGGTTGGGTTTGCGATCTCTTTTTGGCTGCATGGAAAAATCTCTACAGGCGATGTCGTCCAGCTCTTTTATACGTTTTTTAATGTAAGCATGGTCGTTTGGGTCATCTCTGATCAAGCTCCTGAGCTCTTTCAATCCTTTGGAATCGCCAAACAAGCTCTCTCCATCATGCGCGATCCTCAAGATATCCTCGATCCACCTCATGCTGCAGAGCTCAAAATCGATCGAGGCGAGATCGTCTTTGAGAACGTCTTTTTCCGCTACGGAGAAAAGAGCATCTTTCAGGATAAGAGCGTAAAGATTGCTTCTGGAGAAAAAGTAGGTCTTGTCGGTTATTCTGGAGCAGGCAAGTCCACCTTTGTTAACCTGATCCTTCGCTTTTTCCCTGTCGAGCAGGGGAGGATTTTAATCGATGGACAAGATATATCCCTGTGCACCCTGGAATCTCTACGAAGAAATGTTTCTCTGATTCCCCAGGACCCGATTCTTTTCCATCGCACGCTTGAAGAAAATATCCAATATGGGAATACAGAAGCATCTTTAGAAGAAGTGATCCGAGCTGCAAAACTTGCCCATTGCGATGAATTCATCAGAAAATGCCCTCAAAGCTACAAGACTCTGGTTGGAGAGAGAGGAACCAAACTCTCTGGCGGAGAAAAGCAAAGGATTGCGATTGCAAGAGCGATGCTTCTGCAGGCTCCTATCTTACTTCTCGACGAAGCGACCTCATCTTTAGATTCGGTCACAGAAAGTTATATTCAGGACAGCTTGGATAAACTGATGCAGAACCGGACGACGATTGTGATCGCTCACCGATTGTCCACTCTCTCCAAAATGGACCGGATCCTTGTTTTCGACCAAGGGAAGATCATCGAACAAGGATCCCATCAAGAGCTTCTTGCCAAAGGGGGTCACTACGCTCATCTTTGGAAAATGCAAGCCGGTGGATTCTTGCCCGATCGACCAGAATCAAACTAAAGAAATTTTCTGTAATCAGTTTTGAAAACTTTTGCCAATCTCAAAGCCATCACCTTGCCGATAGGTCTTTTACCATTTTCCATTTCGCTGATGTGGTTCTGAGAAATTTCCAACTTATCAGCAAGCTCTTTTTGTGTAAGTTCAGCTTTGAGGCGACTCCCACGAAGCATTAAGCCAGCTTCTCCGTACTTCGTTAGTTCTTCCTTAAAAAGTTCACGCCAATGTGTGGGACGTTCTTGAGTTGAGACCCTTTTTTTAATTTTAGATCTGACAGCTGAGCTCCTTCTAATACGGCGCGTTTTCGTGTGTACCGACATAAAATATCTCAATAATTCTAATGGTTTTGTTAATCACTTGCCAACATACCACATAAGTGGGACGACCACTTTTAATATGGCAATTTTACCTCTTTTTCCTTCCGGGCCGTTTCTTTTTGGGGATGATGCTGAGTTCGGCCTCAATTTCCTTGACTGTAGGCAGGCTTGATTTTAGATCTTTTGGAAGCTTTTCAACCAGTTTTGCTTCAAATCCAGCAACTCCAATGGGACGATTAAAATTTCTCAGGACATATTCCACAAAGACGTTGTCTTTCATCTTGCAAAAGATGAGTCCAATGGTTGGCTTATCATTTTCATTCCTGAGCTGGTCGTCTACAGCAGAAAGATAAGCGCTCATTTGTCCAGCATCGCGGCTATCGAATTCTCCGGCCTTGAGTTCAACAACTATGTAGCATCTTAACTTTAGGTGATAAAACAGCAAATCGATATACAGGTCTTTTTTACCAGCCTTGATGGGGTATTGCTGTCCAACAAATGCAAATCCTTGTCCCAATTCAATGAGGCATTTTTGGATGTTATTAACTAAGCCATCTTCAAGTTCTTTTTCTAGATGTTCTCTGTGTAAGGTTAGAAAATCGAAGATATATGGATCTTTCGTGCTTTGTTGTGCTAAATCAGATTGAGAAGGCGGTAAAGCTGCTTTGAAGTTTGTGATTGCCTTGCCTTCCCTGCGGTAAAGATCATTTTCGAGCCAGATTGTAAGCATGCTCCTACTCAATCCGTTTTCTATAGTTTTTTGCGCATACCATAGACGTTCTGCTGTATTCTTGACTTTTTCAAGAATGAGAGCATTGTGCCCCCATGGAATGGAAAAATTGGCAAAGTATCCAATTGTGCCACAGCTTGTGGCACTTTTTCATAGGCCTGATAGAATGCCCTCATTCTAAACATATTGCGCTTTGAGAATCCCTCTACTCCAGGGAACTCGTTTTGTAGATCTCTAGCCACCTTCTCCAAAACATTACTTCCCCACCTTTCCCGCTCCTGTTTTTCAAGAATTTCTTTACCTAACTCCCAGTACAGCTTAATAAGCTCTCTGTTAACTGCTATGGCACCCTTCACTTGGGCGGAACGTATCTTGTTTTTTAAGAAGGTAATGAATTTTGCGTAATTCGACGCAAATACCCCAGGCTTTGTGGTGGCAGGAGTTTTTTTAGTCATTGGAATCCTTAATTAAGCGCCTGCTAACATACCAGCTTTAAATTTTTATGTTTACTTTTTCTTCTCAATAAATTAGATCTTGCGATATCTGCGTTTTTTCAGAGAATCCGTCTAATGATGAAGAGAATTTTCAAGATTGCCATTGTTGTTTTGCTCCTTTTGGGCGCAGCAGCTGCGACGATGCTTTATATCGGCAACAACACGATTGATGTGTTAGAGCCCAAGGGCATGATCGGGGATAAAGAGCAGGAATTGATCGTCACAGCATCGCTTCTCATGCTGATCGTTGTGGTCCCTGTGTTTATTTTGACATTAGCGTTTGCCTGGAAATATAGGGAGACGAACAAGGAAGCACAGCATGCACCTGACTGGGAACACAACTACATTGCTGAATACTGCTGGTGGGGAGTGCCCATTATCATTATCTTCATTTTGGTGATTGTAACCTGGAAATCTAGCCATGAGCTTAACCCGTTTAGTCCTATTGAGTCGGACAAGAAGACAATCCAGATCCAAGTGGTTGCTTTAGATTGGAAGTGGTTGTTTATTTATCCAGAGCAGGGGATAGCGACGGTGAATTATGTGCAGTTTCCAGAAAACACCCCAATCTATTTCGAAATTACAGCGGATGCTCCCATGAACTCGTTTTGGATTCCTCAGCTGGGGGGACAAATTTACGCGATGCCTGCAATGCGCTCCAAACTGTATTTGATCGCAAATGAAGCCGGGAAATTCCGAGGGGTATCAGCAAACATTAGTGGGAAAGGGTTTGCGGGGATGAAATTTGCAGCGGTTGCTTCTTCTCAAGCAGACTTTGAGCAATGGGTGCATACGGTCAAACAAACTTCTAAGCAATTAGATTGGGAGAGCTACAACCTCTTGGTAAAACCCAGTGAATACAATCCTGTTGACTATTACCAGCTGAAGCAACTGGACCTATTCGATCGGATCCTGATGAAATATATGTCTCCTTAAAGCGAGGAATTTGCGATGTTCGGAAGGCTGACTTTAGACGCTTTTAAGCACGATATGATCGAGTATGGCGCTGGAATCTCCATGCTGTTTGGAGCCATCCTTGTGATTGCTTTGTTCACGTACTACAAACGCTGGACATGGCTGTGGAAAGAGTGGATCACTTCCGTCGATCATAAAAAAATTGGCGCCATGTACATCATCTATTCCGTCCTCATGCTAATCAAAGGTCTCATTGATGCAGTGATGATGCGCGCGCAGCAGGCCATCGCAACAGGCGACTGCATGGGATATTTAGGAGCAGAGCATTACCAACAGATCTTTACTGCCCATGGAGTCACGATGATTTTCTTCGTGGGTATGGGCGTTGTCTTTGGACTCATCAATTTGGTATTGCCGCTGCAAATTGGAGCGCGCGATGTGGCCTTTCCCTTCCTCAATAACCTTAGTTTTTGGTTATTTGTTTCAGGGGGGCTTTTCATCTTGGTTTCCATGATGGTCGGCGAATTTGCCGGAACGGGATGGACAGCCTATCCGCCCCTATCAACTTCAGAGTACAATCCAGGAGTGGGCGTCGATTATTGGCTCTGGAGCATTCAGATCTCAGGGGCGGGGAGTCTACTGTCCGGGATCAATTTCTTAGTGACCATATTGAAGATGCGCTGCCCAGGCATGACTCTTATGAAAATGCCTATTTTTGTGTGGGCGACTTTGGCGACAACAGTGCTCGTTGTTTTTGCTTTCCCTATTTTGACTGCAACCGGAGCCATGCTTGCAACGGACCGGCTTCTCGACACGCGGATCTTTTCTGCGGGATTTGGAGGCAATCCGATGATGTACATCAACCTATTTTGGCTTGGGGACATCCTGAGGTTTATATCCTTGTTCTTCCCGCCTTT
>JAHFTO010000054.1 GCA_023269355.1 Chlamydiota bacterium | reverse complement strand
ATAATTTGCCTTAAATATATAAAACAAAAAAATTTACAGGCAAATAAGTTAAGCTTTAACACTCACTTATCCGCTACAAGCTCTATTTTGCTTGCACGTCACTTCACTTCTGATGTTAAGAGAAACTTAAGCCAATCTCGTTGACTTTCTTCCTTTTAAGTCGTCTTGAGGATTTTCTCAAAAGGAAATAAGACAATACATAATCTGCTTAATTTTCGGCAAATCTTTTCCGAACTTTTTTCTGATTTGTGTTTTTAAAATTGTGTTTTTATAGAACGAAAACGCCCTCAAGAATATTCCTGAGGGCGTTTTTTAAGAATAAATGAATCCGAAATTTATTTCAGAAGAGGTTCGAGCAAGATGTAAATCCCCATCCCCCCTAGGTACCCAAAAGCCACCGGAATTGTGGCTTTTTTCATATACTCGATAAAGTTGATTTTCTCCATCCCCATAAGGGCTACCCCAGAAGAGGATCCGATGATCAGCATGCTCCCGCCGGTCCCAGCAGCATAGGCGATCATATGCCAAAAGGAGGCATCCATGGGATAGGCTTGGAGGGGATACATTCCCATCGTAGCCGCGACCAGGGGGACGTTGTCGATAATAGCCGAAAAGAACCCTAATAGGGTGGCTATCATCGCCTTGCTGGGGATATAGGCGTCCATGCCGTCTGCTAAGGCCTGGAGAACGCCTGCAGTCTGGAGGGCGCTAATGCAAAGCAAAATGCCCAAAAAGAAGAGGACCCCGGAGGTGTCTACCCGGGTCAGGACGTGGGGCACGCGGAGGTGGACTCTTTCCTTATGAGGGTAATGCATGAGGTCTGTGACGCACCATAGGACAGCAAGGGCCATAAGCACTCCCATAAAGGGGGGCAGGCCCGTCAGGGCCTTGAAAATGGGGACAAAAACAAGTCCCCCGATGCCGAGCGCAAAGACGAGCTTGGCCCCTGGCATTTCTTTGGTCTCTTCGTGGCTCAAAGTGCGCGCGGAAAGGCGTCCTTTCGTCCGCGCTGTATACCAGATGAGCGGGATCAGAAGGGAGATCAGGGATGGGATGAATAGGGCTTTCATGACAGCTATAGTAGAGAGTTGTCCGTTGATCCATAGCATGGTTGTAGTCACATCACCGATCGGTGTCCATGCTCCCCCTGCATTGGCTGCAACGACAACGATGCAGCAAAGCAAAAATCTATCTTTGGTCTCTGGCACTAATTTTCGCAGCAACGAGACCATCAAAATCGTTGTGGTCAAATTGTCTAAAATGGCAGAGAGGAAGAAGGCAAAAAATGCCACGATCCAAAGCATCTTTTTTTTAGATTTCGTCCGAATTTTGTCGGTGATGACTTTAAATCCGCGGTGAGAATCGACGAGCTCGACTAAGGTCATCGCTCCCATTAAAAAGAAGATAATCTGTGAGATATCTGCGACGTGATGTCCAAGCTGCTGGATATGAGCGTTAGAGGGAAGCGTATTTGTGACGAAATAGATCGACCAACATAAAACTGCGATCACAAGCGCTGCTGCTGTTTTATTGATCCGAACAGAGTGTTCGAAAATGATGGCTAAGTAGCCGATGCAAAAGACAATGACAATGAGCCATGTCGCGGGATTGAAAATTTCCATGTTTGAACCTTTTGCTTAAAAAAGATTCAATTAGATTAAAAAATTGATGAATAAAACAGCAATCAGGAAATTCCTGCTTGAACGATGCTATGCATGTGAAGAATGCCGACAACTTTCTGTTGTTCGACGACAGGAAGGACCATGACAAACTTTTTAGGATCTTTTTGCATGATTTTAAGAGCATCCCAGGCGAGCGCATCTTTTTCAATTGTCAGCGCTGTCAAGGTCATGAATTTTTCAATCGGTTTATGAAGAACGTCTGGCCCGTGGACTTGCAAGGTTCGGCGCAGATCCCCGTCTGTGAAGATGCCAAGGAGGTTTTGCTGTTCATCGGTAATCAGAAGGGCGCCACATTTTTTGTTCGATAGTTCCAGCAGAAGATCTCCCAAGCGATCGGAGGGTTTTGCGACGGGGATTTGCTGGTCTTTATACATGAGCTCGCTGACAGTAAGTGTCATTTTCTTGCCGATGGAACCGGAAGGGTGATTGAGTGCATAGGATGAAAGGCTAAAGCCTTTAGAGCGCATCATGGCAATGGCCAGCATATCGCCAAAAAGGAGCTGGACTGTTGTTGAGGATGTTGGCGCTAGATCGAATGGACAGAGTTCTTTTTGAAAGGGAAGATGGATAAATAGATCGCAACTTTTAGCAAGGCGGCTGGTGGGGTTGGAGATGACCGCAATCAGACGCGTATTTCTCCTTTTTGCAAAGGGAATCAGGTTGAGCAGTTCTTCTGTCTCCCCGCTTCGGCTAATGATGATGAGTAGATCATTTTCAGAAAGGATGCCGATATCGCCATGTAGAAAATTTGTGGGAGGCAAATAGAGCGCTTTGGTTCCTGTAGAAATCATCGTCATCGCGATTTTTTCTGATATGATTCCGCTTTTGCCGACGCCGGTAAACACAATGAGGCCTTTTGTGCGCAAGCATTCCTGAAGCACTGCGTCTACGGCATTGCAGTCCAGATGATCGAAATAATATTGAACATTGTTTCGCTGTTCTTTGAGCAGGTCGGTCAGCATAAAAATTACTTAACTTCTATAGATATACTGGAGTATAGGAGAATCGATTTTTACTTGCTACTTTACAAAAAAGATTATAGAAATAGTCTTAAAGGTAGAAATCTTATGTCCACGTCAAAAATCCCTATCGCAATGGCTTTCGGAGATGGCATCGGTCCTGAAATCATGGCTGCCACCTTGCAAATTTTAGAAGAAGCGGGTGCGCCGCTTGAGCTGCATCAAGTAGAAATCGGCGAAAAACTTTATTTGAAGGGTGTGAAGACTGGGATTGAACCTAAATCCTGGGACACCATTCGCAATACGAGAGCTTTTCTTAAAGCTCCAATCACGACTCCCCAAGGCGGTGGGTTTAAGAGTTTGAATGTCACTGTTCGCACGACGATGGGCCTATACGCCAACGTCCGCCCTTGTGTCGCTTATGCTCCTTTTGTCGACACGAAACACCCCAAAATGGATGTCGTCATCGTCCGAGAGAACGAAGAGGATCTTTACGCTGGGATCGAATACCGCCAATCCCCTCAGGTCTATAAATCGCTGAAACTCATCTCGCGGCCAGGCTCTGAAAAAATCATTCGCTATGCATTTGAATATGCCCGCCACTACAAGCGCAAGAAGGTCAGCTGTTTTAGCAAAGATAATATCATGAAGATTTCGGATGGGCTGTTTCATAAGGTCTATGATGAGATTGCCAAGGAATATTCTGAAATTGAGAATGAACATTGGATTGTCGATATCGGCGCGGCAAGGCTTGCTGACACGCCAGAGATCTTTGATGTGATCGTGATGCCCAATCTCTACGGAGATATTCTCTCCGATGTCGCCGCGCAGATCTCGGGTTCTGTCGGGCTGGCAGGTTCAGCGAATATTGGGATCAAAGGAGCGATGTTTGAGGCAATCCATGGCTCGGCGCCAAAGATCGCGGGTCAAAATCGAGCCAATCCTTCCGGGTTGATTTTAGCCAGCATTCAAATGCTGGTCTATTTGGGAGAAACGGCTGTTGCCGAAAGGATCCATAATGCGTGGCTGCGCACAATCGAAGATGGCATTCATACCGGTGATATTTTCAAGAAGGGCTTAAGCAAAGAGAATGTCGGCACTAAAGAGTTTGGACATGCAGTTGTGAAGTGTTTAGGACAAAAGCCCACCAAACTTCCTACTGTCTCTTATCAGAGCTCCACCAAAATTGAAAGGATCTCTACTCATTTCGAACCCGTTGCCGTCAAAAGAGAACTCGTCGGAGTCGATATATTCATTTGTTCCAAAGACTCTGCAGAAAGTTTGATCAAACAAACCTCTGCAAGACCGTGGACTCCATTGCCACTCATCATGATCGGCAACCGCGGAGTTCGCGTGTGGCCAGAAGGACAACCTGAAACATTTTGCGTAGATCAGTATCGCTTGCGCTTTATGCGTAAAGACTCGCAAGTCTCTCCCGATGATGTTTTCAGGATGATTCAAGAAGTGCATACAAGAGGCTTTGACGTGATTTGCACGGAAAACCTCTACAATTTCGATGGGGCTCCAGCTTATTCTTCTGCGGAGGGCTGAGTATTTGTCTCTTGTTTGCATAGCAAATTCGTTGTATAATTCGGTATATGCAGCCAAATATTTTCAAAGAAATCGACGCACTCCAGGAAGAGATCAACTCTTATAGACCTCTTAGCTCTGACTTCCTAAGACAGATCAAAGAATACTATAAGATTGGTTTGACATTTTCGAGCAATGCTTTAGAAGGCAATACTCTCACTGAATCTGAGACGAAAATTGTTCTAGAAGAGGGAATCACTATTGGTGGAAAGCCCCTTAAAGATCATCTTGAAGCCATTGGGCATGCCGAAGCCTATGATTTTCTCTACACACTTACTAATAATAAGACTGTTCAAGAAAAAGACATCCAACAATTGCATCAACTTTTTTATTTTCGGGTCGATGAAAAACATGCAGGGAAATATAGATCGAGCAAAGCGATCATCACTGGATCGAAGTATCCCCTGCCAAAACCCGGAGAGTTACCTTCTCTTATGAAGGCACTGATTCCCCGCATTGATCAATTCAGAAAAGAAAACCATCCTGTCAAAGCAGCAGCTTTAGCCCATAAAGAATTTGTTTTCATTCATCCTTTCATTGATGGGAATGGTCGTACCGCCAGACTCCTTATGAGTTTAATTTTGCTCCAGGAAGGGTTTCCTATTGCGATCATTCCTCCGATTACAAGAAGCGAATACATAGACTCTCTAGAGCAGGCTCATATCAATGACCAGAATTTTATCCAGTTCATCGCCCGTATGGTCAGAGAGACTCAAAAAGATTATCTAAGGTTGTTTCTTAAATAGAACCGTTTCCGACGATTTCTCACCCAGCGGATTCCAATCAGAGCAGTATTGAAAAGAATCAGAGCAAGGATCATTAAAGATAGATTCCGACTTTTGCATCTGATTTTACCTAAAGCTTGTTCTATGTTCCGATCTTCTTGAGTTTTTCTCACTTTAGAATCATCCCAATCCCCTTTGAAAAGATGGTTCGAATAAAGTGGGGATATTCCCGATTTTGGGAAGAAATAAGCAGCAGGTAAAATAATGTCGACATCTCCTTCTTGCTCGATATTGGTCAAGATTGCTTGCGTGAATGGAATATAGGTACGCTGCATCACAATCTCTATGCGTGAGTATTCATCTTTTCCCTGATATTTTTCAGCTAGTGACTCCCATCTTTCAGAGACAAGATCCATAACATGTTGGATGGTGGGATGGCCTGGCCGAGAACCGATCACAGCATTTCCACATGTGACATTTCTGCCTACAAAAGCGCAATGAGGAGGTTCTAAGCAGCAATAAAAATCATAGCCGCGATGCATCCCATCAAAAGGCTGGAGGCAATTGGCATCGTGATCCACATAAACGCCTCCTTCTTGGCTCAGAATCTCATAGCGCAACAGATCTGATTTTTCTCCCCAATTTTGCGATTGTTCAAAACACTTTCCGAATCGAGCGAAGGAAGAGTTTTGAACGACAATTAATTCCATTCCTTGGCAGGGAGGCTGTCGATCCCGATCTGTCCAGAATTTGACCGTCCAGCCAGGATGATGTGCAATCCATGTGCGGACATTTTCCACTGATTCAGGAGGGAAGCTTCTCGGCCCTAACCAAACAAAATGGATGATGGGAGGAATTTTATAGGGACCTGCTTTAGAAAATTGGGCGTTTTTATTCTTGTGATATAAAGCTTTTGCCCATTCTAATGTGGCAATATCTAAATTGTGTTTAACGTGGCTCCAATGAGAAGTTCCTTTGCCCATGAGGGCATCAAAATCATCGAGATCTATTTGAGGTTTTTTTCCAAAAAGGGCCGCATGAAAAATCACGCAAAAGAGCAATAAAAATCTCATGTTCGTCTTTCCCTTCTCAACCAATATGCACCCATACAGAGGTTAATCACAATGAGAGCCAAAGCTAGCCAATAGGTTTGGTTATGCTCACGTTTAATAGAAGCAAAGAGCTGCTGTATTTTGAGATCTTTGACATCTTCTTTGATATACCAACTACCGCAGTGTTGATGTAGCGCAAATACCGCATCTTTTCCTTTGGGCAAACTAAAATAGTGAGGCGGAAAGACAGCATCTTTTCTCTCTGAAAGTGTAGAAGCACTTTCGATGCCTGCAGAAAGCGCATAAAAGGATCTATGCACAGCTCGGTTCAAGATGGATGAAGGATCTGATCCAGGATATTGCATCTCTAACCGATGCCACTGATTCATAAGCCATGCTGTTGCTGACTCTAAAATCGGATGCTGAGGCGTTGCTGCCAAAAGATGTGGGGAAGGGTTGACGGAGGAGCTGAGAATCGTAGGTCCGATAGGCTCCAGTCCACAAAAAAAATCATAATTCTGCTGCAGGGAATCCAATGCCTGAATGCAGATCATGTCGTGGTCGACATAGATCCCCCCTTCGCTTAAAAGAATCGCGTAGCGCAATATCTGTGAACGCTCACCAAAATTATCGCATAAGTAATAAAGGTCTTTGAGTTCTCCTAATGGAAATTGATCAAAACGTTGTATTTGCATCCTGTCATCATGAGCCGATGGAGCTAAATCTGTCCAAAATTTCACTGTCCAGTCTGGGTGATGATCTATCCACCCTTTGAGTTTTGCGATTGACTCCTGTGGGAAAGGTTTAGGGCCCAACCATATCCAGTGGAGCACCTGAGGGATTTTTCCTTGAGGTTTGTCTTTTTGCTGAGTTTGATCTAAGAGAGAAGTAAAAAAACGTAGACGATCAATGTCCTCTGGAGTTTGCACAGGTTCACCTGCCAGAAGAATCCAAGGAAACAGGAAACAAAATACGACTACTTTAAAAGTCCTAATCAATCGTCACTTCTTCCTCAAAGTGTTTTTTCAAAGCTGCAATAAATCCGCAGCCATACATGCCATCAAGTACACGGTGGTCAAATGTCAGCGAGATGTTCATGAGTGATCGGATCGCGAGCACATCATTTTCAAGGGGCACAACTCTTTTGTAGGTGGCGCCGACGCCGACGATAGCTACTTCAGAGTGGCGGATGATGGGGATGCCGATCTGGACTCCGGACATTCCAAAATTCGTCATGGTGATGGTGCCGTCTTTGACATCATTGGGTGCCAAAGTGCCGTTTCTGGCTTTTACGGAAAGCTCGCCAATTGCTTTGGCGATAGCTGTAATTCCCATCTGCTGGCAATTTTTGACGACAGGGACCATCAATCCATTGTCTACGCTTACAGCGATGCCAAGATTGATAAAGCGTTTGACAAGGATCTCATCTTTTTCAAGAGAGGAATTGATCAAAGGATATTCTTTAAGAGCTCGGCTAATGGCTTTTGCAACAAAGGCCGTGACCGTCAGTTTAAATCCATGTTTTGCTTGAAACTCTTCTTTTTTCTCCTGAATTAGCTTAATCACATTGGTCACGTCGACTTCGGTGACAAGAGTGGCGTGAGGAGCCTCATAAAAGGAGCGCACCATGTTATCAGCGATGGTCTTGCGCATGCCGGTCATTTTAAGACGTTCTACTTCTTGTCCTGAGCTCGAAGGAGCGATCGGTTTTGCAGCGTAAGGGCAAGGCTTTGGAGTGGTCATCTGTTTTGGAGCGGCCATTTTCTTTTCGACGTAGGCTTCGAGATCATTTTTGGTCAGCCTTCCACCCATTCCAGTGCCAGGGATTTTTTCTAATTCGTCTAAGCCCATCCCTTGTTCTCTAGCAATGCGAAGAAGCGCTGGAGAAAAGAAGTTTTTCATCTCATCACTTTGAGCTTGAGTAGGGGCTGCAGTTGGCATCGCCTTCGGAACGATTAAAGCTTCTTGAACGGCGCCTTTTGCACCGATAACAGCGATCAATGCTCCTACTTGGAGCTCTTGATCGGGAGCAGCGTGGATCTCTTTGAGCACTCCTGCTGCAGGAGAAGGAATCTCGCTGTTCACTTTATCTGTAGAAACTTCCAATAAGGGTTCATCGAGATTGACGGGATCTCCGACCTTTTTAAACCACTGGACAATGGTTGCGCTATGGATACTTTCTCCAAGTTTTGGCAACAATACTTTAATGTCTTCGCTCATGCGTTGATCCTATCCAAAATGTTATCGATGAGTTTTTCCCAATGCTCCCTGCCCTCGGTGACTTTTAATGCAATCTCAACGGGCAAGATATCCAATTTTAAGGATTCATGAGAAGATAATTTTATGAAGTCTTTCTCTGTGCATAAAAGCGCGCTAGCGCCTTTTGCAATACAAATGTCTGCAAATTTTCTCAGGTCGGACTCTAACAGTGGCTCATGATCCTTGAGAATAAGAGTGTCAACAATTTCCTGATTTAAGTCACGCGCGGTCTGCAAAAAGCGCGCAGGCTGGCCAATGCCGCAAAAAACTCCGACTTTACGCGGAGGGAACCGTTCTTTATTCACAACTTCGATTTGCATGGCTATCACTGGTGTGTTGCTAAAGCGCGACACTTTA